>QGUM02000021.1:0-20725 GCA_003242455.2 Actinomycetes bacterium
GAACGGCTTGCGGCGCACCTTCTCGGTGAGCTGGCCGCCCTCCTCGAAGCCGACGAACCCGGGAGGGGCACCGAACAGCCGCGAGACGGTGTGCTTCTCGCCGTACTCCGACATGTCGAGCGAGATGAGCGCGTCCTCGTCGCCGAACAGGAACTCGGCGAGCGCCTTCGCGAGCTCGGTCTTGCCGACGCCGGTGGGGCCGGCGAAGATGAACGAGCCGCCCGGGCGCTTGGGGTCCTTGAGGCCGGCGCGAGTGCGGCGGATCGCCTGGGCGAGGACCTTGATGGCCTGCTCCTGGCCGATGATCCGCTTGTGCAGCTCCTGCTCCATCGAGAGCAGTCGGCTCGACTCGTCGGCGGACACGCGCGCCACCGGCACGCCCGTGGACATCGACAGCACCTCGGCGATCAGGTCCTCGTCGACGACCGCGGCGACGTCGAGGTCGCCCGACTTCCAGGCCTTCTCCTTCTCGGCGCGCTCCTCGGTGAGGCGGCGCTCCACGTCGCGCAGCGACGCGGCCTTCTCGAAGTCCTGCTCGTCGATCGCCGACTCCTTGTCGCGGCGCACCGCGGCGATCTTCTCGTCGAGGTCGCGCAGCTCGGGCGGCGAGGTCATGCGGCGGATGCGCAGGCGCGCGCCCGCCTCGTCGATGAGGTCGATCGCCTTGTCCGGCAGGAAGCGGTCGGAGATGTAGCGATCGGCCATCTGCACCGCGGCGACGAGCGCCTCGTCGGTGATGGTGACGCGGTGGAACGCCTCGTAGCGGTCGCGCAGGCCCTTGACGATCTCGATCGCGTGGGAGATCTCCGGCTCGGGCACCTGGATGGGCTGGAAGCGGCGCTCGAGCGCGGGGTCCTTCTCCACGTGCTTGCGGTACTCGTCGAGCGTCGTCGCGCCGATGGTCTGCAGCTCGCCGCGCGCGAGCATGGGCTTGAGGATCGAGGCGGCGTCGATCGCGCCCTCGGCCGCGCCGGCGCCCACGAGCGTGTGGATCTCGTCGATGAAGAGGATGATGTCGCCGCGCGTGCGGATCTCCTTGAGCACCTTCTTGAGGCGCTCCTCGAAGTCGCCGCGGTAGCGCGAGCCGGCCACGAGCGAGCCGAGGTCGAGCGTGTACAGGTGCTTGTCCTTGAGCGTCTCGGGCACGTCTCCGCGCACGATCGCCTGGGCGAGGCCCTCGACGACGGCGGTCTTGCCGACGCCCGGCTCGCCGATGAGCACCGGGTTGTTCTTGGTGCGGCGGCTCAGGACCTGCATGACGCGCTCCATGATCTGCTCGCGCCCGATGACCGGGTCGAGCTTGCCCTCGCGCGCGGCCTGCGTGTAGTTGCGGCCGAACTGGTCGAGGACGGTGGAGCCGGCAGGGGTGCCCTCGGAGGGGCCGCCGCCGACGCCGGCTGCGGCGGTCTCCTTGCCCTCGTAGCCGCTCAGCAGCTGGATGACCTGCTGGCGCACCGAGCCGAGGTCTGCGCCGAGCTTGCCGAGCACCTGGGCCGCGACGCCCTCGCCCTCGCGGATGAGGCCGAGCAGGATGTGCTCGGTGCCGATGTAGTTGTGGCCCAGCTGCAGCGCCTCGCGCAGGGACAGCTCCAGCACCTTCTTGGCGCGCGGCGTGAAGGGGATGTGGCCCGACGGGGCGTGCGAGCCCTCGCCGATGATCTCCTGCACCTGCTCGCGCACGCCGTTGAGGGAGATGTCCATGGCCTCGAGGGCCTTGGCGGCGACCCCCTCGCCCTCGCGCACGAGGCCGAGCAGGATGTGCTCCGTCCCGATGTAGTTGTGGTTGAGCATGCGCGCTTCCTCCTGCGCAAGCACCACGACGCGTCGGGCACGGTCCGTGAACCGCTCGAACATCTCTACCTCCTAGGGTCACCGGGACAGGGCCTGGCGACTGCCTCCAGGCTAACGAGGGCCGGTGACTCGATATGCCGATGTTCGCCACAGGCGTGAGAGGTTCTCGCGCGCGGTTGACATATCGACAGTCGATACGTATCGTTTTTCGATAATAACGATTGTCGATAAGGAGGGACGCATGTCCGCCACGCCAGAACCCGTCGCCCGGCCCGATGCCTCGGACCGGCTGGGCCTGATCCTCACCGCCGGGGCCGCCGGCCTGGGCATCGTCGCCGTGCTCGTCTCCGCCATCGGGCGCCTGGCCCAGGTGGCTCCCGGCCGCGACATCCCCGTCGAGGTCGACCTCAAGGACGAGACCGTGCCGCTGCCCTTGGGTCCTGGCGGCTCGCACGTCGACGGCACCGTCGACACCGCGACCGTCGTCGTCGCCGACCCCGCGCCCGCGACGCTCTTCGCGCTGTGGGCCGAGCCCATCGTGTGGGGGGCGACGTGGATCGCCCTGCTCGTCATCGGCGCGATCCTGTGCGTGCGCCTCGCCCGCGCCCAGGTCTTCGACCGTTTCACGTACCGCATGCTCTACGCCGCGTCCGCGATCCTCACCGCCGGCTGGGTCGGCGGCAGCATCCTCACGGGCATGACCGTCAACGGCGCGCTGGCGGCGGTGAGCGAGCACACGTACGAGGTCCAGAGCCTCAGCCTCAACCTGGGCGCGGTCATCGGCGTCGTCGCCATCGCGGCGGTGGCGACGGCCGTCCAGGTCGGCGAGCGGCTGCGCAAGGAGACGGAGGGACTCGTATGAGCCCGGCCGACGAGGGGCCCGCCGGGATCCGCTGCCGCCTCGACGAGCTGCTCGCGGAGCGCGGCATGACGCTCACGCAGCTGAGCGAGCAGGTGGGAGTGTCCGTGGTGAACCTCTCGATCCTGAAGAACGACCGCGCGCGGGCGATCCGCTTCAGCACCCTGTCCGCGATCTGCGCGGCGCTCGAGTGCCAGGTGGGGGACCTGCTCGTCTACGAGCCCGCCTGAGCCCTGCCCTCGACGACGGCCCGGTCACGCCTCCACGATGAGCGTCACCGGGCCGTCGTTCACGAGCTCCACCTCCATGTGGGCGCCGAACACTCCGGTCCCCACCTCGAGTCCTCGCGCGCGCAGCGCATCGACCACCGCATCGACGAGCGGCTCGGCCACAGGCCCCGGCGCCGCATCGATCCACGTGGGTCGACGCCCCTTGCGAGCGTCCCCATAGAGCGTGAACTGGCTGACGACGATGACGGGCGCGCCCACGTCGGCGACGGACTTCTCCCCGTCCAGCAGGCGCAGGTCGGCGATCTTGCGCGCGATCGTCTCCGCCTGCGCCGGGCCGTCGCCGTGGGTCACGCCCACGAGCGCGAGCAGCCCCTGGCGGTCGAACGAGGAGACGACCTTGCCGTCCACCGTGACGGACGCGCGCGAGGCGCGCTGCAGCACCGCCCGCATCGGTCACCAGCCGCCGGTGGTTCCGCCGCGCGGGCCGCCACGGCGCGGCTCGTGCTGGCGCAGCACGGGACGCACGGTCGCGAAGTACAGCACGATCACCGCGACGGCCGCGATTCCCAGGAAGCTGATGATCCCGCCGCCGCGGCCGTACGGGAAGGGAAGCGAGATGAAGGCGACCATGGACGCGACGGCGAGCAGCACCACCCACAGGGCCTTGCTCTGCTTGCCAGCGGCGACATAGGTGCCTGCCTGGTAACGCGCGGCGTCGACGAGGCCCCACACCCCCGCGCCGAACGCGGCGAACGACAGCACCATGACGAGCAGCATCTGCGCCTGACCGAACATCGGATCTCCTCGTGTCTCTTGCGTCGCTCAGGCGACGGACTGCGGCAGGACCATGAGGCCCTCTGCCCGCGCGGCATCCGCCAGGCGGCGGTCCCAGGCCGCGAACAGCGTCTCGGCCTCGCGCAGCAGCAGGGCGCTCGCGAGGTGGACCGCGTCGGCGGCGCGCAGCGGGCGGCGGTCCGCGATGGCGCCGGCGGCATCGGCCAGCGCGGGCGTCACCTCGATCTTGGCCAGGCCCGGCCACAGCTCGTCCCAGCGTTCGCGCGCCATGACGGCGCGGGCGGCGTCGATGCGCCCGATGCGCTCGGCGGCCGCCAGCACAGCGCGCACCTCAAGGTCGGCCATGCGAGAGGTGACGAGCGAGTCGCCGCCCTCCCACAGCGCGACCGCGAGCGGCGTGCCAGTCTCGAGCACGCACAGCTTCACGAGCGCGGAGGTGTCGAAGTAGACGATCGCCACGGCTCACCTCTTGAGGCGGCCGAGCAGGCTCGACAGCGCGTCCTTGGCGCCCTCCGCCTGGGGCAGGCGCGGCACCGCGCGCTCCTGGGCGGGCGGGGTCAGGAGGCCGTCTCGGTGCAGCCGCTCGATGAGGCTCAGGCCGGACGCGGGGCTGAGGCGCGCGATCGTCACGCCGTCCTCCGTGATGAACACCTCGTCGCCGTCGCGGACGGCGTCGAGCGCCGCCTTGGGTCGCTTGGCGAAGTCAGCCGCGGTCATCTCCATTCCTCCACGGTACCGGGCCGAGGCCCAGCGGTCGGGGAGGACGGCGGCCGGGCTCGGGCTGGGAGGACGACGGCCGTGCTGAGGCGAGGAGGACGACGGCTGGGCTCAGGCCGGGATGTCCCCGCCGTCGGCGGAGCAGCCCTTCCCCATGAGCAGGCCGCGCATGGTGGGGCCGGGCGGCGGCGGACGGTCGACGGAGAAGCCGTCCGCATTGACGATGAGCTCCTGGCTCGCGGCGACGGGACCGGAGTCGGTCGCGACGGCAAGGGTCGCGCTCGGGTCCGTGGCGCGCTTGATGACGGCCAGGGCGATGGGGCCGAGCTCGTGGTGGCGTGCGACCGAGGTCACGTGGCCGGCCTCGCGCACCGCCTCGCCAGAGCCGATCGTCACGGCCGCGCCGGGCTCGGGCAGCACGGCGTCCGAGCCGTCGAGGTGCAGGAGTGTGAGGCGGCGCGGGGGGCGGCCCACGTTGTGGACCTTGGCGACCGTCTCCTGGCCGCGGTAGCAGCCCTTGTGGAGGTGGACCGCCGTGCGCAGCCAGTCGTATTCATGGGGCAGGGACAGCTCGTCGACCTCGGTCGCCGCGCGCGGGCGATGGGCCGCGATGCGCAGGGCCTCGCTTGCCCACGTCCCGGCGAGCGTCCAGCCGCGCGCACGGCGCTCGTCCACGGCCGCCTCCAGCTGCGCGCGAGGCACGAGCACGAGTCGCCAGGGCCGGGGCGCAGGCTCGTCGCCGGCCGCATAGCTGGTGCCGCCCTCGCGCACTCCTGGCCAGTGGTCCACCCAGGTGACCGGACCGCCGGGCTCGCCCGGGTCATCGCAGGCCTCACCCAGGGCCGCCCACGCGGCGGAGACGTCCGCGACCTCGACGCGCAGCATGAAGCGCATGCGATCGAGGAAGGCCGCCAGGCCGGGCGCGGTCTCGGTGATGAGCCACGTGGTCTCGCCGTCGTCCACCGCGGCCGCGACGTGCTCGATGCGGCCCGTGGGGGTGAGGATCATGAGCTCGGTCGACTCGCCAGGGGCGAGGGAGCCGATCGCCTGGGTGCACAGCGAGTCGAGCCAGGTCAGGCGGTCGGGGCCGGTCACCGTCACCACGCCGAGGTGCGACTGGTCGACGATCGCGCGGCCCGCCGCGAGCGCGCGCTGCTCCGCCGTGGGGTCGCCGTAGTGCCAGGCCACGCCGGCGTCGGGACCCGTGGCCTCGACGGCGCCGGGACGCGCCAGGAGGGGAGAGGCGACGGCGATCACGCCCGGGGAACGCTCCGCGCCCATGAGGTCATTCCTCGCCGACGTCGGCCAGCACGCGCTCAAGGCGTCCGCTCGCATACGACTGCAACGGGTTGCCGAAGGCCGCGATGTCCCACGCCCACAGCAGCTCGCCGCCCACGTTGCCGTACAGGCGGGTGGCGCCGCCCACCTCGGGGGCGCTCGCGGAGCGGGCCATGAGGTCGGTGCCCAGGTCGATGCGGCCGTTGCCCACCGCACCCAGGTACAGCGCGACGGTGCCGGCGGCGTCGGTCAGGAACAGCTCCACGGGGTGCTGGCCCTCGGCGAGCTCGAGGCCCTCGGGGGCAGAGGGCGGAACGCGCCAGTAGCCCGTCTCACGCGACCAGATCTGGCCCTCCTCGCCATCGGGCCCGATGAGGCTCAGTACGGCCTCGTACGTCAGATAGGGGCCGCCGTCGTGATCGAAGGCGACGCGGGCGCGCACCACCGCGCGGTCGATGCCCGGGTACTCGATCACGCCCGTGCCCTCCCAGCGTCCGACCAGCCAGGCGAGAGGGTAGACCTCGGGGGCGAGGCCCTCGGGGAAGAGGAAGGTCACCGCTTGGGCGCCTTCACGACGCGCCACACGACGATGCCCACGACCCACGCGACGGCGAGGAAGGACAGGCCGGCGAGCGCGAAGAAGGTGGCTTCCAGAGCGGTCATAGTCCGTCCAGTCTACGTCGCACGGCGCCGAGGGGCAGGACCCGCGTTCGGCCTGCGGCCCAGGCGCGATGGCGCGTGGGGCGCGCGGCGCGCCGCGCGCCATCGCGGCGGCTGGCGGCGTCGGTCAGTAGACGAGGGCCTTGGCGCCGTCGGCGAGCGTCTCCTCGAGGAAGGTCGCCGCGCCGGCGATGCGCACTCCGGGGATGACGTCGTCGGCCGTGATCTCGCGGCGGGCCGCGCACTGCGAGCAGATGGTGACGGTGCCCGCGCTCAGGATCGTCGCCCGCAGCTGGCTCAGCGGCGGGGAGTGCGGGATCTGCACGTCCTCCGTGCCGGGCAGGCCGTGGAGCGTCGCGTCCCCCGTGAGCCACAGGCTCACGCTCACCCCGGCCGATGCCGCTGTCGCCGCGACGGTGAAGGCCTGCAGGAGCGTCTCAGGACGCTCCGCGCCCCACGTGCACTTGACGACGAGCGAGGACATCCGTCAGGCCGCGCGGGTCGTGGCGCGCTTGATGAGGAGGTAGATCTCGCAGCCCAGGCAGAAGCCGAACACGGAGTTGAGGAACGACGCCGCGACCACGAACCCGGCGAAGACGTAGAAGAGGACCGGCAGGCTCACCGCGCCGAACACGACGGCGAGGAGCGAGAAGCCCAGGCCCATCTGCTGGGCGAAGCGCGGAGGACGGAAGGACTCGGTCTCCTTGGGCGCGCCGATGCGCGGGCGGATGAGAGCCTTGAAGATCGCCGACTGCAGGGTCGCCTGCGGGCCCACGGTGGCACCGGGAAGGAACAGGAGCGCGAGCACGGACATCGCGATGACGCCGGCCAGGCCAGCGCCGAGCACGACGGCCACGACGGCCACGACGAGCGTGACGGCGGCGCCGAAGCGGTAGCCGCGGGGATCGATCTGAATGTCAGCGGGCTTGTCGCTCATGACTGCTCCTTGTCGACGCGTTCATCTTCGCGTGTCTGGTGGCGTGAGTCTAGCCGCGCCGGGGCCGTATTCCTACCCCTCCGATATGCATTCGCCCCGCGGCGTCAGATGGTCCAGTCCTGCGGCGGCGGCACGGCGGCGAGCGCCTCGCGCACCTGGGCGAGCGTGGGCGCGCCGTCCATGCGGGCCACGACCACGCCGTCGGAGTCCAGCACGAGCACGGTGGGGGTGCGCATGATGCCCAGCTCGCGCGCGAGCTCGAGCCGCTCGGAGGCGTCGATCTCGACGTGCGCGACGTGCTGCTGCTCCTGCGCGACCTGGAGCAGGAGCGCGCGGGTGCCGGGGCACTTGGCGCACATCGGCGTGGAGAACTGGACGAACGTCGCCCATTGGCCGCGCGGGGCGCCCAGGACGTCGGGCGTGAGGGCGCCGGGCGCCTCGACGCGCTTGACGCGCCCGTCGCGGGCCGACCACCACCAGTAGCCGAGAGCGACGATCACGAGCAGGGCGCCGATGACGATGAGACGCAGGAGCATGTCGCCCTCCCCTAGCCGACGAGGAGGCGGCCGCCGATGTAGACGAGCGCGCCTGCGATGAGAACCGGCGTCACCCCGGACGAGATTCCCGCCCACAGCTTGCGCGGCGCCGGCTCGCGTCGGGCGATCTCGCCGATGAGGAGGTTGGAGACGGCGGCGGTGACGCCGATGAGGACGCCCCCCACGACGGTGAGGGTGTCGAACAGCGAGCCGAGCAGCAGGCCCAGAGCGGCGCCGGCGACCACGGCGATGATGCCGTTGACGTTGGCGCGCGACGTGAGCGTCGACGCCACCGAGGTCACGGCGAGGCACACGGCGGCGGCGATGACGAGGTCGCGGGCGCCGGGCGTGCGCGCCGAGGCGAGCCATGCCGCCGCGGACACGGCCACGAGGCCGCCTGCGGCCAGGCCGGACACCGATGCGACGGCGCGCCCGCGCGGGCTGGGGAAGAACACCTCGCTTGCGAGCGCGAGGAGGATCGCCGCGGCGGCTGCGGCCACCGCGTAGCGCAGGTAGGGCTCGCCGCGGCCCACGGCGACGGCGAAGACGGCGATGGCGCCCGAGGCGATCATGATGAGCGTGGCCGCCTTGTGATGCGCGATGCGCATGATCGAGGGCCATCCGATCGCGGCGACGCAGATGAGGGCGGCCACGGCGGCGGCCAGATATCGGTTGCCGAAGAACACGGCGACGGCGATCACGAGCGCGGCGCTCGCGCCGATGTTCGTGCGCGTCGTCGGGTTCACGCAGGCTAGTCTCTCATCAGCCGCCCGGGTACAGTAAAAACTCGTTCGGAGGTGCCTGTGGCCGACCTTCTCATTCTCACGCCGTCGCCTGACGGCGCCTCCGGTGTGCTACCCGCGCTGGGTCTGCTGAGCCATCGCACCCGCGTCGTGGCCCCCGAGCCGGCAGCCATGCTCGACGCGCTTGACGCCGACGTCCTCGTCATCGACGCCCGCAACGACCTGGCGGAGGCGCGCAACAACTGCCGCCTGGTCCAGGTGACCGGCGTGAATGTGCCCCTCCTGCTCGTGCTGCGCGAGGGAGGCATGTCGATCGTCACGCACGAGTGGGGAGCGGACGACGTCGTGCTGGCCGATGCCTCGCCCGCGGAGGTCGAGGCGCGCATCCGCCTGCTCATCGGGAGGGCGTCGGCGGAGGACCCGTTGGAGAAGGCCGCCGAGTTCTCCTCGGGAGATCTCACCGTCGACGTGGGCGGCTACACGGCCCGCCTCAAGGGCAAGCCGCTCGACCTCACCTACAAGGAGTTCGAGCTCCTCAAGTACCTCATGCAGCACCCGGGGCGCGTCTACACGCGAGACCAGCTGCTGCAGGAGGTGTGGGGCTTCGACTACTACGGCGGCACGCGCACCGTCGACGTCCATGTGCGTCGCCTGCGAGCCAAGCTCGGCGCCGAGTACGAGCAGCTCATCGGCACGGTCCGCAACGTGGGCTACCGCTTCGACCCGCCCGCCGCCAAGCAGCCGCCCAGCTCTGCTCCGTCCGAGCCCTCGTCTCCCGCGAGCGTGTGACAGCCGTCTCCGCTCTCATGTCCTGCACGGGAGGATGTCCTTCATGACCGCCCGTCGCCGCAGGACCGCCCTCTTCTCCAGGCTCACGGCATCGTCGGAGCGCTCCCTCGCCGACTGGCTGCGCACCGAGCGCATGGGCGGCGTGCTCCTGCTCCTGGGGGCCGTCGCGGGACTCGCGTGGGCGAACTCCCCGTGGGCCGAGTCGTACCACGCCGTGCGGGACCTCCACGTGGGCCCCGGGTCGCTCCACCTGAGCCTGTCGATCGGAGACTGGGCGAAGGACGGCCTGCTGGCCGTCTTCTTCTTCGTGGTGGGCCTGGAGCTCAAGCGCGAGCTCGTCGCGGGCCAGCTGCGGCGACCAGCCACCGCGATCGTCCCCACCGTCGCGGCGGTCGGCGGCATGGTCGCCCCCGCGCTCATCTACGTGGCGTTCAACGCGACCCACGAGAACGGCTCGCTCGCGGGCTGGGCGGTGCCGACCGCCACCGACATCGCCTTCGCGCTCGCGGTGCTGGGCGTCGTGGGCCGCTCGCTGCCCACCGCGCTGCGCGCGTTCCTCCTGACGCTCGCCGTGGTCGACGACCTGCTCGCGATCATCGTCATCGCGCTGTTCTACACGGCGAGCCTGCACCTGCTGCCGCTCCTGGGCGCCGCCGCGTGCGTCGCCGTGTTCGGATACCTGCTGCACAAGCGGATCACCACGCCGTGGCTGCTGGTCCCGCTCGCCCTCGTGGCGTGGGCGCTGCTGCACGTGTCCGGCGTCCACGCGACGATCGCGGGCGTCGCGCTCGGCATGGTCGTGCCCGCCGTGGCCAAGCCCGGCGAGCGCAGGCCCATGGTCGAGCGCTGGGAGCACTCCTGGCGTCCCGTCTCCGCCGCCGTGGCGGTGCCGATCTTCGCCCTCTTCGCCGCCGGCGTGACCGTCAACACGGCCGTGCTCTCCGACGCGCTCCACGACCCCGTGGCGCAAGGCGTCACCCTGGGCCTGGTGCTGGGCAAGCCGCTCGGCATCGTCGCGGCGACGTTCGTGGTCGCGACCTTCACGCGTGCCTCGCTCGACCGCGGCCTCACGTGGTGGGACGTGCTCGGCGTGGGCGTGCTGGGAGGCATCGGCTTCACCGTGTCGCTGCTCGTGGGCGACCTGTCCTTCGCGGGAGAGCGCCAGGAGGAGGTGAAGCTCGCGGTGCTGTGCGGCTCGCTCATCGCCGCGATCGCGGGCGCCGCCATGCTCTACGTGCGGGGGCGCACGTACCGGCGCAGGGCGCTGGCCGCAGCGGCCGCGGCAAGCGACGACTGAGCGGACGCCGAGCGCGGCAAGCCTCGCATGCGCCTGGCCGGAGCGGGCGCGCCTGGCCCGAGCCCGAGCTCGCGCCCTACGGCGCCTTCTCGCCGCGTCCCACGGGGCACAGGCGGGCGATCTCGCAACTCGCGCAGTCGGGCTTGCGGGCCGTGCAGCGTCGCCGCCCGTGGAAGATCACCCGATGCGACCACAGGGTCCACTCCGGCCGCTCGATGAGCGCGTTGAGCTCCCTCTCGACGACCACGGGGTCGTCATGCACCGTCAGTCCCAGGCGCCGGGCCAGGCGGCCCATGTGCGTGTCGACCGTGATGCCGGGCACGCCGAACGCGTTGCCGAGGACCACGTTGGCCGTCTTGCGCCCCACGCCTCGCAGCCTGACGAGCTCCTCGAGCGAGCCGGGGACCTCGCCGTCGTGCCGTTCCACGAGGTCGCGCGACAGCTCCAGCAGCGAGGTCGCCTTGGAGCGGAAGAAGCCCGTGGGGCGGATGAGCTCCTCGAGCTCCTCCCGCGGCGCCGATGCCATGGCGAAGGCGTCCGGGAAGCGTGCGAACAGCGCGGGGGTCACCTGGTTGACGCGCACGTCCGTGCATTGGGCGCTCAGCACGGTGGCGCACAGCAGCTGGAAGGGGCCGTCGAAGTCGAGCTCGCAGCGCGCGTCCGGGTAGACCTCGGCGAGCGCGCGGTTGATCGCGCGGGCGCGTCGCACGAGCGCCGCGGGCGGCGGCCCGGGGTCGCCCGTCGCGACCGTCAGAGGAGCACGAGCCATGCGGACACGATAGGCCGCTCATGCTCAAGCGGCGGCATGCGCGGGCCGATAGAGACGGTGATCGGCCTGCGGCATGGAAGGTGAGGCGATGAACGCGACGCACGAGTGGTCCCCACGCGTCGCCGAGCTGCGTCATCGTCGCCGCGAGATCCGCCGCGAGCTCGCGCGCATCCGCTGGTGGCTGCGCCTGCTGGGCGCGCGACGCGACCTCGATCTCGCCCGTCTGGCGCCTCCCGGCGAGACCGGCGCCATCGATCTGGACGACGCATGGGAGGCCCTCGCGGCCGACGCGCCGACGTCGACGGAACTCGCCGAATGCCTGTGGGGCGACGCTTCTGCCGCCGCGCCGAGTAGCATCGAGCGCATCGACGCTCTCATGGCGCGCCTTGGCGCCTATGAGACACGCGTGAGTGGGAACCTGGAGGCTGTGACGACTGCGATGGTCGAGGCGATGAGGGCAGAACGCGTGGAGCAGTCCGGCGCGGACAGGATGTCGCATGCCTGACATGTCGCGCGAGGAGCAGCTGCTGAGGTCCGCGCCCCTGTTCGGCGGCATGGACGCCGAGAACGCGCGCTCGCTGGTGGCCGCCATGACGCGCAAGGAAGTGCGCAAGGGCGAGACGATCTTTCGCGAGGGCGACGACGGCCGGGCGATGTACATCATCGTCAGGGGCAAGGTGAAGCTCGCCCGCACCGCGCGCGACGGCCGTGAGAACCTGCTCGCCCTCCTGGGCGTCGGCGACATGTTCGGCGAGCTGTCCGTCTTCGACCCGGGTCCGCGCCTGTCGCGCGCCCACGCCGTCGAGGACTCCGTGGTCTACGAGCTGCCCAAGGAAGTCCTGGACGAGTGGCTCGACGACCACCTCGAGATGTCGCGCCACATGCTGCGTGCCCTCGCCCAGCGCATCCGCCGCACGTCCAACACCATGGCGGACCTGATCTTCTCCGACGTGCCCGGTCGCGTCGCGAAGGCGATCCTGGACCTGGGCCACCGCTTCGGCCGCATGGAGCGCGGTCACGTGACGGTGCGCCACGGCCTCACGCAGGAGGAGCTCGCGCAGCTCGTGGGCGCCTCGCGCGAGACGGTCAACAAGGCGCTCGCGGACTTCGCCTCGCGCGGCTGGATCGACGTGCACATCGGCGCCGTCGAGGTCTACGAGCCGGAGCGCCTGCGCGCCCGCTCGCGCTGACGCGGTGCCCGCCGCGCGGGTCCTGCGCTAGGAGCGCGTCGCGACGACGAGCTCGACCTCCACGGGAGCTCCGAGGGGCAGCGACGCGACGCCCACGGCGGAGCGCACGTGCCGTCCGGCCTCGCCGAAGATCTCCACGAGCAGGTTCGAGCCTGCGTTCATCACCACCGGCTGCTGGCCGAAGTCGGGAGCGCTCGCGACATAGCCCACCAGGCGCACGACGCGCGCGATCGAGTCGATCCCGCCCGCGGCCTGGGCGGCCGCGGCGAGGGCGTTGAGGGTCGCCGCGCGTGCGGCCTCGGCGGCCTGCTCGACGGTGACGCCTGCGCCCACGATGCCCGGGTGCAGGATCGCGCCGTCGACGAAGGGGACCTGGCCCGACGTGTGCACGAGGTCGCCGTGGCGCGTCGCGGGCACGTAGCTGCCCACGGGCGTGGCGACCTCCGGCAGGACGATGCCGAGCTCGGCGAGCTTCGCTGCGGCGCTCATGCGCGGGGCCGCTTGAGATAGGCCACGAGCCCGCCGGTGGGGCCCTGGATGACGGTCACGAGCTCCCAGCCGTCCTCGCCCCACTGGTCGAGGATCTGCTTGGTGGCGTGCTCGATGAGCGGGACGGTGGCATACTCCCATGTGGTCATGTGACGAGCCTAGACCCGGCTCGGCGGAACCCGAGGGTCCGACTGTTCGTTGTCGGCGCGACTCCTGAACGCCCTCGACGGCGCAACGTAAGGTTTGGTTTATGGGCTTCCTCACCTCGGATCGTGCGCAGCGCGACGGACGCGTGACGTTCGTGCAGCTGCTCACGGGCATCGCGGGCTTCATCGCCTTCTCTGTGATCGGCGGCGTGCTCCTCGCGGGCCTCGCGCTGCCTGCGGTCACGGTCGCGGGAACCGCCGCGAAGGGATCGGAGCAGATCTTCGAGGCGCTGCCCAAGGAGTTCGACAACGTCAAGCTCCCCGAGTCGTCCTACATCTATGCCTCCGACGGCGAGACCCTTCTGGCGACGTTCTACCTGCAGAACCGCAAGGTGATGCCGCTCGAGGACATCTCGCCGTGGCTGCAGAAGGCGGTCGTGGCCGTCGAGGACAACCGCTTCTGGCAGCACAACGGCGTCGACGGCGAGGGCCTCCTCCGCGCCGCGTACTACACGTTCGCGGCCGACGAGACGCAGGGCGCCTCGACCATCACCCAGCAGCTCGTGAAGAACACGCTGCGGGAGGCCGCGGAGGCAGCCGGCGACACCGAGGCCGCGAAGGCCGCGACCGAGGTCTCGATCGAGCGCAAGATCCGCGAGTGGCGCCTCGCCCTGGCGTATGAGGAGAAGCTCAACGGCATCTACGGCACCGTCTGCACCGACGACCCCAAGGTCGACTGCGGCAAGGAGGCGGTGCTCGAGCAGTACCTCAACATCGCGCAGTTCGGCCCGTCCGTGTATGGCGTGGAGGCGGCAGCGCAGTTCTACTTCCGCAAGTCAGCCAAGGAGATCAACGCGCTCGAGGCCGCGACCATCGCGGGCATCACGCAGAACCCGTCCAAGTGGGACCCGATCCGCCATCCGGAGAACAACAAGAAGCGCCGCAACGTGGTGCTCAAGCGCATGCGCGACCAGGACATGATCTCCAACGTCGAGTACGTCACGTGGTCGCGCATGAACTTCGAGGACTACGCGAACGTGACGTACCCGAAGTTCTCCTGCGCCGCATCGGACCTCGCCCCGTTCTTCTGCGACTACGTCACCAAGATCATCCGCGAGAACGAAGCGTTCCGCGGCGAGGGCACCGACCTGCTCTACCGCGGCGGGCTCAAGATCGTCACGACGCTCGACGTCAACGCGCAGATCGCCGCCAACGAGGAGCTCATCGCCTCGGTGCCGCCGGGCGACGAGTCGGGCCTCGCCATGGCGCTCGTCGCGCTCGACAACTACACGGGCAACATCCTCGCGATGTCGCAGAACCGCTCGTTCGACCCCGCGTCCAAGGCGCCCAACTCGACGGCGATCAACTACGCCGTCGACCGCAAGTGGGGAGGCTCTCGAGGCTTCTCCCCGGGTTCGTCGTTCAAGCCGGTCATCCTCGCCCAGTGGCTCGCCACAGGTCACTCGCTCAATCAGGTCGTCTCCGGCGCGGAGCGCGAGTGGAAGCTCAAGGACTGGCGCGCCAACTGTGAGGGAGGCGGCGGCTACGTCGGCACGTGGAAGCCGGGCAACGTCGAGGACTCGAGCGCGCGCCAGCAGCCCGTGTGGCTCGCGACCGCGAACTCGGTCAACACCGCGTACGTGGCCATGGCGGCGCAGCTCGACCTGTGCGGCATCCGTGACATGGCCAAGACCCTCGGCTTCCACCGTGCGGACGGCGCCGAGTTCGAGCTCGTCCCCTCCGTCACGCTCGGCACGCAGAACGCCTCGCCGCTGACCATGGCGTCGGTCTACCAGACCTTCGCCAACCGGGGCGTGCACTGCGAGCCGCGCGCGATCCTGTCGATCCAGACGCTCGACGGCGAGCCCGTGCACTTCGCGGACGGCTCGACCGTCGAGCCGCCGCCCATCGTCTGCGCCCAGGTCATCTCCTCGGAGATCGCCGACGGCGTGGGCTATGGCCTGCAGAAGGTCATGACCACGGGCTCGGGCAAGCGCTTCCAGCTCTCGGGCCGCGAGTCGGCCGGCAAGACCGGAACCTCGCAGCACAACGCCCACACGTGGTTCGCGGGCTACACGCCGCAGATCACGTCCGTGGTGTGGATGGGGAACCCTGATCGCGATGTCCCGCAGCAGTTCATCAGGATCAACGGCACCTTCTACCGCTACGTCTACGGCTCGACCGTGGCCGGTCCGACGTGGAAGCGCTTCATGGACCGTGCGCTCGCCGGGCTTGAAGCCCTCCCGCTGCCCGGCGCATCGGCGGCGATGCTCAACGGCGTCCCGCGCGCGGTGCCGGACCTCGTGACGGAGTGCCTGTCCGAGAAGGACGCGCAGTACATCATCAACGACAACGGCTTCCTGTACGACAACGCCGGCGTGGAGCTCTACTCGACGCAGTGCCCGCCCGGCACCGTCGCGGCACAGAGCCCGGCCGCGGGCACCATGGCCAACCCGGGCCAGACAGTCGTGTACTACATGGCCACGGACCAGCGTCCGTCGTGGTGGTACAACTGGCCGGCCGGCTGGGACCCGATGACCCCGCCGCTCGACTGGTGGGGCAGCGGCTGGCCGCCGGTCGAGTGGAACACCAACCCGCCGAACGGCTGGGACCCCAACCCCGGTCCCGGACCGGGCGGCGGCGACCCAGGACCGGGTGGCCCTGGACCCGGCGGCGGCGGGCCCGGCGGCTTGGGAGGCTGATCTGAGCGCGGTGCTCGGCACCGTCGCGGCCGCAGGGGCCGTGGCGGTCGGGGGCCTCGCGTGGGGCCTCGCGGAGGCCCAGGCGTTCGCGCTTCGCCGGGTCGCCGTGCCCGTGCTCGAGCCGGGCTCGCGTCCTGTCACGGTGCTGCACCTGTCCGACCTGCACGTCACGCCGCGCCAGACGCGCAAGCTCGCGTGGATCCGCGCGCTCGCCGCGGAGGAGCCCGACCTCGTCGTGGGCACGGGAGACTTCCTCGCCCACGCCGATGCCGTGACGCCCGTGCTCGAGGCGCTGGACCCGCTCCTGGACAGGCCCGGGGTCTTCGTGCGGGGCTCGAACGACTACTTCGAGCCCAGGCCGCTCAACCCGCTCAAGTACTTCATGGGACCGTCCAAGGTGCGCTCGGCGCCGAGGCCGCTGCCCACGCAGGATCTGACGACCGGTCTGACCTCGCGCGGGTGGATCGACCTCGACAACGCGCGCGGCGTGCTCGAGCTGGGCGGGCGCACGGTGACCTTCGTGGGCGTGGACGACCCCCACATCGGGCGTGACGCGATGCCCGCCGACGACGGGCGCCGAGGCGAGCTGCACATCGGCGTCGCGCACGCGCCCTATCGGCGCGTCCTGGAGGGCTTCCGCGCCGAGGGCTCTCAGATCGTCTTCGCCGGACACACGCACGGCGGGCAGGTGTGCGTGCCTGGCTGGGGAGCGCTCGTGACCAACTGCGACCTCGACACGCGGCGTGCGAAGGGTCTCAGCGGGTGGCCGGGCGCGCGGCCCGACGCCGGGGGCGAGGAGTCCGTGTGGCTGCACGTCTCGGCAGGGCTGGGCACGTCGCCGTACGCCCCGGTGCGCTTCGCGTGCCGCCCGGAGGCGACCGTGCTGACCCTCACGGCCAGGGAGGGGTAGGCGGTTACGCGAGGGCCCCTTGGGTCAGGTATTCTGGGCTGGCTCTAAACGGGGTGTGGCGCAGTTTGGTAGCGCGCGTCGTTCGGGACGACGAGGTCGCAGGTTCAAATCCTGTCACCCCGACGTGGTGAGCAGAATGGGCAAGAGGCCTCGCGCCTCTTGCCCATTTCTGCGAACGGAGAAGGGATCGGGCGAAGCGCCGCAGGCGCGCAGCGAAGTTCCCGAAGCACGGTCGCCAGGCGCGCCGCGAGATCCTTGACGCGCGGAGGGCAGGCGCGCGGCGACCACTCTGACACACGATCACCTGCACGAATGTCCGCATCCTGGCGCCTCATGGACTCTCAACGACACGGAAGGATCCCCGCTCGTGACTGACGCTCATCAGGAGCTCGAGTCGGCCGCTGAGGTCGAGCCTGCCCATTGGCGGCGCAACATCACGCTCTTCCTCTCGGGGCAGACCGTCTCGCTGCTGGGCTCCATGCTCGTCCAGTACGCCGTGCTCTGGTACCTGACGCTCACGTACAAGGACGGCATCGTCGTCGCGCTGACGGTGATCTTCGGCTTCGTCCCCCAGGCGATCGTGTCGATCTTCGGCGGCGTGTGGGCGGACCGCATGAACCGCAAGGCGCTCATCATCGCGGCGGACTCCTCGATCGCCGCGGCGACCCTGACGCTCGCGCTGCTCATGACGTCGGGCAACGACGCGCTGTGGCTCATCTACGCGGCGCTCGCCGTGCGCTCCGTGGGCGCGGGCATCCAGACGCCCGCGGTCGCGGCGCTCGTCCCGCAGCTGGTTCCCATGTCCAAGCTCCTGCGCGTCAACGGCATCAACGGCTCCATCCAGGGCGCCATGATGCTCGTGGCGCCGCCCGTGGCCGCCCTCCTCTACGCCACGGTCGAGCTGGAGCACATCCTCATGATCGACGTCGCCACGGCGATCGTCGGCATCGCCTTCCTTCTCGCCATCCCTGTGGCCCGCATCGTGCGCTCGTCGGAGGAGCCCACGGGCTACTTCGAGGACCTCAAGGACGGCATGCGCTACATCCGTGACCACACGTTCGTGCGCTGGCTGTTCCTGCTGTTCGCCGTGGTGATGCTCTTCGCGTCGGCGCCGTCGTTCCTGTCGCCGCTCATGATCGCGCGCTCGTTCGGCGAGGAGGTATGGAAGCTCACCGCCCTCGAGGTCTCCTTCGCCGTGGGCATGATGCTCGGCGGCGGGCTCATCGCCGCCGTGGGCCAGAAGTTCAGCCGTATGAGCCTCATCCTGGGCTCCCTGGGCATCATGGCGGTCCTCACCGTGGGCATGGGGCTGTCGCCCACCTTGTGGGTGTTCCTCACGATGATGTTCCTCGTCGGCGTGTTCATCCCGGCCTTCAACACACCCTCCATGACGGTGGTCCAGGAGGTCGTGGAGCCGGAGCGCCACGGGCGCGTCTTCGGCTTCTGGGGCATCGTCGGCGCGGTCGCGATGCCCGCGGGCATGGTGATCTTCGGTCCCGCGGCCCAGGTCATCACGGTCGAGGCCGTGATGGTCATCGCCGGCCTGCTGATGATCGCCGCGCTCGTCGTCGCGATCACCGTGCCGGCTGGTCGGCGTGCGCTCGCTCAGGCCCGCATCTCCACGGACCCCCTCGCGCACGGCGCGCCGGCGCCGGGGGAGGCGGCGGACGCCGCCGAGGAGAGCGCTGAAGCGCCGGAGAAGCCCTAGAAGCACTGACGGCGAGCCTCCCGAGGGAGGCCCGCCGTCATCCAGCCGGATCGCGAAAGGGTGCGCGTTCCGCTGAGCTAGCCCGTGTAGCTCGCCGCCGCCGCGCGGTACGCCTCGAGGATCTCGGGGCGCGTGTCGACGGCCGGGCGCGCCACGGTGTCCACGTCCCACGTGGGACGCTCGCCCGTGAGGGCCCACGCCGCCTGGACGGCGGCGCCCATGGCGACGTACTCGCCCGGGCGGGGGATCTCGACGGGCGCGGAGAAGACCTGCGCCGCGATCGCCTGGACTGCGGGGTTCTGCGCCGCGCCGCCCACGAGGAGCAGGCGCTGCGCCTCGACGCCGTGCACGCGGATCGCCTCGAAGCCGCCCGCAAGGGCGCACAGCATGCCCTCCACGGCCGCGCGAGCGAGGTTCTCCCGCGTCGTCGACGCGAGGGTCAGTCCCGTGAGCGAGGCCGTCGCCTCCGGCAGGTTCGGCGTGCGCTCGCCCTCGAAGTAGGGCACGAGCACCGCGCCGCCCGCACCAGGCTCGGCGGCCAGCGCCAGGCGGCCCAGCTCGTCGTGGTCCACGCCCAGGACGCGCGCCATGGCGTCGAGGACGCGCGCCGCGTTGAGCGTCGCCACGAGCGGCAGGAACACGCCCGACGCGTCGGCGAAGCCCGCCACGGCCCCGGAGACGTCGCGCACCGGCGAGTCGGTCACGGCGAACACCGTGCCCGACGTGCCGATCGACACGACCACGTCCCCGCTCGCCGCGCCCAGGCCCAGCGCCGCCCCCGCGTTGTCGCCCATGCCCGCGCCGATGACGGCATCGGCCGTGGGGGTGACGTCGGGGTGGACCGTGCCGGCGTGCTCGGACGGGCCGAGGACTCGCGGCAGGACGGCGTCGTGGCCGAGGGCCGCGATGAGCAGCTCGCGGTCGTAGTCGCCCGTCGTGGGGCTCCAGTAGCCGGTGCCCGATGCGTCGGAGCGATCGGTCCTGAGCGCCTCGAGCACGGGGCCCAGCGGGCTCTCGCCCTCGGGTCCGTAGCCGGCCAGACGCCACGTCAGCCAGTCATGCGGCAGCGCGACGGCCGCGACCTTGGCGGCGTTGTCCGGCTCTGCATCGCGCAGCCAGCGCAGCTTGGTCGACGTGAACGAGGCGACCGGGACCAGGCCCGTGCGCTCCGCGAGCTGGTCGGCGCCGAACTCCGCGATGAGGTCGCGGGCCGCTCCGGCCGAGCGGGTGTCGTTCCACAGCAGAGCGTCGCGGATGACGCGACCCTGCGCGTCGAGCGCCACCATGCCGTGCTGCTGGCCGCCGACGGCGATGGCGGAGACGTCGGCGAGACCCCCGGCATCGGCGATCGCCGCGAGCAGCGCGTCCCACCAGTGCCGAGGGTCGACGGACGTGCCGTCAGGATGCGAGGCGCGTCCGGACCTCACCACCTCGCCGGTGGTGAGGTCGCGGACGACGACCTTGCAGCTCTGCGTCGACGAGTCGACGCCAGCGACAAGCGTCATGGATGCCTCTCAGCCGCGGGCGCCCATGAGGTGCTCGGCAGCGAGCTGCTGCAGACGCACGAAGTGGAAGCCGTTGCCGTTGTAGTAGGCGTTCGCGTCGAAGTCCTCGAACGCGGAGCGGTCGGCGAGCAGGTCGGCGTAGGTCTCGCCCTCGGCGAGGGTCGACTGCGCGAGCTGGTCCTGCTTCGAGGCCTTGATCGCCTCCTGCACCTCGGGGTCGGCGCGGAAGGCCGCGGCGCGCTCCTTGAGGATGAGGTACATGCGCATGTTGGCCTTGACCGACTCCCACACGCCCTCGATGTCCTCGGTGCGCGAGGGCTTGTAGTCGAAGTGGCGCGGGCCCTCGTACGCCGGGCCGCCGTTCGGGCCGCCGAACTCGAGGAGGTCGACGAGCGCGAAGGCGTTGTACAGGTCGCCGTGGCCGAAGACGAGGTCCTGGTCGTACTTGATGCCGCGCTGGCCGTTGAGGTCGATGTGGAAGAGCTTGCCGTGCCAGAGCGCCTGCGCGATGCCGGCCTGGAAGTTGAGGCCCGCCATCTGCTCGTGGCCGACCTCGGGGTTGAGGCCCACCAGCTCGGGGTGCTCCAGCTCGTTGATGAACGCGAGCGCGTGGCCGACGGTCGGCAGCAGGATGTCGCCGCGGGGCTCGTTCGGCTTGGGCTCGATCGCGAACT
>QGUM02000132.1:0-4684 GCA_003242455.2 Actinomycetes bacterium
GCGGCGGGGTAGCCTGGCGGCATGGCCGACGACCTCGTCCGCATCGCGCAGGACCTCATCCGCATCGACACCTCCAATTACGGCGATGAGCCGGGCCCCGGCGAGGCCGCAGCGGCCGAGTACGTGGCCGGATTCCTGCGCGACCTGGGCCTCGAGCCCGTCATCCACGAGTCCGAGCCGGGCCGCACCACCGTCACCGCCCTGTGGGAGGGCGCCGATGCGAGCCGCCCGCCGCTCGTGGTCCACGGCCACCTGGACGTGGTCCCGGCGTTCGCCCAGGAGTGGACGGTGGATCCGTTCGCGGGCGAGGTGATCGACGGCGTCCTGTGGGGCCGCGGCGCGGTCGACATGAAGGGCATCCTCGCGATGTACCTCGTGGCCGCGCAGCGCATGGTCCGCGCTGGCCGCAAGCCTGCCCGCGACATCGTCTTCGCGTTCTTCGCCGACGAGGAGCACGGGGGAGCGCGCGGCGCCAAGTTCATGGCGCAGGAGCGGCCCGATGCCTTCCGCGGCGCGAACGGGCTCATGGCGACCGAGGCGATCAGCGAGGTGGGCGGCTTCTCGGTGCAGGTCGCGGGCCGGCGCACCTACCTGATCCAGACCGCCGAGAAGGGCATCCAGTGGCTCAAGCTCGTCGCCCAGGGGGTGCAGGGCCACGGCTCGCTCATCCATGCCGACAACGCGGTGACGCATCTGGCAGGGGCGATGGCGCGCATCGGCGCTCACCAGTGGCCGATCGACCTGACGCCCACGGTCGAGACGCTGCTGCGCGGCACGGCGGAGCTTATGGGCATCGAGTTCGAGCCCACGGAGGAGCGCATCGCTCAGATCGTCGCGGGGCTGGGGCCGGTGAGCCGCATGATCGAGGCGTCGGTGCGCAACACGTCGAACCCGACGATGCTCGACGCGGGCTACAAGGTGAACGTCATCCCGGACTCGGCGACGGGCTTCGTCGACACGCGCTATCTGCCCGGCCAGCAGGAGCAGGTGCTGCGGACCATCGAGGAGCTCGCGGGCAGCCACGTGAAGGTGGAGCCGTACATCGAGGAGCGGGCCATGGAGTTCCCGTTCGACGCGCCCATCGTGGGCAAGATGATCGACGCGCTGCGCGCTGTGGACCCCGATGCCGTGGTGCTGCCGTACTCGCTCATGGGCGGCACGGACAACAAGCACCTCGCGGCCATCGGGATCACGGGGTACGGCTTCGCGCCGCTGCAGCTGCCCGCGGACCTGGACTTCTCGTCCCTGTTCCACGCGATCGACGAGCGGGTGCCGGTGAAGTCGCTCGAAGTCGGCGCCGAGGTCGTGGAGCAGTTCCTGCTGGACTGCTAGGCGGCGCCCCGAGGGGCGTCACGCGAGCTCGGCCGTGCCACGAGGCCGGGCGCCGAGCCCGTGTCATCCGCGCAGGGGCGTCTCAGGCCGCATCCGTCCTGACGACGCGGATCCGCCTGCGCCGCAGCCACACCCGCCTTGCCCCACCTTCGAAGACCACGGACCTCGCCAGCTCCCACGACCCGTACTCGGCCTGCTCGGTGAGGAGCGCCACCGCATTGGCGCGCGGGATGTCGCGCGGAATGTCCACGACGCGCCACTCGACGTTCGAGCTGCGCTGAGGCTGCCGCAGGCGGGGTGCGATGCGGTGAGCCGCGGTGGTGAGCGGGATCTCCATGGTCAGCCCTCCCTTTTCCGAGTCTGCAAGGGTAACGTCATACACATGAGCGCTGATGCCCGCGAGGCCCTGCGGCACCTCACCGCCGCTCTCGAGGCGCACCTCGAGGCGGTCGAGTCGCGTCGCAGCGCCACCGACGCCGCGGTGGACGACGCCTTCGACGCCGTCGCCGAGGCCTTCGAGCGGTACGAGGACGTGCTGGACACCGAGTACGGCGAAGCGCTCCCGCTCATCCTCGACGACGAGGTCGCCGAGGCCCTCGATGACGACGAGGACGACGACGAGCTCGAGGACGACGACGAGCTCGACGCCCACGCGGCCGAGGACGAGGACGAGCTCGATGACGACCTCGAGGAGTTCGACCTCAGGTAGCCCCGGCTCGTCGCGCTCATGCCGCCGGCCTCATGACGCCCGCCGCTCGGGATAGCCGACGTGCGGGGCGGTGACCTCGTCGAGCGCGGCCCTGATCGCATCGGGCAGCGTCACGTCCTCCGCCTCCAGCGACAGGATCAGCTGCTCCGCCGTGCGCGCGCCCACGATCGCCGCGGCCACTCCCGGGGCGTCCCGCACCCACGCGAGCGCGACCTCCAAGGGCGTGCGGTCCAGGCCCGATGCCGCGGTCGCCACCGCCTCCACGATCGCAGACGCCCGCTCGTCGAGATACGGCTCCACGAACCCCGCCAGGTGCTCCGAGGCCGCCCGTGAGTCGGCAGGGATCGCCGTGCGGTACTTGCCGGTGAGCACGCCCCGGCCCAGAGGCGACCACGCCAGCAGGCCCAGTCCCAGGGCATGGGCCGCGGGAAGCACCTCACGCTCCACTCCGCGCTCCAGGAGCGAGTACTCCGCCTGCACGGCGGCGAGGCCAGGGCGCGGCCGCGCGAGTTCGGCGGCCCATGCCGTCGCCCAGCCGGGGAAGTTGGACACGCCCACGTAGCGGGCGCGGCCGGACAGCACCGCGATCTCCAGGGCGTGCACTGTCTCCTCGAGCGGGGTCGCCGCGTCGAAGGCGTGGACGAGCCACAGGTCGACGTAGTCCGTGCCGAGCCGCTCCAGCGACGCGTCGAGCGTCTGCAGCAGCGTGGTGCGCGATGCGTCCACCACGCCGCCCTCGGGGGTGCGTCGTACGCCGGCCTTGGTGCAGATCTGCACGTCGCGCCGCGAGACGGTTCCGCCCAGCAGCGAGCCGATGAGCGCCTCCGCGCCTCCGTCCGCGTACGCCGCGGCGGTGTCGAGCAGCGTGCCTCCCGCGTCGAGGAACGCGTCGAGCTGGGCCCCGGCCTCGTCGGCGCCCGTGTCGCGCGACCACGTCATGGTGCCCAGCGCGAGGCACGAGACCTCCAGACCGCTGGTGCCGACCCGCCTGCGCTCCATGGGGGTGACGCTACCCAAGGCATGGCGTGCAGTGAACGCACCACGCGGGAAGTACCGTGTCACTCATGTCGTGGTGGGAAGCAGTCATCCTCGGTCTGGTGCAGGGACTCACGGAGTTCCTGCCGATCTCCTCAAGCGCCCACGTGCGCGTCGTCGGCCCGCTCCTGCCCAGCGGCGGCGACCCGGGTGCCGCGTTCACCGCCGTCATCCAGATCGGCACGGAAGCCGCCGTGCTCGTCTACTTCTGGAAGGACATCGTCCGCATCGTCCGCGAGTGGCTCGCGGCTCTCTCCGGGCGCGACGGGCGCACCTGGCGCGAGCGGATGGGCGCCAGGAGCGCCGATGCCCGCATGGGGTGGTTCGTCATCCTCGGCTCCGTGCCCATCGTGGTCCTGGGAGTGCTGCTCAAGGACACCATCGAGACGACCTTCCGCAACCTCTACATCACCGCGATCGTGCTGGCCGTGTTCGCCCTGGTGCTGGGCTGGGCGGACCGCATCGGCGGCAAGCGGCGCGAGCTCACGGACCTGCGCCCGCGCGACGTGGCGGTGCTGGGCCTGGCGCAGGCGATGGCCCTCATCCCGGGCGTGTCGCGCTCCGGCGGCACCATCTCGGCCGGCCTGTTCCTGGGCCTGACCCGGGAGGCGGCCGCCCGCTTCTCCTTCCTGCTCGCCATCCCTGCGGTGCTCGGCTCCGGCGTCTACGAGCTCGCGACCGAGTGGGAGGAGCTGGGGGCAGCGCACGGTCCCGGGCTGGCTGCCACGGCCATCGCCGCCGTCACTGCGCTGCTGGTGGGCTACGCCGTCATCGTGTGGTTCCTGCGCCTGCTCAAGACCGGCTCGTACCTGCCGTTCGTGGTCTACCGCGTCGTGTTCGCCGGCCTCATCATCGGCCTTCTCGCGGGAGGGGTGATCTCCGCGACGTAGCGCCACGGTGCCGCCAGGGGAGCGACGCGCCACGCCGGCGGTCGGGAGCGCCGGCTACTTGCTGGAGCCGCTGTCGCGTCGGCGCAGGAAGCGCTCGAACTCCGCCGCGATCGCCTCGCCGGAGGCTTCGGGAAGGCTCGTCTCGTCCATGACGGACTCGAGCTGGCGCACGTGCGCGCCCACCTCCTCGTCCTCCTCGGCCAGCTCGTCGGCGCCGCGCTGCCACGCCTCGGCCTCATAGGGCAGGTCGCCCAGATCGATCGGCTCGCCGATGAAGCGCTCCAGCTGCGTCAGCAGCGCGAGCGTGGCCTTGGGGCTCGGCGGATGCGCCACGTAGTGCGGCACGCCCACCCACATCGACAGCACGCTGATGCCGCGCGCCTGCGCCTCGTGCCCCAGCACTCCCACGATGCCCGTGGGGCCCTCGTAGTCGGAGCGCTCCAGGTCGAACAGGCGTCGTGCCGCCGGGTCCTCGGACGAGACGAAGGTGGGCAGCGGGCGCGTGTGCGGCACGTCCACCAGCAGTGCGCCGCACGTGATGAGCGTCGTCACCTCAAGGTCGTCCGCGAGGTCCAGGACGTCCTCGCAGAACTGGCGCCACCGCATCGACGGCTCGATGCCGCGCACCAGGGAGATCTGGCGCTTGCGCGTGAACGGCCCCACCGTCGTGGACACGACCGTGCCGGGCCACGTGTTGACGCGCCCCCCGTTGGGAAGC
>QGUM02000133.1:0-4683 GCA_003242455.2 Actinomycetes bacterium
GAGAAGTACGGCGAGGACAAGGTCGCGCAGATCGTCACGTTCGGCACCATCAAGGCCAAGCAGGCGCTCAAGGACGCGGCGCGCGTGCTGGGCAAGCCCTTCGCGCTCGGCGAGACGCTGACCAAGGCGTATCCGGAGCCGCAGCAGGGCCACGACATGCCGCTGTCGGGCATCTTCGACGAGAGCCACGACCGCTACCACGAGGGCGTGGACTTCCGCGCGATCCTCGATGCCGACCCGGAGGCGCGCGAGGTCACCGAGCTCGCCCGCGGCATCGAGAACCTGAAGCGCCAGTGGGGCGTGCACGCGGCCGGCGTGATCATGTCGAGCGAGCCGCTCATCGACATCATCCCGATCATGCGCCGCGAGCAGGACGGCGCGATCATCACGCAGTTCGACTACCCCACGTGCGAGGAGCTCGGCCTCGTCAAGATGGACTTCCTGGGGCTGCGCAACCTCACGATCCTCGACGACGCCCTCGCCAACATCGTCGCCAACGGCAAGGACCCGGTGGTGCTCGAGGAGCTGCCGCTGGAGGACAAGGAGACCTTCGAGCTCCTGGGCCGCGGCGACACCCTCGGCGTGTTCCAGCTCGATGGCGTGGCCATGCGCCAGCTCCTGCGCCAGATGAAGCCGGACTCCTTCGAGGACATCTCCGCGGTCCTCGCGCTGTACCGCCCGGGCCCCATGGGCGTCAACGCGCACACCAAGTACGCCGAGCGCAAGAACGGTCGCCAGGCCATCGAGCCCATCCACCCCGAGCTGGAGAAGCCGCTCGCGGAGGTGCTGGACGTCACGTACGGCCTCATCGTCTACCAGGAGCAGGTGCAGCGCATCGCGCAGATCGTCGCCGGCTACACCCTGGGCGCCGCGGACCTCCTGCGTCGCGCGATGGGAAAGAAGAAGAAGGAGATCCTCGACAAGGAGTACGAGCCCTTCAGCAAGGGCATGCGCGAGCGCGGGTACTCCGAGGAGGCGATCAAGGCCCTGTGGGACACCCTCGTCCCCTTCGCCGACTACGCGTTCAACAAGGCGCACACGGCCGCGTACGGCGTGCTGTCGTTCTGGACCGCCTACCTCAAGGCGCACTATCCCACGGAGTTCATGGCGGCGCTGCTCACCTCCGTCGGCGGCGACAAGGACAAGTCCGCCGTGTACCTCGCCGAGGCGCGCCGCATGGGCATCACCGTCCTGCCCCCGGACGTCAACGACTCCGTCGCGAACTTCTCCGCCGTGGGCGACGACATCCGCTTCGGCCTCACCGCCGTGCGCAACGTGGGCGCGAACGTGGTGCAGGAGATCATCGCCGCGCGCGAGAGCAAGGGACGCTTCACGTCGTTCGCGGACTTCCTGGAGAAGGTGCCCGCATCGGTGTGCAACAAGCGCACGATCGACTCGCTCATCAAGGCGGGCGCCTTCGACTCGCTGGGCCACACGCGCCGCGCGCTCAACGCCATCCACGAGAGCGCGGTGGACTCGGTCGTGGGCGTGAAACGGCAGGAGGCGACGGGACAGTTCGACCTGTTCGCGGATGCCGTCGACCTGAGCGTGGGCGTGCGGGTGGACGTGCCCGTGATGCAGGAGTGGGACAAGAAGACGCTGCTGAGCTTCGAGCGCGAGATGCTCGGACTGTACGTGTCGGACCACCCGCTGTCGGGCCTGGAGCACGTGCTGCGCTCCGAGGCGACGCATCAGATCATCAACGCGAACCCGGCCAACGGCGTGGGCGAGGGCGCTCAGATCGTGCTGGCCGGCCTCATCACCCGGGTGGACCGCCGCATCGCGCGGTCGGGGGCCGCGTACGCCATCGTCGTGCTCGAGGACATGACGGGCGAGACCGAGATCCAGTTCTTCTCCAAGACCTACGAGACCTACATCCGCGACCTCGTGGAGGACGTGGTCGTGGCGATCAAGGTCCGCGCTCGCGAGCGCGAGGGCGGCACGGTGAGCTTCTCGGCCGTGGAGATGCGCATCCCCAACGTGTCTGCGGCGCTCGACACGACGCCCGTGGCGATCACGCTTCCCGCGACCCGCGTGACCCCGCCCCTGGTGGACGAGGTCAAGCGCATCCTGCGTGACCATCCGGGCAACGTGGAGGTCCAGCTGGTCCTCACCGGCCCGGACAAGCCGCTGAAGATGCGCCTGGGCGACGAGTACCGCGTGTCGCGCTCCACCTCGCTGTACGGCGACCTCAAGGCCGCCTTCGGCCCCAACTGTCTCGCCGGCGGCTGACCCGCCCCACCCCTCCCACGCCTGGGCACTTCTACGACTCCAGGGGCCCCTGCGAGCGTTCTCTGGGCAGTTGGTGCACGCCTTTCCACAGTTTCGCCGCCCTGCCGGTGCCCACCGCGCCGCCCCTGCCACGCTCGCCTCGTGGACCTCATCGCTCGCGCCTCCATGCCGGTCGCTTTCGCGCGCGCGGACCTCGTGGGCCGCTACGGCCGGCGCGCAATGGATCGCGCACTCGCTCGAGGCGAGCTCGTGCGGGTCGCGCGCGGCTACTACGCCGGTCCCGCGCACGCGGACTCCATGTGGACGTCGGCATCGGCCCTCGCCCAATCGGTGGGCCCCAGAGCCCTGATCTCCGGCCGAGCCGGTCTGTTCCTCCACGGCGCGATCATGGATCCGCCCCCGTACGTGACGGTGGCCGCTCCCGCCGAGCGTCACCCGCGCATCGCGCCCCCGGGCGTCAGGCTGCTGCGCACGGAGCTCGCCGTGCAGGGAGAGTTCGTGAGGGAGCTTCCCGTCGCCTCGCCGGCGTTCTCGCTGTTCCACGCGGTGCGCGAGGTGCCGCCGGAGCGGGCGTTCGCGCTGGCACTCGAGGCGCTCGCCACCGCTGTCGAGCCCGCTGACCTGTCGGACATCCTGCGCACGACGCGCCGCGCTCCGCGGCGAGGCGTGCTGCGGCGAGCCCTCGCGGCGTTCGACGATGGTGTGCGGAGCATCCTCGAGTACCGCGCGCTCACGGACGTCCTGTACGGGCCGGAGTTCGCCCACCTCTCCCGGCAGCGTCCCGTCGCGGTCGACGGGAGGGTCTTCGTGCTCGATGCGTTCGATGCACGGGCCAGCGTGGCGTTCGAGTTCGACGGGCGGCGCTACCACTCGGGTTCGCGCTGGGAGAGCGACCGGGAGCGCGACACGTTGCTCGCCTCCGTGGGGATCCTCACGGTGAGGTTCACGTTCCGGGACGTGACGGAGCGGCCCGCGTGGTGTCGAGCCATGGCGCTGCGCGTCCTCGAGTCGCGCAGGGCCGCGTGAGCGCGGGTAGCGAGCATCAAGTGCCCAGAGAACGCCCGCGCGGGTCCCAGGAGCCGTACAAGTGCCCAGGCGCGGGGGCGGGTAGGGTTTAGCCGTGCTCCGGACTGTTGACTTGCGCGGGCGTGAGCTGTCCGCCCGCCAGCTGCGCGAGATCATGCCGCGCGCTCAGGTGGACGTGGCCGACGCCCTCGCGACCGTCGCCCCCATCCTCGGCGACGTGAAGGCCAGGGGAGAGGCGGCGCTGCGGGAGTACGGAGAGCGCTTCGACGGCGTGGCCCCCGCGAGCCTTCGCGTTCCCCGGGAGAGGCTGCTGGACGCGCTGGAAGAGCTCGACGTCACGGTCCGCGAGGCCCTCGAAGAGGCCATCACGCGCGTGCGCTCGTTCCACGTCGCGACCGTGCCGCCGCCCGTGAGCGTGGACCTCGCGGCGGGCGCGAACGTCAGCCAGAGGTGGATCCCGGTGGCGCGCGTGGGCCTGTACGTGCCCGGCGGGCTCGCCGTGTACCCGAGCTCCGTGGTCATGAACGTCGTCGCGGCGCAGGCCGCGGGCGTGACGTCCATCGCCGTGGCCTCGCCCCCGCAGAAGGACTTCGACGGACTGCCGCACCCCACGATCCTCGCCGCATGCGCGCTGCTCGGCATCGACGAGGTGTACGCCGTGGGCGGCGCCCAGGCGATCGGCATGCTCGCCTATGGTGCGAGCGCGCTCGACGGCTCAGTGCTGTGCGACCCGGTGGACGTCATCACGGGCCCCGGCAACGTCTACGTGGCCGCGGCCAAACGTGCGGTCAACGGCGTGGTGGGCATCGACGCGGAGGCCGGCCCCACGGAGATCGCCGTGATCGCCGATGCCACGGCCGACCCCGACTTCGTCGCCGCCGACCTGCTCAGCCAGGCCGAGCACGACCCCCTTGCCGGCTCGGTGCTCATCACCGACTCCGAGGAGTTCGCGGAGGCTGTCGCCGAGCGCCTCGCGGTGCGCGCCGCCACGACCAAGCACCGCGAGCGCGTCGTCACCGCGCTCAGCGGCGAGCAGAGCGCGATCATCCTCACGGACGGGATCGACCAGTCGATCGCCGTCGCCGACGCCTACGGCGCCGAGCACCTCGAGATTCACACGGCCGATGCCAAGGGCGTCGCGCAGCGCGTGCGCAACGCGGGCGCGATCTTCGTGGGCCCGTACAGCCCCGTCCCGCTGGGCGACTACCTCGCCGGCTCCAACCACGTGCTCCCCACGGGGGGCACGGCGCGCTTCGCGTCGGGCCTGAACGTGACGGCGTACCTCAAGGCCGTCGCGGTCGTCGAGTACGACGCCGATGCGCTCGCGGCGGTAGGGGAGAAGGTGGTCACGCTCGCCATTGCGGAGGATCTTCCGGCACACGGCGAGGCGATCACCGCGCGGCACAGGTAGTCGAGTCCAGCGCG
>QGUM02000134.1:0-4613 GCA_003242455.2 Actinomycetes bacterium
GGCCTCGGCACGCCGCACCGGCGACGACGACCCGTCGCGCGAGCCGACTCCGCTCAGGGCGGCTGTCAGTGCAGCAGGCCGTGCGGCAGCAGCGGGTGCGGGTTCTCGAAGGGCGTGCCCTTGGCGCGCTCCATGGACGCGGCGATCTCCGCCTCGGCCTCCGCGCGGCCCACCCAGTGGGCGCCCTCGACCGACTTGCCGGGCTCGAGGTCCTTGTAGACCTCGAAGAAGTGCTGCACCTCGAGGCGGTGGTAGTCGCTCACGTCGTCGAGGTCGTGACGCCACGCCTGGCGCTGGTCGCCCACGGGCACGCACAGCACCTTGTCGTCACCGCCGGCCTCGTCGCGCATGCGGAACATGCCGAGTGCACGGCAGCGGATCTGGCACCCGGGGAACGTGGGCTCCTCGAGCAGGACGAGCGCGTCGAGCGGGTCGCCGTCCAGGCCGAGCGTGCCGTCGATGAAGCCGTAGTCGTCCGGGTAGCGCGTCGAGGTGAACAGCATGCGGTCCAGCTTGATGCGTCCCGTCTCGTGATCCACCTCATACTTGTTGCGGCTGCCCTTGGGGATCTCGATCGTGACGTTGAATTCCATGCTCTTCCTCGGCTCCGGGCGGGGGGATGTCTGAGTACTAGTCTGACGCATGACGGGAGGTGACGCGTGCGGGGAAGGACGGTCGCGGCTTTCGCGGCCCCGATCACCGTGCTGCTCGCGGCCGGCGGGTACGCATGGGCTGACGTGCGCGACCTGGTTCCGGGCGTGCTCACCGACGACCCTCTTCCCGTCGCGCCCGCGCCTTTCCTGAGCGCCGCGGCGCTCGCCCCCGGCGTCGGCCCCGCCGCCCCCGCCTCGCTCCTGGACGACGACGTCGAGCCGCCCATGCCCTCCGCATCGGCCGTCCAGGCCCTCGCCCAGGCGCTGCGCGACGATCCGCGGACAGGCCGCTCCACCTCGATCGCCGTGATCGACGTCCTCACCGGCGCCGTGCTTGCCGACGTCGAGGCCGACGATCCGCAGGTCCCCGCCTCGACCACCAAGGTCATGACGTCGTTAGCGGTGCTGCACGCGCTGGGCGCGGACCACACGTTCGCCACCCGCGCCGTCTACGACCCGGCCCGCGGAGAGCTCGCGCTCGTCGCCGGCGGCGACATGATGCTCGCGCTTGATGCCGGCCACGGCGGCGCCCAAGAGCGAGCCAACGGCTGGGCCGGGCTGGGCGACCTCGCCGACCAGGCCGCCGAGGCGTTGCGGGCGTCGGGCGTGGACTCCGTGACCGTGGTGTACGTCGACTCCGCCTTCCCGGGTCCCGCCCACCCGCCGGAGTGGCCGTCCTACGTCATCCCGATGGGCTATGGCGCCCCCGTGACGGGACTCGCGGTCGACGTCGCGCGCCAGACCTCCGACTTCTACGCCAAGCGCTGGCCCGAGCCTTCCGCCAACGCCGCTGAGGTCTTCGCCGCTCGACTGACCGAGCGCGGCATCGCGGCCAGGCTCGGCTCGGCGCGACCCTCCGCCGCAGGGGCCGTCGTGGGCGAGGTGCGCTCGGCGCCGCTGTGGCGCATCGTCGAGCACACCCTCCACGACTCCGACAACACCATCGCCGACCTCCTGGGGCGGGAGGTGGCGCGGGCGCGCACCGGCGCGGCGCACGAGAGCGCGGCAGGCACGGCCATCGTGGCCGAGCTCACGGAGATGGGCCTGCCCACGGACGGGCTCGTGATCCACGACGGGGCGGGCTACTCGACGCGCAACCGCATCTCCGCGAACCAGCTCGCCCAGGCGATCCGCTGGACCGCCACGGACCCGCAGATGCGTGACTTCATCCAGTGGCTGCCCATCGGCGCCATGGAGGGCACGGTGAGCGAGCGCTACGTCGACACCCCGGCGGCCGGCCTGCTGCGCGCCAAGACCGGATCGCTGACGGGCGTGACGACGCTCGCGGGCGTGGTCCAGACCGCCGACGGTCGCCTGCTCGCCTTCGCCGTCCTCGCCGACGGCATGCCCGCCGGACAGGAGAGGCCGCGCTCCGCGATCGACGAGTTCATGGTCGCCGTGGCCGGATGCGGGTGCTCGTCATGACCGGTCCGCACCCTGCCGTCGCCGCGACCCGCACTGCGGTCCGGGAGGCTCTCGACGGGCACGAGTTCGGCTCGCGCGTGTGGGTGGCGTGCTCCGGCGGTCCCGACTCGCTCGCCCTCGCGGCCGCGGCGTCATGGGTGGGGCGCAAGCAGGGCTACGTCGTGGGCGCGATCATCGTCGACCACGGGCTGGCGCCGGACTCCGCGCAGATCGCCCAGCGCGCCGAGGCCCAGGTGCGCAAGGCCGGCATCGCCATCGTCCACATCGAGCGCGTCACGGTGGGACGCGAGGGAGGACTGGAGGCGGCCGCGCGCAGGGCGCGCTACGAGGCGATCGAGGCGCGCGTCGACGCGGTCGGCGGACCGTCCCCCGTCATCCTCACCGGGCACACTATGGACGACCAGGCCGAGACGGTGCTCCTCGCGCTCGCGCGCGGCTCCGGCGCCCGCGCCCTGTCCGGCATCCCCGCGCGCCGCGGCCGCATCATCCGCCCCTTCCTGTCGCTGCGCCGCTCGACCACCCTCGCGGCATGCGAGGCCCAGGGACTCGAGCCCTGGATGGACCCCATGAACGAGCCCGACAGCGGCCCGCGCCGCTCCGCCCTGCGCGGCATCGTCATGCCCGCGCTCGTCGAGGTGCTGGGCCCCGGCGTCGTGCCCGGCCTCGCGCGCTCGGCCGCCCTGCTCCAGGCCGACGCCGACGAGCTCGAGCGCCAGGCGCGCGTCGCGATGTCCTCGCCCTCGGCATCGGCCGACGACTGGCGCTGCGACATGCTCGCGGCGCTGCCCGACGCGATCCGCTCCCGGATGCTCAAGATGCTCGCGGAGAACAAGGGCGCGGGACCCCTCACGGCCGCACACGTCGCCGCGCTCGACGCGCTCGTGACGCAGTACAAGGGCCAAGGCGCGGTGTCCCTGCCGGGCGGCTTCGAGGCCCGGCGCGAATATGGCAGGCTGATCATCGGACGCCCGCTCGACACCTCGCGTCGGCCGCGGCGCCCAGGAGCCTCGCCGTCAGACCCCTCGGACCCCGGGAGCGCACAGTGACCCCCGCCTACTCCATGGACGACTTCAGCCGCGTCATCGTCACCGAGCGCGAGATCGCGGCCAAGCTCGACGAGATCGCCGCGCAGGTGCGGCGCGACTACGAGGGCAAGGACCTGCTGCTCGTCGGCGTGCTCAAGGGCGCGGTGATGGTGATGGCGGATCTCGCGCGGCGCCTGCCCCCGCACGTGCAGATGGACTGGATGGCGGTGTCGTCCTACGGCTCCGGCACCAAGTCGTCCGGCGTGGTGCGCATCCTCAAGGACCTCGACGCGGACCTGTCCGGCCGCCACGTCCTCATCGTGGAGGACATCATCGACACGGGCGTGACCCTGTCGTGGCTGCTGGGCAACCTTCGCTCGCGCGGCGCGGAGTCCGTCGAGGTCGCCGCGCTGCTGCGCAAGCCCGACGCCGTGCAGGTCGAGGTGCCGCTCAAGTACGTGGGCTTCGACATCCCCAACGAGTTCGTCGTGGGCTACGGCCTGGACTACGCGGAGAAGTACCGCACGCTGCCGTTCGTGGCGATCCTCGACCCCAAGGTCTACGCCGAGGACTGATCCGCATCGTCGGCGCGCTCCGCGCCTGGGCTCGCCGTTCGCGATGTCCGCCGGCCGTATCGGCCGCCGCTCGCATCGGCGCGCGTCCAGCTGTCACCCACCACCGGTTGGTGTCACCCAGCACCGGTTAGCGCCGCTCGAGGCGCGACACGACGTGTGCGGGCGTCGCGAGGGCGCACAACCGGTGCCGGGTGACGGACGGGCGCGGAACGGGCATCGTCCCCACGCTCCGCCGCAGGCGAAAACCGCCCCGCACGCACGCCGCGCTCGCGTAGAGTCGAGACCACGATGAAGAGCTTCCGCTGGCGTTACCTGCTCATCTGGCTCGTGGTGGGCCTGATCGGCCTCACCCTGTTCTCGATGCTGCGCACCACACCCGTCGAGCGCATCATGACCTCGCAGGGCCTCGAGCTCATCCGCTCCGGCGCCGCCGAGCAGATCGAGATCGTCGACATCGACCAGCGCGTGAAGCTCACGCTCAAGGAGGACCTGCCCGAGGGCCTCACCGAGGACCTCCAGGAGCTCTCCGGCGTCGTCGAGTTCTTCTACGTCGAGCCGCAGGGCCCGGAGATCGTCGACGCCGTGCGCGCCGCGGATCCCGAGCTGGGCTACAACTCCACGGTCAACCGCGGCTCGATCTGGACGTCCATCCTCTTCAGCTTCCTGCCGGTGCTGCTCATCATCGGACTCATCTTCTTCCTGATGTCGAGCATGCAGGGCGGCGGGCGCATCATGCAGTTCGGCCGCTCCCGCGCGACCCAGGTCGCGCCCGACACCCCCAAGGTCAAGTTCGAGGACGTCGCCGGCGTGGACGAGGCGGTCGAGGAGCTGCGCGAGATCCAGGAGTTCCTGCAGTCTCCCGCCAAGTTCCAGGCCGTGGGCGCGAAGATCCCCAAGGGCGTGCTGCTCTACGGCCCGCCCGGCACCGGCAAGAC
>QGUM02000022.1:0-19678 GCA_003242455.2 Actinomycetes bacterium
GCGCTGCACCGTGCGCACGGCCGATGCCACCGTGGTCGCCGTGAAGGCGCGCGAGCTGGGGCGGCGCGGCATCGTCGTGGGCGACGCCGTGGGGCTCGTGGGCGACGTGTCGGGCCGGCCCGACACCCTGGCTCGCATCGTCAAGCTGCAGGAGCGGGCGTCGGCGCTGCGTCGCACCGCCGACGACGCCGACCCTGCCGAGCGCGTCATCGTCGCCAACGCGGACCAGCTCGCGATCGTGGCCTCGCTCGCCGATCCTGAGCCCAACCCGCGCATCATCGACCGCTGCCTGGTGGCGGGCTTCGACGCCGGGCTCGCCGAGGTGCTCGTCCTCACCAAGGCGGACCTCGCGGACGCCGAGCCTGTGCGCGCGCTGTACGAGCCGCTGGGCGTGACCGTCGTCGAGACCTCCGTGCTGCGCGACGGCGGGCCGGAGGCGGACCCCGGCATCGGCCGCCTGCGCGAGCTCCTGCGCGACAGGCGCACCGTGTTCGTGGGGCCGTCCGGCGTGGGCAAGTCGACGCTCGTCAACGCCCTCGTGCCCGATGCCGGGCGCGCCACGGGCCACGTCAACGAGGTGACGGGCCGGGGTCGGCACACGTCGACGTCGTCCGTGATGCTCGAGGTGCCCAGCGGCGGGTGGATCATCGACACCCCTGGCGTGCGGTCCTTCGGGCTGGCGCACGTGGACCCGGAGCACTTCCTGCTGGCCTTCCCCGATGTGGCCGACTATGCGGCGGTCCACTGCCCGCGCGGCTGCCTGCACCTGAGCGCGGGGGACGGCTGCGAGCTCGACGCGTGGGCGCACGGCGACGCCGGCCGCGAGGTCAAGCTCGACTCGATCCGTCGCCTGCTGGCCTCGCGCGCGGCGGGCGAGGCCTTCTAGCCGCGGCGGCCGATCGGGGTGCGCCGGGATCGCCCTCGCCCCACCGACTACCCTGGCCCCATGACGTCCTCTCTGTCCGGCGCGTACGCCTCCGACCTCGAGCTCGCCCTGTCGATCGCCGACGAGGTGGACGCCCTCACCGTCGCCGGGGCGCAGGGCGTCTTCGAGATCGAGATGAAGCCGGACGACACCCCGGTCACAGCGATCGACCGCGCTGCGGAGAAGCTCGTCCGCGACCGCCTCACGTCCTCACGCCCGGCCGATGCCGTCGTGGGCGAGGAGTACGGCTCGAGCGGCGAGTCGGCGCGGCGCTGGGTGATCGATCCGATCGACGGGACCAAGAACTTCGTCCGCCGCGTGCCCGTGTGGGGCACGCTCATCGCGCTGCTGGACCGCGACGAGGAGGGGCGCGACGTGTGCGCGGTGGGCGTCGTCTCCGCGCCCGCCCTGGGGCGACGCTGGTACGCCGCCGTCGGCTCCGGCGCGTGGTGCGTCACGAGCCTGCCGGGCTTCGCTCCCGAGCCCCGGCCGCTGTCCGTCTCGCACGTGGCCGAGGTGTCGCAGGCGTCGCTGAGCTTCTCCGACCTGGACGAGTGGGGCGCGCGGCGGCCGGGCATCCTCGCGCTCCAGGACGCGGTGTGGCGCTCGCGCGCGTACGGCGACTTCTGGAGCTACATGATGGTCGCGGAGGGCGTCGTGGACATCGCCACGGAGCCCGAACTGGAGCTGTACGACATGGCGGCGCTCGTGCCGATCGTCACGGAGGCCGGGGGCCGCTTCACGGGGCTCGACGGCGCGGACGGGCCGTTCTCGGGCTCGGCGCTGGCCACGAACGGACACATCCACGAGCGCGTGCTGACGATCCTGTCCGGAAGGTGAGCTCGCCAGCGGCACCGTGTCGCCTGGAGCGAGGCGCCGCAGCAGCGCACGCGTCGGGCCCGCGGGCCGGCGGTCAGCCCTCGCTGAGCTCCCCCAGCTCGTACCACAGCAAGGTCCGCTCCTCGAGGCGCTCGAGAGCCTGCTCGTCCCCCGCCTGGGCCGCCGCGACGTCGGCGGCGGCGTCCTCCTCGTCCATGAAGACGCAGGCGACGGCGTCGGGCGCGAGCTTCCCCGCGACGCGCACGCCGGCAGGGCCCGACACGGGATCCAGGGTGACGTCCGCACGGGAGAAGTCGGCGGCGATGACGCAGCGCAGGCGCGAGCGCGAGACGAGGGCCGAGGCCTCGGCGGCGTAGTCGATGGCGAGCTCGGCGAGCTCCTCCTCGTCCAGGTCCGGGTAGGAGGCCGTGAAGGCCTCCGTGACCGCGAAGGCGTGCTCGGGCTCCCACTGGCCCGAGGCCTGGATGGCCAGGTCGCTGGCGTTGGCGGGGATGTAGACCCTCATGGGGCCAGTGTGGCCCCGCCGTCAGCACACCGCGAGCGCGACACCCCGGGTCTGCGCCTCGCGACGCCCGCTGTGCCGCTGACGGCGCGAGCCCGCGGGCCCCGGCGGGTTCTGGCCTCGTCCCGGCCCGGAGCCGGGGCTGACGGCGCGAGCCCGCGGGCCCCGGGCTCCGCCTCAGGGCCGCACCGACGCCGGCACGCCGGCCGCCGCTGCGTCCGGCACCGCCTCCCGCGCGGGCGCCGATGCGGCGATCGCCTGGGCGATGCCTGCGATCGCGCGCCGCGCCGACGAGCTGGGGGCGCGCTCCGCGAGGGTCTGGCCCGCGAGGGTCGCCGCATCGCAGCCCTTGGCATCGAACGGGATGGTCCACACCTCCTCGACGCCGGAGTACCGCATGAGCGCGTCGGCCACGGCCTCGCGCGGCCGCGCGCCGGCGACGGCCGCGCGCACCCGGTTGACCGCCACGACGCGCGGCGTGGCAGAGGCGGGAGCCACGGCGTCGAGGGCGGCCAGGCCGTGGACGAGGCGCTGCATGCTCAGCGGCTCCGCCGATCCCACGGCGACGATGACGTCGGCCGCCGCGAGCGCGGACAGGGTGGCGCCGTTGCGCTGGGGCGCGCGGGTGTCGTACTGCAGCTCCTCGTCGCGCTCCAGGCAGAAGCCCAGGTCCACGACCACGTGGTGCGCGTGCGCGCGCAGCAGCTCCCACACGGGCTCGAGCGCCGCTGCGGGCAGCTCGCTCCAGCGCTCGGCGCGGGTGATGCCGGTGAGGACGCGCAGGCCGGGGCCCACGGTGAGGGCGTGCCGATGGACGGTGTCGTGGGTGAGCGTGCCGTGCAGCGAGGCACGGGCGAGGGCGGCGATGCCGGGCGCCTCGTCGAGCAGGCCGAGCGCCTGGGCGACCGCGCCGCCGTACGTGTCGGCGTCGACCACGAGAGCGCTGGCGCGCGTCGCCAGCTCGGCGGCGAGGTTCACCGCGAGCGTGGTCCGCCCCGGCGCGCCGGCGGGACCCCACACCGCGATGAGCCTGCCCTCGTAGACGACGCGAGGCCCGGCGTCGGCGTCCTGGGGCGCGACGGCCGTGGGCTGCTGCTCCGCCGCGTGGATGACCGTGGCGACGATCCCGGCGCCGTCCGCGTTGCCAGGGATGATGTGCTCGATGCCGAGCGCGCGCAAGTGGTCGGCGGAGTCCGGGCTCGAGGGCACTCCCACGATCGCGATGCCGAGGGCGGCGATCTGACTCACCGCCTCGCGGTCCAGCTGCGGCTGCTCGGACACCACGACCACATCGGCGCCGCCCGCGTGGGCGACCGCGAGGGCCTCGGCCAGGTCAGCGCACCGGCGCACGAGCGACAGGCGTCGGTCCGAGCCCACCGCGATCGCCACGTCGCCCTCCCTGGCGCCGCGGATCGCGATGAGGACGCCGATGCTCACGCGGAGCCCTTCCCGGCGAGCCCCACCACCGAGATGTCGCCGCCGCCGGCAAGCGCCTCGAGGAAGCCCACGATCTGCGCCGAGGGAACGACGACGTACACGGTCTCCCCCGTGCCGAGCCCGAACGAGCGCTCGTCGCGCACCACGTCGTCGACCGCGAGCCCGCTGCCGATGAGTCGGGTCGCCGGGCGCCCCGTCGCATCGTGCTCGGTGACGTAGACGTCGACGATGGCGCCGCGCTCGATCGTGGCGGCGAGCGGCAGGGACGTCCGCACCGCCACGGGGCGGCCGTCGAAGTCCTCGGGCGCGCTCAGCGCATCGGCGGGCAGCAGCTCGCCCTCCCCCACGACCCGGGTGACCACCTGGCCCCACGGCTTGAGCGTGGCCGGCACGTAGGCATCGGAGCCGATGCGGGCGTTGACGATGACGAGGTCGTCGGGGGCGAGCACCGTGCCCGGCGCGATCGGACCGCGGGCCGCGTAGTACGGCGACGTCTGGTCAGCGGTGCGCACGATCGTGGCCACCGCGGCCACGGAGACGGCGATGAGCACCAGGCCCACGAGCAGGCGCGGGTCGCGCCATGACGGCCTGCGCATGCGTCCGGCGACAGGCTTCCCGGCGTCGTTCATGGACTCCCCCCTCCAGAGCGTGAGAGCCATCTTGCCCAAACCGAGCGACGGCGCCAACTCGAATTGTGGAGAACGTCAAAGGCTGTCCGCTCTCCGTGCAACAATCTGCACCATGGAAAGGCGCTTCCTCACCTTGGCGGACGTTCAGGAGATCCTGAACATCTCGTCCCCGCAGGCATATGCCCTGGTGCGCAGCGGCGACCTTCCGGCCATCCAGGTGGGGGGACGCGGGCAGTGGCGCATCGAGGCCACCGAGCTCGAGAAGTACATCGAGCGGCAGTACGCCGCGAACCAGGCCCGCATCCAGGCCAATTCACAGGGCTGACGCGTCAGGCCTGGCGCACCGTCACGATCGCGTCGAACGGCACCACAGCCGTCGACTCGGCGCCCGTGGCGATGTCCACGCAGTCGGAGCCCACGGCTCCCACGATCCCGCTGAGCTCGTGCCCGCGCGTGCGCACCACGACGCGAGCCCGGTCCCGCGACAGCGCGCGGAGCGCGTGACCCAGCGAGAGCCTGCGCTCCACCTCCGTGGCGGCGCGCGTGCGCGAGCCCAGGCCGTGGACGGCCGCGATCGCCGCACGGGGCACGAGCACCTGCCTGGCGCCCTCGGCGAGCAGGATCCACTGCGCCGCAGCATCGGCCACCGTGCCGCGCACCGTGTCACCGGTGACGAGCGCGACGACCACCTCCGCGCCCTGCTGCGCAAGCACCCGTGAGGTGAGCTCGACGGCCGCGCGCTCGGCTCGCGTCAGCTCCGCGACGTCCGCCTGGAACTGCGCCGACCGCTCCGCCTCGAGCTGGCCCTCAAGGTCGGCGAACAAGTGATCCCACCTCACGCGCACAACCTACGCGACGTCTCTCCTCCACACCCAGACCTCCGTTCCGGTGGACAACCCAACGCGGCTGTTCTATATCTAGTTTCCTCAAACTGCATCGAACGATGCGTAACGATGACAAGGGGGACTGACATGGGGGGCACTCGAGGGGGAGCCTGGGCGGGCATCGCGGCCGCGCCGCTCGCAGCGTGGTGGTGCGGGACAGTCGCGGTCGACGCCTGGGCCCGGCTCCAGGAGCTGTGGACCGTGGACGGCGCCGTGGTGCTCGGCATCGCCGGAGGCGGGGCCGTGATCGCGGGGCACCTCACGCTGACGGCGCTCGTCGCCGTGGCGGCAGGGCTCGCGCGCAGCGCGCAGCTCGCGCGCATGGCGCACACGATCACGCCTCGCGCGTGGCGCCGCGTGCTCAGCGCGGCGCTCGGGGCGAGCCTCGCGGCCGGCGTCGCGGCGCCGAGCATCGCGGCGCAGGAGCAGGACATCCACGTCGGCTGGGCCGCTCCCCCGGCCGATGCCGCCGCGACCAGGCCCGCATCGGAGCCGTCGCCGCTCGACTTCGCCATCAGCCTCGACGCTCATGATGCGGAGGACTCTGGTCTCGGCACCGTGGGCACGGGCGACGCGACCGGCACAGGCGACCGATCAGGCGCCACGGATGCGGACGGCGTCGCGCAGGCCGTCGTCGCCGATGCGTCGACGTCCTCACCGGTCGACTTCCTGGCGGCGACGGCGCTGGGGGCAACGGCGCAGACGGCGACGACCTCGTCCGCCCCTGTCCCGTCGGCTCCCGTCCCGACGGCTCCCGTCTCGACCACGACTGCCTATGGCGGCGCCACGAGCGCGAGCGGTCTCATCACGTCCGCATCGGGCACGGTCGGTCTCGTCGCGTCCGCGTCGGGCGCGAGCTCCTCGCCCCGTGCTGAACCGGGCGAACAGCCCGCCTCGGACCCCGTCTCCGAGAGGGTCTACGTCGTCCAGCGCGGCGACTCGCTGTGGCTCATCGCCAAGGACCTGCTCGGCGAGGGCGCGACCGACGCCCAGATCGCCCAGGCGTGGCCGCTGCTGTACGAGGCCAACCGGGCGGTCATCGGCTCCAATCCGTCGCTCATCTACGCCGGTCAGGTGCTGCAGGTCCCCGGGAGCCTCGCATGAGCGCCCAGGCCGTCGTCGCGACGCAGGCGCCCGCCCGGCCGCTCGTGGTCCTGCAAGCGCCGCCCACGCCCTACGCGCGCAGACGCGCCCCGCTGGGGGACCCGACGCCGCTGGCGTGCACGGTCGCCAAGAACGCGCTCGAGGTCGCACTGGGTCTGGAAGGGCTGGACAAGCTCAACCGCTGGGTCAGCGCCGAGATTCGCAGCCAGCTGGCTCGCCAGCACTCACTGGCGAGGCGCGGCGCCTACACGCTGCGCGGGGCCGTGGGGATCATGCGCGTCCGCGTGCATCGCGTGTCCGCGAGGGCGGCTGAGGTGTGCGTCATCGCCAGGGAAGGCGAGCGCGTGCATCCCATCGCGATGCGCCTGGAGGACAGTGCGGGGCGCTGGCTCGTGGTGGCGCTCGAGCTGGGCTGACGGCAGCGGCGTCCCCGCCCCGGCGCGAGCGCACACGCGAACGGCCCGCATCCCGAGTGGGTGCGGGCCGCTCGCCTGGCCGGGCTGAGGCCTACGCCTCGCCCTTGCCGTGGCACATCTTGTACTTCTTGCCTGAGCCGCACGGGCATTGGGCGTTCTTGGGCGTGCCGGGGAACGTGCCCTCCGAGCCCGTGGCGCCCGCGGCCGTCGCGGCCGGCTTGGCCTTGACGGTCTTGGCCTTGCCCGAGCCGTCCTCCGACGGTCCCGAGTAGGTGAGCGCGCCCATGTTCATCGTCATCATGGTCGCGCCTCCCGTCGCCGAGCCCTGCGTCGCGATGCGGCGCTGGGCCTCGGGAGCGGGGCCAGCCTGAGCCTGCGCCGCCTGGCCGGTCGCGGCCGGGGCGCCCCCGCGCTGCGCCTGGAGCGCCGCCTGAGCGGCCTGCGCGGCGTTGAGGCGAGCGGCCTGCTCCTCGGGGGTGAGGACGCGCTTCTCCACGCGGAACAGGATCTGGAGCGTCTGCTCCTTGATCGCATCGGACATCGCCTCGAACAGCTGGTAGCCCTCGCGCGTGTACTCCGTGAGCGGGTCGCGCTGACCCATCGCGCGCAGGCCGATGCCCTCCTTGAGGTAGTCCATCTCGTAGAGGTGCTCGCGCCACTTGTTGTCGAGCACCTGCAGCAGCACCTGACGCTCGACCTGGCGCAGGATGTCCGTGCCCAGGCGCTCCTCCACGGCCTCGTAGGCGAGGCGGGCGTCGGCGATGAGCTCGCGCTCCAGGAACTTGGTCGTCACCGCGCCGATGCCGCCGGCCTCCTCCACGACCTCGTCAATGGTCAGGCCCACCGGGTAGACGGAGCGCAGGTCGGTCCACAGCGCCTCGAGGTCCCAGTCCTCCGAGGAGCCCTCGGCGGTGGCGTTGCGCACGATCGCGCCCACCACGTCGCCCACGTACTTGACCATGTCCTCGTGCACCGACTCGCCCCTGAGGATGCGGCGACGCTCCTGGTAGATCACGGTGCGCTGGGCGTTCATGACGTCGTCGTACTTGAGGATGTTCTTGCGCGCCTCGGCGTTGCGACCCTCGATCTGCGCCTGCGCCGAGCGCACGCCTCGCGTGAGCAGCTTGGACTCGATCGGCAGGTCGTCCGGCACCGCGGAGGAGTTCATCATGGTCGCGGCGAGGCCGGACTGGAACATCCGCATGAGGTCGTCCTCGAGCGAGAGGTAGAAGCGCGACTCGCCCGGGTCGCCCTGGCGGCCGGAGCGGCCGCGCAGCTGGTTGTCGATGCGGCGAGACTCGTGACGCTCCGTGCCCAGGACGTACAGGCCGCCCGCGGCGAGCACCTCCTCGTGCTCGGCGGCGACGTCCTTCTTCGCCTGCTCGAACACCTCGTCCCAGACGCGCTCGTACTCCTCCGGGTTCTCGTGCGGGTCCAGGCCGCGGCGCTTCATCTCCTGCACCGCGCGGAACTCCGGGTTGCCGCCGAGCATGATGTCGGTGCCTCGGCCGGCCATGTTCGTCGCGACCGTCACGGCGCCCTTGCGGCCCGCCTCGGCGACGATCGCCGCCTCCTGCTCGTGGTGCTTCGCGTTGAGCACGTTGTGCACGATGCCGTGCTTGCGCAGCTCCTTGCTCAGGCGCTCCGACTTCTCCACGGAGACCGTGCCGATGAGGACGGGCTGGCCCTTGCGGTGACGCTCCACGACGTCCTCGACCACCGCCGCGAACTTGGCCGCCTCCGTCTTGTACAGGAGGTCGGGCTGGTCGACGCGGATCATCGGCCTGTGCGTCGGGATCGGGATGACGTTCATGCCGTACGTCGAGTACAGCTCCGCGGCCTCGGTCTGGGCCGTGCCCGTCATGCCCGAGAGCTTCTCGTACATGCGGAAGTAGTTCTGCAGCGTGATCGAGGCGTAGGTCTGGTTCTCCGCCTTGATCGGCACCCCCTCCTTGGCCTCGATCGCCTGGTGGAGGCCCTCGGAGTAGCGGCGGCCCACGAGCATGCGGCCCGTGTGCTCGTCGACGATGTGCACCTCGCCGCCCTGGACCACGTACTCGCGGTCGCGGTGGAACAGCTCCTTGGCGCGCACCGCGTTGTTGAGGAAGCCGATGAGCGGGGTGTTGGCCGGGTCGTAGAGGTTGGCGATGCCCAGGGCCTTCTCGACCTTCTCGATGCCGGGCTCGAGCATGCCGATGGCGCGCTTCTTCTCCTCGACCTCGTAGTCGACCCCGGGCTCCATGTCGCGCACGAGGCGCGCGAACTCGATGTACCACTTGGCGTTGTCGCCCTGCGCGGGGCCGGAGATGATCAGCGGCGTGCGGGCCTCGTCGATGAGGATCGAATCGACCTCGTCGACGATCGCGAAGTGGTGCTCGCGCTGGACCAGCTGGCTGACGTCCATCGCCATGTTGTCGCGCAGGTAGTCGAAGCCGAACTCGTTGTTCGTGCCGTAGGTGATGTCGGCCTGGTACTGGGCGCGGCGGGTCGCGGGGTCCTGGCCGGAGACGATGCAGCCCGTCTCCATCCCCAGGAAGCGGAAGACGCGGCCCATGAGCTCGCTCTGGTACGTCGCGAGGTAGTCGTTGACGGTCACCACGTGGACGCCGCGGCCGGTGAGCGCGTTGAGGTATGCGGGCAGCGTCGCCACGAGGGTCTTGCCCTCACCGGTCTTCATCTCGGCGACGTTGCCCCAGTGGAGGGCGGCGCCGCCCATGATCTGGACGTCGAAGTGGCGCAGTCCGATGGTGCGGCTCGCGGCCTCGCGGACGGCCGCGAAGGCCTCCGGCATGAGGTGGTCGAGGGTCTCGCCGTCCGCGAAGCGCTGCTTGAACTCCGCGGTCAGTCCGCGAAGCTCCTCGTCCGTCATCTCGGCGTACACGTCTGCGAACGCATTGGTGAGGGTGACGGCACGGTTGAGCTTGCGCAGCTGGCGCCCCTCCCCCATGCGGATGATGCGATCGATGACTGCCACGGTGCTACTCCGCCTTCCCTAGGTGGGCCGCAACCATCCTAGGTGCTCAGTGGATGGTCTCGGGCTCGTCTCGCTGTGGGCGCAACAGCACCACGGCGGCCGCGAGGGCGACGCCGCCGACGATCACGCCCAGGCCGAGCGCCTCGTCCAGGACGACGATGCCCAGCACCGTCGCGATGAGCGGCTCGAGCAGGATGACGATGGTCGCGACGAACGGCGGGACGGTCTTGAGCCCGGTGAGATACGCGACGTACGCGAGCGCGGTCGCGATCACGCCCACCGCGACGGCGAAGCCCCAGCCGCCCACGCCCTTGGGCGCGTCGATGCCGGCGAAGGCCGCCACGGGCACGAGCATGAGGCCGCCGGCCGCGAAGGCGATGCCGGTGAGGGGCACGGGCTCGAACCCGGGGACGGGCGTGCGGTTGATGACGGTGATGATCGCGAACGCGAGGCCGCAGGTCATGGCCAGCAGCGCGCCCAGAAGTCCGTTGGAGCCGGTCTCGAGCGACCCGGACAGCAGCGTCACGAGGCCGGCGAGGGCGAGGGCGAGCGCGATGAGCGTGCGCGCGGCAGGGCGCTCGCGGCGGAACAGCCAGTCGTAGAGCGCCACGAACACGGGCGCGGAGCCGATCGCCACGAGCGTCGCGAGTCCCACGGAGGACATCGAGATGCCCGTGAAGTACATCGCCTCGAAGATCGCGGTGAGGCCGCCGGTCAGGAGCGCGCGCATCCATGCCTGACGGGTGTACGAGCGCAGCCGCAGCTGCCCGGTGAGCGCGAGGAGCAGGAGCAGGGCCACGCCCGCGATGAGCATGCGCCACATCGCCACGGACAAAGGGTGCAGGTCGGAGTGCTCCGAGAGGAGCACTCCGAGCACGCCTCCGGTTCCCCAGCAGATGCCCGCGAGGACGACGAACAGGAAGTGGCTGGTCTTCACCAGCCAAGGCTACGCGCTCTCGCGACGTCCTTCCTCACCCTCGGCCTCGGCGGCCGTGGTCTCCAGGTGGATGACGCCGTAGGTCCAGCCGCGCCGGCGGTACACCGCGCTCGGCAGCCCCGACTCGGAGTCCACGAACAGGAAGAAGTCGTGGCCCACGAGCTCCATCTGGTCGATCGCGTCCGCGACCGACATGGGCGATGCCTTGTGGGTCTTGGAGCGGATGACGATGGGCGTGCCGTCGATCGGGATCTCGCGCACCGATCCCTCGGGCGCCCCCTCCCAGGCCTCCACGCTCTCGACCGCTGCCGCGGGCTGCTCGTCGGGCAGTCGCGTGGGGACGGCGTGGAGCGGAACCTTGGTCTGGTGGCGGTGGACCCTGCGCTCGTGGAGCTTGCGCAGCCTCTCGACCATGCGGGCGGCGGCGAGCTCGAGCGCGGCGACGCGGTCGTTCGCCGATGCCTCGGAGCGGATCACCACGCGGTCATACAGGGTGATCTCCACGCGCTCCTGCTCTCCGGACAGTCGCGGGTTGCGCTCGTGGACCACATGAACCTCAGCGCGCTTGGCGCGCGGAGCGAGTGCCTCGATCTTCTCCATCTTGTCGAAGATCTTCTGCCGCATGTCGTCCGAGACCTTGGCGCGACGGCCAACGATGGCGATGTCCATGGGGTTGCACTCCTTCATGCGAGGGCGCCGTGTGCGGCGCAGGTGAGTCGTCGAGCGGGTGCGTAGCCCGGATTCCGCGTCACCTCCTCGCCTGTGCGAAGGTGTGGATGCCTCTTTCCCTCACCCTAGCCTCGGCCACCCGGGACTGCCACCTCCTGTGTCAAAGTTCTCGCGGGCGTGCTCGCGTGGGCGAGGACCATGGCTCCGACCACCGGATGAAGGAGCGTCTGGAGCGCCACGCGACAGGCCGCGAGGGTCGCCCCCGTCGTCAGCACGTCGTCGACGAGGAGCACCGCCGACGCCCTCAGGACCTCCCCCACGCGTTCGACGGACGCGGCCTGGGACCAGCGTCCGCGGGCGCTCGCCCCGCGGGACTGCCCCGCGCCGATGCGCAGCGCCGATGCCGCTCGCGCGTCGTGTCCCAGAGCGCGCAGCCGCGCCGCGACGGCCTCGGCAAGCAGCAGCGGCAGGTCGGCGCCGCGCGCCCGTGTGCTCGAGCGGCGAGCCGGAGCGGCAACCACCGTCAGCCGCTCGGGAAGCGCATCGGCGACGGCCTGCGCCTCGCGCGCGATCGCCTGCGCGAAGAACGCGTCGAGGTCACGTCTGCCGCCGTCCTTCCACGCCGCGACCATGCCGTGCGCGCTGGACACGAGCGGCGTCACCGACCACACGGGGAGCGTCGCCCCGGCGCGCTGCAGTCGCGGCGCCCCGCTCTCGCAGCGCATCGGCTCCTCCCACCACAGGGCCGCGCAGTCCTCGCACCAGCGCACGTCCACGAGCCCGCAGCCCGGGCACTCGACGGGCACCACGAGCCGGGCGAGGTCGCGCGCCGCCGTCGCGGCCACGCGGCCGACGAGCGCGGCGAGGGAGTCCGAGGCGAAGGGCACGGCGTCACGATGCGCGGGACATCGTGCATCGCATCGCCGGGCGCGGCCGGCCTGGGGACGCGCATCGGGCCGCCGGGCTGGGCACGACGCGCACCTCGAGGGGGCCGACGAGCAGCGCCCGCGCGACGCACGCGCCCGCTCGACGCCAGCGCACCGAAGACACCCACCCACGCGCGCCCACCCGCACGCGCCCGACCGCTAGCCCGCGAAGGCGACGTCCGTGACGCCCAGCTGCTGGCGCGCCCAGCCGTTGCCGGAGCGCACCTGGAGCTCCCCGGACTCGGTCACGGCCACGAGCGAGCGCTCGTTGAAGCGCACGCTGAACGCGGACGCCTCGGCGATCGCGGACACGTCGGCGCTGGGGCCGCCCACCATGACCTGCATGATGTCGCCGGCGACCTCGCCCAGCATGACGATGTAGCGCGGCTCGCTCCACGCGATCTCCACCGAGGGGCGAGCAGACGGCGCGAGCGCGACCGGCGGGCCGAGCGAGATGGGCGTGCCCGCCGAGTCGCGGACGATCGCCGCGACCTCGAGGATCGGCTGCTGCGCCGCGCGGGAGAGGACCGCGATGCGGGCACCGTCGCGCGAGACGGCGATCGCGTCGACGGTGCGGCCCTGGAGCCACGTCGCATCGAGCACGAGCCCCGACTCGGCCTCTCCCGTCGCGGGCACCACGTGCATCTCGCCGGCCGACTGCGTCGCGACCGCCCACACCCAGCCGTGCCGGTCGTAGCTGGCCGATGCGAGCGAGCCGTGCGCGATGAGCAGCCGCGCGTCGAGCGGCTGCTCGGGCGGCGGGGCGCCCGCCTCGTACGGGACGAAGGAGTCGGCGCGGCTGGGCGCATCCGTCACCCACAGGCCCTGGCCCGTGATGAACGCCGCGGTCAGGAGGTCGTAGGACAGCGCGAGCGAGCGGGCGTCCGCCGGCACGGCTCCCGCGGGATCCACCGTGAGCTCGAGGTACGACGAGTCCCACAGCCCGAAGCGCCCCGATGCGATGACCGCCGCGCGCGGATCCGGTACCGGGGCCGGGCCCAGCTGACGCTCGGAGGCGGCCGCGAGCGCCACGCCCCCCACGGTCGTCGTCACCGACGACACCTGGGGCAGCTGCATGAGCGTCGCCTCCATCTGCTCCGCCGCGAGCGCCCGCTGCTCGGGCGTTCCCGCGGAGCCCGCCGCGAGCGCGACGCGCGCCTCGCCGTCCTCGACCACGACGGCGTCGACCGCGAGCGAGGACGTCGCCGGGAATCCCGTGACCACGGCATCGGCGAGCCACACCGACGGTCCCTTGATGAGCTCGCGCGCCGCCGCGGTGGCGATCTGCTCGTTGTTGGCGAACCAGCGGAAGTCGGGCACCGTCGTCGTCATGTCGGTGGACGCGAAGGTCAGCGCCACGGGACGGAAGTACCGCACGAAGTTCGCCTCGGAGATGATGATCCCGTTGTCGAGCTCGGAGATGCGGTACTCCCCCGACTCCACGGGCGTGATGGTGAACTCGATGTCCTGGCGCACGTCGGCGGCGCTCTCCGTCATGACTCCCGAGGCGTCCACCACGGCGGCGACGGGAACGGAGAAGGTCACCACTCCTGTCTCCTCGTCGACGCGGCGCTCGAGGTTGCGGGAGTCGAAGATGGTCACCTGCTCGAGCGGCACCCACGCGGCGGCGGCCTGCTTGGTGAGGAACTCGCGCGCGATGTCGAAGCCGGAGACGGGTCCGCCGGCCGAGGCCGTGAGGAAGCCCTGCATGATCGCGAGCGGGTCGTCCCCGGGCTGCGGCCCCTGGAGGATCGGCAGCACGGGCCCCGGCGGCGCGACGCCCGCATCGCCCTCGCGGACGGGTCCCGTGGTCGGGATGCTCGCGCAGCCCGCGAGCGCGATGACGCAGGCGAGCGCGACGGCCGTCATGCGACGCGCGGCCGCGGAACGCAGCGCGGTCATCGGCTCACCTCCGGCATGACGATCGGCACGCGCGCGCCCAGCTCGGGGAACGCATCCGCCTCGATCTCGATCGGCAGCGGCGGCCGGATGCCCAAGCCGCGCGAGGTGCGCGGGAGCATGAGACGGAACGCCGCGCCCTCGCCCTCGCGGCCCCATGCCTCGAGCGAGCCGTCGTGGAGCTTGGCGTCCTCGCGCGCGATCGACAGGCCCAGGCCGGTGCCGCCCATGGTGCGGGCGCGGGCGGGGTCGGCGCGCCAGAAGCGGTCGAACACGCGCTCCACCTGCTGCGGGGTGAGGCCCACGCCGTAGTCGCGGACCACGACGGCGACGGTCCTCCCGGTCGACGCGACCCCCACGTCCACGGGCCCGCCCTGGGCGTGCTCGATCGCGTTGGACAGCAGGTTGCGCACGATGCGGCTGACGCGCGGACGGTCCATCGAGGCGGTGTGGTCTCCCTCGGCGACCCACAGCCTCAGCTCCACGCCCTGCCCCTGGGCGGCGAAGGCCATGAGCTCCATCTGGTCGCGCACGATGTCCGCGAGGTCGTGCTGCTCGAAGTCGAGCTGCGCGGCGCCCGCGTCGATGCGCGAGATCTCCAGCAGGTCGGCGAGCAGGTCCTCGAAGCGGTCCAGCTGGTTGGCGAGCAGCTCGGCGGAGCGGGCGACCTCCGGCGGGAAGCCCTCGCGCGCGTCGAACAGCACGTCGGACGCCATGCGGATGGTCGTCAGCGGCGTGCGCAGCTCGTGGGAGACGTCGGACACGAAGCGGCGCTGCAGGCGGGACAGGCGCTCCATGCGGGAGATCTGGCGCTGGAGCGACTCGGCCATCTCGTTGAAGGTGGTCGCGAGCGTGGCGATCTCGTCGTTGCCCTTGACGGTCATGCGCTCGGTGAGGCTGCCCTCGGCCAGGCGCTGGGCGACCTGGGCCGCCGCGCGCACCGGCCGCACGGCCTGGGCCGTGACGAACCACGTCATGAACAGGACCAGGCCCACGAGCGCGAAGGCGCCGAACGCGAGGACGCGCAGGATGAGGCTCAGCGTGTCCTGCTCGGGCTCGAGGGAGTACACGAAGTACAGCTCGTACGGACCGGCGTTGCCGATGTCCAGGGGCGCGCCGACGACCGCGGCCGGGGCGCCGTCGGGCATCTGGGCGAACTGCCAGAACTGCCCGCCGCCGGGCTCGACCGCGTCGCGCAGCTCCCGCGAGATCACGCCCACGAGCTCGAGGTCCGACGTGCCCACGAGGATCGGGATGTCGGACTTGTTGGACGGGTCCGGCAGGAGCACCAGGCCGCGCGTGTCGCCGCCGACCACGCCGAGCGACTCGAGGACGTCGTTGACGAGCTGCTGCAGGTCGCCCTCCGACTCCGCCGTCGAGGCGTTCACCTGCTCCTGTGCGGCCGTGACGTCGCGCGCGGACTCGGCGAGGATGCGGCCCACGCGCTTGTCGACAAGGCCGTCGCGGATCTCATTGGTGACGTAGGCGCCCAGCGCCGCGACGGACACGAGGCCCACGAGCAGGGTCGAGGAGACGACGCGCAGACTCAGCGAGTGCGTCCACCACAGCCACACCCTCCGCAGCGGCGCGGTCAACATGAGGCCCACCGCGCGGGGCCCCGCCCTCATTGCGCCGGGCCGGCCTTGTAGCCGACGCCGCGCACCGTGACGATGATCTCCGGGTTCTCCGGGTCCTTCTCGATCTTGGCGCGCAGACGCTGGACGTGGACGTTGACCAGCCGGGTGTCGGCCGCGTGACGGTAGCCCCACACGTCCTCGAGGAGCACCTCGCGCGAGAACACCTGGCCGGGATTGCGCGCGAGGGTGACGAGGACGTCGAACTCGAGCGGCGTGAGCTGGATGACCTCCCCGTTGCGGGTGACGCGGTGCCCGGTCACATCGATCTCAAGGTCGGCGATGCGCACGATCGCCGGGACCGCGTTGTCGTTGCGACGCAGGCGGGCGCGCACGCGCGCGATGAGCTCGCGCGGCTTGAAGGGCTTGGGGATGTAGTCGTCGGCGCCGGACTCGAGGCCGAGCACGACGTCCACGGTGTCCGACTTCGCGGTGAGCATGATGATCGGCACCCCGGACTCCGCACGCAGCTCGCGGCAGATGTCGATTCCCGACTTGCCCGGCAGCATCAGGTCGAGGAGGACCACGTCGGGGTTCTCGGCACGGAACACCTCGAGGGCGCGGTCGCCGTGATCGCAGAACACCGGCTCGAAGCCGTCGCCGCGCAGGACGATGCCCGTCATCTCCGCGACCGCGGGGTCGTCGTCGACCACCAGGATCTTCGCCGTCATGAGGCCATCTTGCCACGCGGGCGCAACCCGGCCGCATAGCAGGCAGACGGCTCTCCCGTGGCAAGATGAACCGAGCGAAAGGGGTACGACGTGGTCGCAGCAGGGGCAGCCCAGGGAGAGTGGGCGGCACCGGGGTCGACCCCCGCGAGCGCGCCCTCGCCTGCGACGCCCGGCGTCGCCCCGGCCGACGCTCCTGCGCCGTCTGCTGCGGCAGCGTCTCCCGCCGTTCCGAGACCGGCGGCCCCGGGTCCCGTGCCGCCGCCTCCCGCCGCAGCGGCGTCCGGCGTCCACGCGGCGCCCCTGACGTATCGCTCGTGGCAGCCGGGCATCGTGCAGCTGCGCCCCCTCAGCTTCGGAGACTTCCTCACGGTGCCGTTCCGCGGCTTCCGCTTCGCGCGGGCGACGACGCTCGGCGGCCCGCTCGTCATGACGCTCGTGAGCACGGCCGTGGGCGTCCTCGCCGGCTGGCTGTTCCTCACAGACTCCCAGCTGGGACTGCTCGAGCCGTACCCGCCCATGGCCGGCGTCGAGCCGCTCACGATCGCCGTGTTCGTCGCGTCGATCGCCCTGTGGTTCGCCTCCGACATGCTCGCCTCGGCGATGGTCATGGTGGGCGTGTCGCGGGCGGTCATCGGCGAGAAGGTGTCCTTCGGCGAGGCGTGGGGGCACGTCGTGCGGCGCCTCGGCGCCCTCACGGTGCTGTATCTGGCGACCTTGGGCATCGGCCTGCTGAGCGTGTCCCCCGGCCTGGTCGTGTTCTTCGTCGGAGTCGCCTCCGACCAGCCATGGCTGGGCGTGCTCGGCCTGCTCGTCATGCTGGGCGTCGCGCTGCCCGTCGGCGTCGTCGTGGCCGTCTACCTGCCCGCCGCGCGCGGCGCCATCGTCATGGAGCGGGTGGGCGTGGCCACGGCCGTCCGGCGCACGCGCACCCTCATGAAGGGCCGCTTCTGGTGGACGCTCCTGATCCTCGTCGTCTGCGGCCTCATCGTGGGCGCGGTGTCCCAGGTCGTGACCTCGGTCGGCCAGGTCGCCGCCTTCGTGGGCCTCGCGATCGCCCCGGAGAACCCCCTCCTGTTCGCGATCCTGTTCGCGGTGTTCTACGGCCTCGCGCTCATCGCAAGCAATGTGGCGACGTACTCGTTCCTCGGCTCCGTGTACGCCCTCGTGTACCTCGACGCCCGCATGCGTCGCGAGGGATTCGACGTGGACCTCGCCGCATACGCCGAGGCGCGCCACGCCGCGACGGCGGGAGCCGGATAGCGGATGCGCACATCCATCCCCATCGAGCCGGACGCCGACACGGCTCGCCGCTGGCTCGAGGAGGAGCTGGCCAAGGACGAGTACACCATCCGCCCGTCCGGCTGGTTCCAGCGCTTCCAGGAGTGGATCATGGAGGTCATCGACCGCCTCATGAGCACCGCGGCGGAAGGGACGGGGCTCTCGAGCCCGGGGGCGCTCGTCCTCATCTTCCTCGTGGCGGCCGTCGTGGGCGTGATCCTGTACCTCGTCCTCGGCCCGCTGCGCCGCTCGCATCGCGTCAAGCGCTCCGCGTCCGTGTTCGAGGACGACGATCGGCCCGCCGCCCAGATCCGCTCCGCCGCGCTCACCGCGGCCGCAGGCGGCGACTGGACCACCGCGGTCATCGAGCGCTTCCGTGCGCTCGTGCGCGCCACGGAGGAGCGCAGCCTCGTGCTCGTGGTGCCCGGCATGACCGCCCGCGAGTTCACCGTAGCCGTGGGCGAGCGCCTCGAGGAGCACGCTCCGCAGCTGCGCCAGTGCGCCGACATCTTCGACGGCGTGCGCTATGGCCACCGGCTCGCCGACCAGGCGGCATACGAGCTCATCGCCCGCACCGACGACGAGGTCGCCCGCGCCCGTCCGAAGGTGCTCGCATGAGCGCGCCGAGCGTCGAGTACACCCGCGCCCAGGCTGGGCCGGGCCTGGTCGCACGCGCCCGGCGCGGTCGCGTCGCGATCGTCTTCGCCCTCGTCTTCGTCCTCATCGTCGCTCTCCTCGTGCTCACGCGACCGGACCGCAACGACACCGCGCTGTCGACGAACAACCCCGGACCGTTCGGCACCAAGGCTCTCGCGGAGGTCGCCCGCGACCAGGGCGTCGACGTGCGCGAGGTTGACGCGCTCGGCAGGGCCCGCATCGCCGACCCCGCCGCCACGACGCTCGTGATCGCCGACGGCGGCTACCTCCAGGGCTTCCAGGCGCGCTCGATCCTGGACTACCCCGGCGACGTCGTGGTCTTCGGCGACGCGTGGCCGCTCCTGTCCGCGCTGGGGGCGGACCTCGAGGACGTCTGGTCGGACGCGGAGGGCCCCGTCGACGCCCGATGCGCGCACCCCGACGCCCAGGCGGCGGGGACCGTCACCTCCACCGGCATGGCAGTCGCGGGCGAGCTCCCTCCCGGCGCGGAGGGCTGCTTCAGCACCGCCCCGGGCGAGTGGCTCATGGTGGCGCTCGAGGACTCCGGGCGGCGCATCGTCGTCGTGTCCGACCTCAGCATCCCCCTCAACCAGTCGATCCTCGACGAGGGCAATGCCGCGCTCGCGCTGCGCCTCATCGGCAAGCACCCCACCGTGGTCTGGTACGTGGGCTCGATGTTCGACTCCTCCACGCTCACGTGGAGCGTGCCCGGCCAGGGCGGCGGCTCGAGCGAGGCTGAGATGCCGCAGGCCGCACCGGACTTCCTCCCGCCCGGCACGGGCAGCCTCGTCTACGGCCTGGCCCTCGCCCTCATCGCGGTGGCGCTGTGGCGGGCGCGGCGCTTCGGCCCGCTCGTGACGGAGCCGCTGCCCGTCGTCATCCGCGCCTCGGAGGCGACTCGCGGCCGTGCCCGCATGTACCGTGCCGCCCGCGCCTATGGGCGCGCCGCCACCGCGCTGCGCGCCTCCGCCGCCACGCGCCTGGGCAAGCGCCTGGGCGTGCCCCGCACCTCCACCCAGGAGGCGCTCGTCGCCGCCGTCGCCCGCGCATCGGGCCGTGACGGCGTGGAGGTGTCCGCCCTGCTCTTCGGCCCCCCGCCGGAATCCGAGTCCGCCATGATGGAGCTAGCCCAGGCGCTAGACCAGCTCGAGAGAGAGGTTCACCGAACGTGAGCGAGAACCCCGCCGAGAACCCGGCACCCGCGCAGCCCGAGGCCGCGCCCGCTCAGGATGCGGCGCCCGCCGCGGACGCGGCGCCCGAGCTCGCCGAGCCGACGTCCGCCGAGCCGACGTCCGC
>QGUM02000135.1:0-4491 GCA_003242455.2 Actinomycetes bacterium
CCACTCCAAGCACCACGCCGCGTACGTCGCCGGCGCCAACACCGCCCTCGAGAAGATGGCCGAGGCCCGCGAGAGCGGCGACTTCGCGTCCATCGCCGGCCTGGAGCGCCAGCTCGCGTTCAACCTGGGCGGTCACGTCAACCACTCGGTGTTCTGGACCAACATGTCTCCCGAGGGCGGCGACAAGCCCACCGGCGAGCTCGCGGCCGCGATCGACGAGCACTTCGGCTCCTTCGACGGCTTCAAGGCGCACTTCACCAACGTCGCCAACACGATCTTCGGCTCCGGCTGGTCGATCCTCGCGTGGGACACCCTGGGCCAGAAGCTCATCATCGTCCAGCTGTACGACCAGCAGGGCAACCTCCCCATCGGCCTGGTGCCGCTGCTCATGCTCGACATGTGGGAGCACGCGTTCTACCTGCAGTACAAGAACGTGAAGGCGGACTACGTGAACGCCTGGTGGAACGTCGTGGACTGGGCGAACGTCCAGGAGCGCTTCGCCAACGCGACCTCGAACAAGGGCATCATCACGCTGTAGACGATCACTTGAGCCTCTAGCAGACGAATGCGAGAGGGCCCCGAGCGGCGGGTCAGGCTTGAACCCCCGCACAGGGCCCTCTCGCGTTCTCCGGGAGGTTTGCAGCGACGGGGCTGCGATCGCTAGTCACGTGTAGATGTCTCTGCGATGGCCCACACGGAACACGACGATCAGCACACTGTTGTCGTGGATCTCGTAGATCACGCGGTAATCGCCCACGCGGATGCGCCACGCGTTGTCTTCGCCCTTGAGCTTCTTGACTCCTGCGGGTCTCGGGTCGATGCCGAGGCCTGCGACGGCTTCGACGATGCGCAGCCTGGCACGGCGGTCGAGCCTCTCCAGGTCACGTGCCGCCCGACGCGTGAACTCGATGCGGTACGTCACCGATGGAACGATGCCGTGAGGTCGTCAAGCGCAATGCGCTCCCCATCATCCTCCGCCTTCGCCTCGCGGTAGGCGGCAAGGTCTTGAGCCTCCTCGAATGCCTCTAGAGCCTCGACGTCCTCCACGCTCAATATGATCGCGGCGAGTTTGCCGTTCTTGGTCACGCCCACCCGCTCCCCGCCGTAACTGACGCGCGCGATCACGTCCGAGAGCTGTTCGCGGAGTTCTCGGCTGCTGATTGTGGACGTGACATCTGCCATGGGACTTAGTGTTACACAAGCAACATTGTGTACACAATGCAATCTTAGTTGCTTCGGGGAACTTCAGGTCCGTTCGCATGCCTTTATCGGGACGTAGGGCTCAGGGGCGCACCCAGGCGCTCACAAGGTCCTCAGAGAGGCTCCAGAGGCGCTCTGCGACCTCCTGCGAGGCTCGCCCTGGCCGCAGCCGGAACGGCTTGTTCCCGATGTGGTACGCCCCTGCCTCCCAGCCCGCCTCCCGCGGCGCCGTGGCGAGCCACAGGAGGCGCCTGCCGCCGGCATCGGCATTGGGCAGGATCCTCTGCGCGAAGTGTCTGCGGAACGCCCAGCGCATCCACACGGGCCCGTCGTGGCCGAAGTTCGAGCCGATGATGCCCGGGTGGAACGACGTGGCCACGATCCCGTCGGCGCCATGGCGTCGCTGGAGCTCCTGGGCCATGAGCACATTGGCGAGCTTGCTCTGCGCGTAGGCGCGGTACGGGCCGTAGTCGTGCTCCAGGTGGAGGTCGTCGAAGTCGATGATCCCGCTGCGCGCCGCGAGACTCGAGGTGTTGATGACGCGAGCCTTGGACTCGATGAGGCACGGGAGCAGCAGGTGGGTGAGCAGGAACGGGCCCAGGTGGTTCATCTGGATGGTCTGCTCGTTGCCGTCCTCGGTGATGCGGCGCTCGGCGACCATGGAGCCGGCGTTGTTGGCCAGGACGTCGATGCGGTCCAGGTCGGTGAGGAGGCGCTCTGCGAGGGCGGCCGTGGAAGCGAAGCTCGTGAAGTCCACGGTGTAGTGGCGGGCGCCGATGGACTCCCCCACCGCGCGGGTCTTGTCAGGGTTGCGGCCCACGACGACGACCTCGTGGCCCTGTGCGGCAGCCTGGCGTGCCGCGGCGGCGCCGATGCCGTCGCTGGCGCCGGTGATGACGATCGTGGAACGGTCGGTCATGGAGACAATCTAGGACCTCGAGACGCTCCCCTGGGCCCCGCAGGGCGATCCAGAACCTAGACCAGTTCAGGTCGAATCACGCCCGTTCGCAAGGACTCGGCCAGCCGGTCGACATCCGCGTTATAGCTACTCCGGCGGCGCACCTCTTTCCGGATTTCATCCAGCACCGTGGGACTGAGGACGACACTCGCCAATGCCCCAGGGGCTACAGCGGCGCGCTGTTGCCAAAGTTCTCCCATGCGATTGCGCTTCACCGCGTTCTTGTGAAGGTAGAAGAGCTCCGCCGCCTTTGCGTTGACTGTCGCATCCGAGAGCAGGTCCACCTCGATCACCAGCGACGTTTCTATCGGGGCTCCGATCGGCGAGGCCACGTGATAGAGGCACCAGACTCGGCCGTTGGTGAGGATGAGCCACTCGACTCCCTCCTTGACCGCGTAGGTCTCAACCTGGCGCAGGTGGCGAGCGTGAAGGTCTTGGGCGGCACGCTTGACCTCGACGAAGGCCACCATCTGCTTGTCTACTCGGACGCCATAGTCGGCGAACTCCCCTCGGACCGCGTATTCGGTCGTCAGGTCTTCGTATTTGTCGTAGCCGAGCGCGTCGCACAGCATGTCGGTCACCAGGACCCGCGTGTCGCCCTCGTTCGCGTCGCGCTCCACGAGCTCTCTGAGCGGCTTCGCGAACTTGCGCACGTGCGAGCGAATCTGCTCCAGGGCGTCGCTCTCCCATTTCGGACCGGATGGCTGCGCCATTGCATACCCCCCTTGTCGGTACTAGGGACGATATCGCGGCGCGATGGATCTGACCACTGATGCCGAAGGCAGACCATTGCCCGCACATTCGGTACAACAGGATTCCGAGGGGGCAGAAATCGCGACCATTCCGCTACAACAGCGCGCGCGGGTGCGGGTCAGCCGGGTGAGTGCTTGGTGCGTGGAGCGCCTCAGGCGCCGCTGCACGGCGCTGCACGCGCCGCTACGCGACACCACACGGCGCACAGGATCCGCAGCGCCACGGATCCCCGCGCGGTGGCGGCTCCAGATACGCCACCGCCGCGCCGCTCCCCTCTTCAGGGGTGCGGCGCGGCGGCACTCCAGCCCACGAGGGGCGGATGAGGCACAGGTGCGCTGAGACGGCTCAGTGCGAGAAGCGGCCGACCGAGTACTCCATGACCCAGCCGGTCAGGCCGATCACGACCACGATCACGGCGGGGACGAAGATCCACCACGCGACGGCCAGGGCGATGAAGCCCAGTGCGGCGCCGGCCGCGAGGACCAGCGGCCACCAGCTCCACGGGGAGAACAGGCCCTGGTCGCCAGCGAGCTCCGAGATGTCCGCGTCGCGGTCCTCGGCACGCACGCCGTGGCGCTTCTGCAGCATCTTGAAGTAGAAGCCCACCATGAACGCCAGGCCGGCGGTCAGCAGGATGACCGGGAAGCCCACGAGCTCCTCGAAGCCGGTCAGCCAGCCGTAGATGAAGGCGATGACCAGGAAGAAGACTCCGGGCAGGAGGAAGAGGTTCGCTTCGAGGCGCATTGCTCAGTGTCCCTTCGAGTCTTTGGAGCCGGGCTTGCCCGGTGCGTCCGCAGCGACGTCGGCGTTGTCCACCAGACCATCGGGCTCGTTGTGCGCGTGGTCGATCGCGGCCGCCGCAGGGTGGTGCAGGTCGAACGCGGGACGCTCTGAGCGGATGCGCGGGATGGAGTGGAAGTTGTGACGCGGGGGCGGGCACGAGGTCGCCCACTCGAGCGAGTTGCCGAAGCCCCACGGGTCGTCCACGGTCACCTTGGGCGCCTTCTTGGCCGTGATGTAGACGTTCCACAGGAACGGCAGCGTCGAAATCGCGGTGAGGAACGCGCCGACCGTCGAGAGCTGGTTCATCCACGTGAAGCCGTCCTCGACCAGGTAGTCGGCGTAGCGGCGCGGCATGCCGCCGGCACCAAGCCAGTGCTGCACGAGGAAGGTGGCGTGGAAGCCGAAGAACAGCAGCCAGAACTGGAGCTTGCCCAGGCGCTCGTCGAGCATCTTGCCCGTCATCTTGGGCCACCAGAAGTAGAAGCCCGCGAACATCGCGAACACCACGGTGCCGAAGACCACGTAGTGGAAGTGCGCGACCACGAAGTACGTGTCGGACACCGGGAAGTCGAGCACCGGCGAGGACAGGATGATGCCCGTCAGGCCGCCGAAGAGGAAGGTGGCGAGGAAGCCCATCGTCCACAGCATCGGCGTGTCCATGACGATCTTTCCGCGCCACATGGTGCCGATCCAGTTGAAGAACTTCACGCCGGTCGGGACGGCGATGAGCATCGTCATGAAGGCGAAGAACGGCAGCAGCACCGCGCCCGTGACGTACATGTGGTGCGCCCACACGG
>QGUM02000136.1:0-4466 GCA_003242455.2 Actinomycetes bacterium
GTCGTGGCCATCGACCCCTCGGCCGCGTTCCGCAAGGCGCTGGGTGAGCACCTGCCGCGCGCGGCGGTGTCGGTGGACAAGTTCCACCTGGTCAAGCTGGCGAACGACATGGTGGCCCCGGTTCGTCAGCGCCTGGCGCGTGAGCAGCACGGGCGCCGTGGACGCAAGAGCGATGCGTCCTGGGCGCACCGCACCCTGCTGCTGCGCGGGGCCGACACGCTCTCCCCGCGGGCCTGGGCACGCCTGCAGCGGGTGTTGCGCGAGGACGACCCGACCGACGAGCGCGGCGCCGCCTGGGGCGTCAAGGAGCAGCTGCGCCGGCTGCTGGACGCCGACACCCTGGCTCAGGCGTGGGAAGAGCGGATGCGGCTGGGCCACTACGTCCAACTCGCCCGCATGCCCGAGACCAACCGCCTCTACGACACCATCGTGACCTGGTGGCAGGCCATCGAGGTCCTCATCGTCACCGGCGCCACGACCGCGAAGGTCGAAAGCGCTCATACCGACATCAAGAACATCAAACGCACCGGCCGAGGGTTCACGAACTCCACCAACTACAGGGCCCGTATACTCCTGGCCAGCGCCGCGAGAACCGTAGCGCAAACACCGATCACAACAGGCCGTTCACCACGAACCACGGAGAGCCACGATGCTCCCTGGCACCCCACGCCGCAAAGGGCGCGGGGTGCCAGGGCGCCCGGCTCAGCCGCCGGCCGTGACCTCGACGAGCGCGGGGCGCAGCGAACGCTGTCCCGCGGACCACGTGCGCAAACCACCGTCGAGGTTCGCTACGTCGTCGTGCCCGAGCTCGCGCAGGAGGCGGGCCGCGGTGTGCCCGCGCTGGCCCGCGGCGCAGCTCACGACGACGCGGCCCGCGGGGATCTGGGTGTGCCGTGCACGGAGCTCGTCGAGCGGGAGGTGCATCGCGCCGGGGAAGGGCTCGGCCGCGACCTCGTCCGCGCCGCGCACGTCGACGAGCGTCGCCCCGGCCGCGAGCTCGGCGTCGAGCTCGTGCCACTGCACGGTCTCGGTGAGCCCGGCCGCGAGGTTGTCGGCGATCATCCCGAGCATGACGACGGGGTCCTTCGCGGCCCCGTACTGCGGGGCGTAGGCGAGCTCGAGGTCGGCGAGCTCGCTCGCGCGCAGGCCCGCGCGCATCGCGGTCGCGATGACGTCGATCCGCTTGTCGACCCCGTCGCGCCCGACTCCCTGCGCCCCGAGGATCTCGTCGGTGCGCGGGTCGACGAGGAGCTTGAGCGCGATCGTCTGCGCGCCCGGGTAGAAGCCTGTGTGGTGCAGGGGGTGGGTGTGGATCGCCCGGACCGGGCGCCCCGCGGCGCGCAGCCGCTCCTCGCTCCAGCCGACGGCGGCCGCGGTGAGCCCGAGGACGCCGACGACGGCGGTCCCGAGCACGGGCCTCGAGCGCACCTCGCGGCCCGCAATGACGTCCGCGACGAGCCGGCCGTGCCGGTTCGCGGTCTGGGCGAGCGGGACGAGGACGGGCTCGCCGGGCACGGCGTCGCGCTTGGTCGCGGCGTCGCCGACCGCGAAGATCGCGGGGTCGCTCGTGCGCTGCTGAGCGTCGACGAGCACACCGCCGCGGTCGTCGAGCTCGAGGCCCGCAGCGCGCGCGAGGCCCGACTCGGGCCGCACGCCCACCGCGAGCACGACGAGCTCGCCCGGGACGCGTTCCTCGACGTGCAACCCGTCTCGATGCCCCTCGAGGAGGACGTCGTCGGGGCCGAGGCTCGTCGCGGTCATTCCCGTGCGCACCGTGACGCCGTGCGCCTCGAGGTGCTCGGCGACGAGCACCGCGAGCTCGCGGTCGAGCGGGGGCAGCACGTGCTCGCCCGCCTCGACGAGCGTGACCTTGAGGCCCGCGGCGAAGAGGTTCTCGGCGAGCTCGAGCCCGACGAAGCCCCCGCCGACGACGACGGCGGTGCGCGGCCTGCCCTCGAGCGCGGCCATGATCTGGTCGAGGTCGTCGAGGTCGCGCAGCACGTGCGCGCGCTCGCCGCCCGGGAGCGTGGGCCGCACGGGCGAGGCGCCCGTGGCGAGGACGAGCTCGTCGTAGCGCTCGGCGTACCGCTCGTCCGTGCGCATGTCGCGCACGTGGACCTCGCGGCGCTCCCGGTCGATCTCAATGACCTCGTGGCGCGTGCGCACGTCGAGCGCGAAACGCTCGCGCAGCTGCTCGGGGGTCTGCAGGAGGAGCGTCCCGCGCTCGGGGATCGTGCCGCCCACGTGGTAGGGCAGCCCGCAGGCGGCGAAGGAGACGTGCTCGCCGCGTTCGAGGACCACGATCTCGCGCTGCTCGTCGAGGCGGCGCAGCCGGGTCGCGGTGGACATCCCACCCGCTACGCCGCCGACGACGACGGTCCGGCGGCTCATCGCCCGAAGAGGGACGCGAACCAGCCCTTCGGCGCCTGCTCCTCGCACGAGCAGCGCTGCGCCGCAGGGACGCCCCGCATGACCTCGTCGACGTGCTGGCCGCAGCCGCTCCACGTCGTCTTGCCGCACCGCCGACAGCTCACCGCTGAACACATGCCATGATCCTTCCAATATGCCCCTGGGGGTATCCAACCCGAGAACTATAACACCCCCGGGGGTATCATGAGCGCATGGACCTCCCGATCGAGACGACCCAGCCCGTCATCAACCGCCTGCGCCGCGCGCACGGCCAGCTCGCGGGCGTGATCCGCATGCTCGAGGAAGGGCGGGACTGCGAGGACATCGTGACCCAGCTCGCGGCGGTGTCGAAGGCGCTCGACCGGGCCGGCTTCGCCGTGATCGCGGGCGGCCTGCGGGAGTGCCTCACGGGCGACGGGCCCGACGCGGACGCCGCAAAGCTCGAGAAGCTCTTCCTCGCCCTCGCCTGACGCGACTCAGCCGTGCGCGTGCGGGCCCGGGCTGCCCCACGCACCTGGCGTGACCCGCGTGCCCGCGAGGATGTCCTCGACGAAGCCGGCGAACCGCGGGCACCGGGCCACGTCGTGCTCCTCGCACTCGAAGGCGTGCTGCGCCATGGCCCTCGCGCGCGCGATCTCCTCCGCGCGCCGGTCGAGGTCCGCGAGGTGCGCCTCGAGCACCTCGTGCCGCTGCGGCGCTTCCCCGTCGAGCAGCGCGGCGACCTGCCCGAGCCCGAGGCCCGCGGCCTTCGACCGCAGGATCACGGCGACGCGGACGACGTCGTCGGCGGCGAACCGCCGTCGGCCCGCACCGTCGCGCTGCGGCGCGAGCAGACCGACGTCCTCCCAGTGCCGCAGGACGTGGGTCGCGAGACCGAAGCGCTCGGCGACCTCCCCGGTCGAGCCAGCCGAAGGAGGACATGGCCAGATGATGGCAGGTGGCCCTGACGCGAACCCGCGTCTCGGCTAGGTTGATGCCGTGCTCCAGGCGATCGACATCAGCTTCGAGTTCCACTCGGACACCCCGGCGGGCAAGGACCCCGACGAGTTCAGCGCGACATTGCGCCGGTACCACCAGATCCTCTGGTCCAAGCCGTTGCCGGGCGGTGAGCTGTTCTCCCTCGAGGCCGAGCCCCAGAGCTATCTTGTGCACCGGTCCGGGCTGGGCGTCTTTCACCTTACGAGTGACGCCATCACCACGCGGCTGCTCGGGCGAGCCTGGCGAGTCATCAACGAGGTTCCCCCGGACGAGCTGCCCGAGGACCTCGGGTACACCATCGGTAGCTCGATACTTTTTCCCGGCAACCGCGTCGACGGGGCAGCGACCATCAACGGTGCTCGCGGCTTCCATCCGCGGATCGCCGATCGCTTCGACCTGACCTTGGAGTGCATCCGGCGGCACTACGTCGGGCAACCGAGCCCTCTGGACGGAGCGCTGCGCCGCTACGCCAACTTCTTCGCGCTGTTCGAGGACTTTAGCGGGTACGTCGACTTCTTCCTCCTCCAGGACCTCGTCGCCGACGACGGCAAGACGATCCGGTTCTTCCACACGTTCGACGACTTCACCACGCCTGCGGTGCCGAAGACGGTCGAGGAGTACCTCGCCTACGTCCTCGCGAGCAACGACTTCATCCGCGCGCGTAACGGGCGAATCCACCGATGGGTGAACAGTCTGTAGCTCACGTGGGTGTGCAAGACCGAGGTACCGGCGGAGCGCGCGTTCGACGTCGCCCCGGCCCGAGTTCGTCCACGTTGGCGTCCTTGAGCAGGTCGCCCACTTCGCGCCTTCGGTCTCTTCGATATTGCGAGCTCTCAGTGGGCCGCTCGCAGGACGTGACCAGATCAAGTTGGGGACCGGTCGAGCCGAGGTAGATAGGGTGCAGCTAGGCACCGCGGCCGGCGGTAGTGCCCGTGCCTCGTTCGTCTGAGTCGCGAAAGACGGCTCCCTGTGGTTCGTGGTGAAAGTGTCCAGCGCGTCGGGCGCCGTGGACGCAAGAGCGATGCGCATCCTCCCGGCGCCTGACGGAGCGCCGGCGCCGGGAGGAGGGCCATCGCGGC
>QGUM02000137.1:0-4403 GCA_003242455.2 Actinomycetes bacterium
GCCGCGCGCGGCGAGCTCGAGCGCGCGGCGCATGTGGCGCTCGTCGGCGCGCCGGCCGGGCCGCGGGGCCCGCGCCGCGGCCGTCACGTCGGCTCCGCCTCGCGCCGCCGCGACGCCGTCTCCGCGCCGCGCCGCGGACGCAGCGGCCTCCGCGCCGTCGCGGCGCCCTAGGTACTGCCTAGATGCTGTCGACATGTACGCACCGGGACGCGTCCGCGCCCCGTTCGCCTCCTTCTCCCATCCGGACTGTCACCGTCGGCACCGGAGTCTCACCGGTTCGGGCCTGTCGGCTTCGCGGGCTGACGACGGGCTCAGTGAGGCCCGCCGAACACCGCCGGTCGGGAATCGCACCCTGCCCCGAAGGAATCGGCTCTTCTGCCTGGTTGTGACGGACGCCGGCCGGCGCCCGGTACGAGATGATAACTCCGGGCGACCAACCTCCGCGGGGAGGCTGCTACCATGCCGCGGTGTCAAGCAGTCCGCTCCGAGAACAGCTCGACCGCTACGCCGACCTCCTGCTGAGCGTCGGCGTCAACCTGCAGCCGGGACAGAAGCTGATCTTCCGCACCACCACGGAGGCGCTAGAGCTCTCGCGCCTCATCGTCGAGAAGGCCTACCGGATGGGGAGCCCCTACGTGGAGGTCATCTGGGGCGACGAGGGCGTGGTCCGCGCCCGCTTCCTGCACGCCCCCGACGACAGCTTCTCGATCGTGCCCGAGCACGTCGCCCGCCGCATGGTGGAGCTGGCGAGCGAGGGCGCGGCCTCGCTGGCCGTCTTGGCCGACGACCCGCACAACCTCGTCGGCACCGACCCGAAGCGCATGGCCACCTACCTGAGGCACTGGCGGCCGCTGATGAAGCCGTACTACGACGTGTCGATGAGCGACGGCATCGCGTGGTCCGGCGCCGCGGCGGCCTCTCCCGCCTGGGCGCGGCTGGTGTTCCCCGGCCTGCCCGAGGAGGAGGCCGTGGCGAAGCTGTGGGACGCGATCTTCACGGCGGTGCGCCTCGACGCCGACGACCCGGTCGCCGCCTGGCGCGCCCACACCGACTCGCTGCGCGCGAAGAAGGACGTGCTCAACGCCAAGCGCTACGCCGCGCTGCGGTTCCGCGCGCCCGGCACCGACCTGCGCGTGGGCCTCGCCGACGGCCACCAGTGGGACGGCGGCTCGTCGCGGACCCCCGCGGGCGTCGAGTTCGTGGCCAACATGCCGACCGAGGAGGTCTTCACCGCGCCGCACCGCGAGCGCGTCGACGGCGTCGTGCGCGCCTCGAAGCCGCTCGCCTACCAGGGCACGGTGATCGAGGGCCTCGAGCTCGTGTTCGAGCGCGGCGTCGTGACGAAGGCCGTGGCCGCGAAGGGCCAGGCGGCGCTCGACAACGTGCTCAACAGCGACGAGGGCGCGCGCCGGCTGGGCGAGGTCGCGCTCGTGCCCGCCTCGAGCCGCATCGCCCGCATGGGCCTGCTGTTCTACGAGACGCTCTTCGACGAGAACGCCGCCTGCCACCTCGCGCTCGGCCAGGGGTACGCGATGACGCTGCGGGACGGCCAGCGGCTGTCGCCGGAGGAGCGGCTGGCGGCGGGCCTGAACCAGTCGCTCACGCACGTCGACTTCATGACCGGCTCCGCCGAGATGGACGTCGACGGCGAGCTGCCCTCGGGCGAGCTCGAGCCCGTGATGCGCGCCGGCGAGTGGGTGCTCTGAGCGCCGGTTGGCCGGCCCCGGCGCGCGCGTCGGCGCCGGCCCGGCTCGTCCCTGCTAACATGCAACCAGGAGGTTGCATATGGAGGAGCCGGCGACCGGCGCCGCCCAAAGCGAGCGCATCGTCAAGACCGTCGTCCTGAGGGCGCCGATCGAGCGGGTGTGGCGCGCGCTGACCGACCACGAGGAGTTCGGGTCCTGGTTCAGGGCGAGGATCGACCAGCCCTTCGAGGTCGGCCGGACGCAGACGGGGCACATCACCGACCCCGGGTTCGAGCACTACAAGTGGCGCTCGACGGTGGTGGCGATGGAGGCCCCGCGGCTGTTCGCGTTCCGCTGGCCGCACCCGCGCGACCCCCACGCGGAGAGCTACGAGGGCGAGCCGGAGACGCTGGTCACGTTCGAGCTCGAGGAGGTCGAGGGCGGCACGCGGCTGACGATCACCGAGTCCGGGTTCGAGGCCGTCGACGCGAGCCGGCGCGAGGCGGCGATGCGCGAGAACGCGCAGGGATGGGACGTCCAGGCCGAGCGCCTCGAGGCTCACCTGGCGGGCTAGTGACGACCCCGGCCGGCACGGGCGAGGCCGCCCGGACGTTCGCGGCGCTGGGCGACCCGACGCGCCTCGAGCTGGTGCGGCGGCTCGGCTCGGCGCCCCGCCTCAACGTCTCGCAGCTCAGCGCCGGCATGGGGGTGAGCCGGCAGGCCGTCAGCAAGCACCTCGCCGTGCTGCAGGGGGCCGGCCTCGTGACGCGCGAGCGGGCGGGCCGCGAGACGCTCTACGAGCTCAGGCGGGAGGGCGTCGCCGCTGTCGGCGAGTACCTGCGGCGCGTCTCCGAGGCCTGGGACGCGGCCATCGAGCGGCTGCGCGCGCACGTCGAGGCGGACCCCGGCTAGCCCGCTACCGCACCTCGCTGCCGTCGGGCAGGTCCTCGTCGAGGGTCACGAGGCTGAGCCGGCCCGAGGCGTCCTCGGCGGCGAGGATCATGCCCTGACTCTCGACGCCGCGCAGCTTGGCCGGCTGCAGGTTCGTGACCAGGACGAGCTTCCTGCCGACCAGCTCCTCGGGCGAGTAGTGCGCCTTGATGCCCGAGACGACGGTCCGGGTCTCGGGGCCCATGCGCACCGTCAGCACCAGGAGCTTGTCGGCGTTGGGGTGCGGCTCGGCCTTCTCCACGGTCACGACCCGCAGCTCGACCTTCGCGAAGTCGTCGATCGTGATCGGGTCCTTGTGGGCCAGGGGAGGCTCGGCCGGCGGCTCGGGCTCGGCGCGCGACTCCTCGATCTCGCGCTGCAGGGCCTCGAGGTCGATCTTCGGGAACAGCGGCTCGCCCGGCGAGGTGCGCGTGCCGACCGGGATCAGCCCCCACTGCGCGGCGTTCGAGAGGTCGAACGGCGCGTTCCTGATCCCGAGCTGCTTGCGCAGCTCGTGCGCCTTCGACGGGATGATCGGGTCGAGGAGGATGCTGGCCACGCGCAGGGCCTCGAGCAGCGTGTTGAGGACGGTGTCGAGGCGTTCGGAGAGCGACTCGTCCTTCGCCAGCTCCCAGGGCCTCACGTCGGCGATGTACTTGTTCGCCTTGCGGACGGCCTCCATCACGGCCTCGACGGCCCTGTCGAACTGGAGCTCGTCGAACAGGCGCGACATCCTGGCCGGCAGCTCGGTGAACGCGTCCCTCAGCTCGACGTCGATCGGCTCGAGCTCGTGCGCGGGCGGCACCACCCCGTCGCGGTAGCGCTGGAGCATCCCCAGCGTGCGGTTGAGCAGGTTGCCGAGGTCGTTCGCCAGGTCGGAGTTGATGCGCTCGGCGATCCCCACCTCGGAGAAGCTGGCGTCGAGGCCGAAGGTCATGTCGCGGACGAGGAAGTAGCGGAAGGCGTCGTTCCCGTAGCGCTTGACCATCTCGAGCGGACGGATCACGTTGCCGAGCGACTTGCTCATCTTGCGGTCGTCGACGAGCCAGTAGCCGTGCACGTTGAGGTGCCGGTAGAGCGGGATGCCGGCGGCCTTGAGCATGATCGGCCAGAACAGGCCGTGCGGCTTGAGGATGTCCTTGGCGATGAAGTGCTGGACGTGCGGCCAGTACCGCTCGACGGTCCCGCGCGACACCAGGGCCGAGTAGTAGTTGATCAGCGCGTCGAACCAGACGTAGGCCACGTGGTCCGGGTCCCAGGGCAGGGGGATCCCCCAGGGCACGCGGCTGCGCGGGCGGCTTATCGACAGGTCGCCGATCGGCTCGCGCAGCATCGCCAGGACCTCGTTGCGGTAGCGCTCGGGCCGGATCAGGTCGGGGTTGGCGGTGAGGGTCTCGCGCCACCACTCGCGGTGCTTCTCCATGCGGAAGAAGTAGTTGGCCTCGGTGCGCTGCTCCGGCTCGATCTCGTGCTGGGGGCACTTCCCGTCGACGAGCTCCTTCTCGGTGTAGAAGCGCTCGCACCGCACGCAGTACAGGCCCGAGTACTCGCCGAAGACGATGTCGCCGGCGTCGTAGACCTTCTGCAGGACCTCGGTCACGACCCGCTTGTGGCGCTCCTCGGTCGTGCGGATGAAGTCGTCGTAGCGCACGCCGAGCTTGTCCCAGGTGTTCCGGAACAGGGCCGCGACCTCGTCGGTGTACTCCTGCGGCGACTTGCCGTTCGCGGCCGCCGCCTTCTGGATGTTCTCGCCGTGCTCGTCGGTGCCGGTGAGGAAGAAGGTGTCGT
>QGUM02000023.1:0-19103 GCA_003242455.2 Actinomycetes bacterium
GCCGTCCTGCTCCCACTTGATCTTGTGCAGCGCGTCCAGCACGCGGTCGGTCGCGAGGCACTCGACCTGGAAGTCCTGCCAGTACTCCTCGCCAGGGGCGTGCTCGGCCGTGCCCTCCGGGTTGCAGCGGCGGATTCGGAGGGTGACCTGGAGAGTCGGGACCTCGGCCACGGTGGCGGGAGAGTCGGCGACAGCGGTCATCTCAGTACTTCCTCTCCATGGGCTGGTACTTGGTGATCACCACGGGCTTGTAGTCGAGCTTGATGCCCTGGGGGGTGGCGTAGGCCATGGTGTGGCGCAGGAACTTCTCGTCGTCGCGCTGGGGGAAGTCCTCACGGTAGTGACCGCCGCGGCTCTCCTCGCGGGCGGCGGCGCCGGCGATGACGACCTCCGCGAGGTCGATGAGGAAGCCCAGCTCGATCGCCTCGAGCAGGTCCGTGTTGAAGCGCTTGCCGTGGTCGTGGATCGCGACGTTCTGGTAGCGCGCCTTGACGTCGGCCACGACCGCGGCTGCCTCCGCGAGCGACTCGGCGGTGCGGAACACCTGGACGTTGCGGTCCATGGTCTCCTGCAGCTCCTTGCGCAGCGCGGCGACGGACTCGGTGCCCGCGCCCACCGTCGTCTCTCGCAGGCGCGAGACCGTGGACTCGACGCGGTCGTCGGCGTCCTCCGGCAGGGGCACGAAGTCGGCGCCCAGCGCGTACTCGGCCGCGGCGATGCCTGCGCGCCGGCCGAACACGTTGATGTCGAGCAGCGAGTTGGTGCCCAGGCGGTTGGCGCCGTGGACGGACACGCATGCGCACTCGCCGGCGGCGTACAGGCCCTTCACCACGGCGGTGTTGTTGCGCAGCACCTCGGCGTTCGTGGTGGTGGGGATGCCGCCCATCGCGTAGTGCGCGGTCGGGTAGACCGGGACTGGCTCGGTGTACGGCTCCACGCCCAGGTAGGTGCGCGCGAACTCCGTGATGTCCGGCAGCTTCTCGTCGATGTGAGCGGGCTCGAGGTGCGTCAGGTCGAGCAGGACGTAGTCCTTGTTGGGACCTGCGCCGCGGCCCTCGCGCACCTCGTTGGCCATGGCGCGCGCCACCATGTCTCGCGGCGCGAGGTCCTTGATGGTGGGGGCGTAGCGCTCCATGAAGCGCTCGCCGTCCGCGTTGCGCAGGATGCCGCCCTCGCCGCGCGCGGCCTCCGACAGCAGGATGCCCAGGCCCGCAAGGCCCGTGGGGTGGAACTGGAAGAACTCCATGTCCTCGAGCGGCAGGCCCGCGCGCAGCGCGATCGCCATGCCGTCGCCCGTGAGCGTGTGCGCGTTCGACGTGGTCTTGTAGATCTTGCCCGCGCCGCCCGTGGCGAAGATGACGGACTTGGCGCGGAACGTGTGGATCTCACCGGTGGCGAGCTCGTACGCGACGACTCCCGCGACGGCGACCTCCGTCGTGGCCGATGCCGCCTGGGGGTCCTCCGTGAGGATCAGGTCGAGCACGTAGAACTCGTTGAAGAACTCGACCTCCTGCTTGATGCACTGCTGGTACAGCGTCTGCAGGATCATGTGGCCCGTGCGGTCCGCGGAGTAGCAGGCGCGGCGCACCGCGGCCTCGCCGTGGTTGCGGGTGTGGCCGCCGAAGCGGCGCTGGTCGATGCGGCCGTCCTCCGTGCGGTTGAACGGCAGGCCCATCTTCTCCAGGTCGAGCACCGCGTCCACGGCCTCGCGGCACAGGATCTCCGCCGCGTCCTGGTCGACGAGGTAGTCGCCGCCCTTGACGGTGTCGAAGGTGTGCCACTCGACGTTGTCGTCCTCGACGTTGCTCAGCGCCGCCGCCATGCCGCCCTGCGCCGCGCCCGTGTGGGAGCGCGTCGGGTACAGCTTGGTGATGACCGCGGTCTTGGCGCGCTGCGAGCTCTCGAGCGCCGCGCGCATGCCGGCGCCGCCGGCGCCGACGATGACCACATCGAACTCATGAACCGTCATCGGACGTCCTCACAGAAGTCGGGGAGCAGGCTCGGGTCGCCGCCCACCGGGCACGGGTCGAAGGTGAAGATGACGAGCGAGCCGAGGATGATGATCACGGCGACCGCCGCGACGAGCAGCCCCATCCAGATCTTGCGCGAGCGCGGCCCGGCGTAGTCGTTGACCAGGAGGCGCATCCCGTTGCCGCCGTGGAGCATGGCGAGCCACAGCATGACGAAGTCCCAGACCTGCCACAGCGGCGAGGCCCACTTGCCCGCGACGAACGCGAAGTCGATCTGCTTGACCCCGTCGCCGGTGAGCAGGTTGACGAACAGGTGCGTGAAGATGAGCGCGAGCAGCACCACGCCGGAGCCGCGCATGAAGATCCACGACCAGCGCTCGGCGTTGCGCCGGGTGCGGCCCGACGGCAGGCGCCGGGGCTCGACGATCTCGGGCGCGGCCATCATGCGCCTCCGAACACGTGCATGAGGTGACGCGGCAAGAAGCCGGCGAGCACGGCGGCGGTGATGATCCACACGGTCCACGCGAGCGCACGCTGGTGGCGCAGCGCCCAGGTGGAGGCGTCGACCGCGATGATGCGCAGGCCGTTGAACGCGTGGAAGACGATCGCGGCCACCAGGCCGGCCTCGACGAGGCCCATGAACGGGGTCTGGTACGAGCCGATGACCTCGTTGTAGGCCTCCGGCGAGATGCGCACCAGCGACGTGTCGATGACGTGGATGAGGAGGAAGAAGAAGATGCCCACACCGGCGGCGCGGTGCACAAGCCAACTCCACATTCCCTCGCGGCCGCGATACAGCGTCGGCGCTGGGGACACGATGCACTCCTTCGGATGCGGGTCGTTGACCTCTCGATCATAGACTTGCCCGGATGAGTGCAACGCCGTCCAGTACGTCTCGCGAACGTTTCGCCGCGGTCATCCCGGCGGGCGGTGTCGGCTCCCGACTGTGGCCGCTGTCCCAGCCGAGCCGCCCCAAGTTCCTGCTGGACCTCCTGGGCTCAGGCCGCACCCTGCTGCAGGCGACCGTCGACCGGCTCGAGCCCATCGCCGACGAGCTCCTCATCGTCACCGGCGTCGCGCATGCCGATGCCGTCGCCGCCCAGCTTCCGCACCTCCCGGCGGGATCCGTGCTCGCCGAGCCCAGCCCGCGCGACTCGATGGCGGCCATCGCGCTCGCGGCCGCCGTCCTCGAGCGCCGCCACGACTCGATCGTCATGGGCTCCTTCGCCGCCGATCACGTGATCCCCGATGCCGACGCCTTCCGGGCCACGGTCCTGACGGCCGTGGAGATCGCGGCGGGAGGGGACATCGTCACCCTCGGCATCGAGCCCGCCGGCCCGTCGTCAGCCTTCGGCTACATCGAGGCGGGCGAGCCGCTCGCGGGAGGCGCGGGCCGACGCGTGCGCGCCTTCACCGAGAAGCCCAGCGAGGAGGTCGCGGCGCAGCTGCTCGCCAAGGGCGGCTACTTCTGGAACGCGGGCATGTTCGTGACCCGCGTCGACATCCTGCTCGGCCACCTCGAGAGGCTGCATCCGCAGCTCGCCGCCGGCGTGCGCGAGATCGCCGCCGCGTGGGACTCGGACGCGCGCGCGGAGGTCCTGGATCGGGTGTGGCCCACGCTCACGAGGATCGCGATCGACCACGCGATCGCCGAGCCCGTCGCGGCGGCAGGAGGCGTCGCGGTCGTCCCGGCGCACTTCGCGTGGGACGACGTGGGCGACTTCCATTCGCTCGCCGCGCTCCTGACGCCCGACGCCTCGGGCGGCGCGGTCGTCGACCGGGACGCGCCCACCGTGTTCGACTCCGCCGCGGGCTCCGTCGTCATCGGCGGCACCAAGCCGGTCGTCGTCGTGGGCGCGAGCGACACCGTCGTCGTCGACACTCCCGACGCGTTGCTGGTGGTCTCGCGCCATGCTGCGCAGCGCGTGAAGGAGGCCCACGAGGCGCTCGAGCGCGCGGCTCGGACGTGACGTCGCTCACATTTCCCAGTGGCGTCCTTCACTTCTGATACGAGCCGTGACCATTTCGTTGCCTAACAGCAACATTCCGCCATGCTCACGAAACATCAGCCGCGTAGAGTGGAGAGCACGCTGAGGCCTGGCGAATCTCAGGCCACCTGACAACCAAGTGAGGAACGAACTCATGAAGAACACGATTCGCATCGGCGCCATCGCCGCTGCCTCTGCGCTCGTCCTTGCGGCGTGCCAGAGCGCGCCGGAGTCGACGCCGGAGCCGACCGACACGCAGCAGACGACCTCTGCTCCGGCGGTCGACTACAAGGCCTGCATGGTCTCCGACTCCGGAGGCTTCGACGACAAGTCGTTCAACCAGGCCGGCTACGAGGGCCTCATGGCCGTCGCCGACGACCTCGGCCTCGAGACTGCCACGGCCGAGTCCGCCGACATCGCCGACTTCGAGGGCAACATCAACTCCCTCATCGCCGATGGCTGCGACCTTGTCATCACGGTCGGCTTCCTTCTCGCTGACGCGACGGCCGCTGCCGCCGCCGCGAACCCCGACGTCGACTTCGCGATCATCGACTTCGCGTTCGACCCGCCGATCGACAACGTCAAGAACCTCGTGTTCGACACCGACGAGGCCGCCTTCCTCGCGGGCTACGTCGCCGCGGCGACCACCCAGACGGGCGTCGTCGCCACCTTCGGCGGCATGAACATCCCGACGGTGACGATCTTCATGGACGGCTACCTCGCCGGCGTGAACTACTACAACGCGGAGAACGGCACCGACGTCAAGGTCCTCGGCTGGGACGGCTCGACCGGCTCCTTCACCGACGACTTCGAGGACACCACCAAGGGCCAGAACCTCACCAAGGGCTTCATCGACCAGGGTGCGGACGTCGTCCTGCCCGTCGCCGGCCCCGTGGGCCTGGGTGCCGCCGCTGCCGCCGCTGAGGCCGGCAACGTGTGGGTCATCGGCGTCGACTCCGACTGGGCGCAGACCGCTCCCGACTACAAGGACATCTTCCTGACCTCGGTCATGAAGAACATGGGACCGGCTGTGTACGACGTCGTGTCCGGCGCCGCTGTGGGCTCCGGCTTCGACAACTCGCCGTACGTCGGCACGCTGGAGAACGAGGGCATCGGCCTGGCGCCGACGGCCTCTGTCGTCTCCGCCGACGTCCTGGCGAAGGTCGAGGAGCTGAAGGCCGGCATCATCTCCGGTGCCATCTCGGTGAAGCTCTCGTAAGCACCGCCGACAGGCCAAGCAACTGGGGGGCGCGCTGCGTGGACGCAGCGCGCCCCCTCGTGCTTGGATGAGTCTTCAGGCATCACGTGAGCGCAAAGGAGCACCGGTGAGGCTCGAGCTGAAGGGCATTACCAAGCGTTTCGGCAACTTCACGGCGAACGACGCCATCGACCTGGTGATCGAACCCGGAACCGTGCACGCACTGCTCGGCGAGAACGGAGCAGGCAAGTCCACCCTCATGAACGTCCTGTTCGGGCTGTACGACCCGGATGAGGGTGAGATCCTCATCGACGGCGAGCCCGTCGACTTCGACGGGCCCGGCGACGCCATGGCCGCGGGCATCGCGATGGTGCACCAGCACTTCATGCTGGTCCCGCCGTTCACCGTCGCCGAGAACGTCATGCTGGGCCATGAGCAGGTGACGGGCCCGTTCCGGCTGCTCGACGTCGACGCCGCCCGGGAGAAGGTCCGCGAGATCTCCGCGCGCTTCGGCTTCAAGGTGGATCCCGACGCGGTGATCGAGGACCTCCCGGTGGGCGTCCAGCAGCGCGTCGAGATCATCAAGGCGCTCTCGCAGCGAGCCGAGGTGCTCATCCTCGACGAGCCCACCGCGGTGCTCACCCCGCAGGAGACCGACGAGCTGCTCGAGATCGTGCGCCAGCTGCGCGACTCCGGCACCGCGATCGTCCTCATCACCCACAAGCTGCGTGAGGTCCAGGCCATCGCGGACACCATCACCGTCATCCGCCGCGGCAAGGTCGTCGGCACGGCCAAGCCCACCGCGAGCCGTGAGGAGCTCGCCTCGCTCATGGTCGGCCGCAACGTCAGCATGACGGTCGAGAAGGCGAAGGCCCAGCCCGGCGACGTGGTGCTCGAGGTTCGCAACCTGGGCGTCGTGGACGACGCAGGCGTCGCTCATCTGCGCGGCGTCAGCTTCGACGTGAGGGCGGGAGAGATCCTCGCCGTCGCCGGCGTGCAGGGCAACGGCCAGACCGAGCTCACGGAGTGCCTGCTGGGCGCAGTCAAGCCCGCGACGGGCGAGGCCGTGCTCGACGGCAAGGTCATCACCGGCCTGCCCATCAAGGAGGTGCTGCGCTCCGGCATCGGCTTCGTGCCCGAGGACCGCACCGAGGACGGCCTGGTCGCGGGCATGACGATCGCGAACAACCTCATCCTCGACATCTACGACCTGCCGCCGTACTCCAAGAACGGCGCGCTGCGCCCTGCCGTGATCGAGCAGGAGGCGCTCAAGCACGTCGAGCAGTTCGACGTCCGCACCACCTCGGTCCACGCTCACGCCTCCTCGCTGTCGGGCGGCAACCAGCAGAAGGTGGTCCTCGCGCGCGAGCTGTCGCGGCCCCTCAAGCTGCTCATCGCATCGAACCCCACGCGCGGCCTCGACGTCGGCTCGATCGAGTTCGTCCACAGGCGCATCGTCGCCGAGCGCGATGCGGGCGCCGCCGTGATCATCGTCAGCTCCGAGCTCGACGAGGTGGTCGCCCTCGCGGACCGCATCGCCGTGATGTACCACGGCGAGATCGTCGACATCGTCCCGCCCGAGACCGACAGGGAGAAGCTGGGCCTCATGATGGCCGGCGCATACGCCACCAAGGACGCAGCAGCATGACCGACCAGGAGAAGACCGTGACCGAGGAGACCCCTGCGGCCGGGACCCCGGCCGAGGGCCCGCCCGCTCGCGACGGCGCGAGCCTCATCCGCCGCATCGGCGAGAGCTCCGTGCTCGTCGTCGTCCTCGCGGTGGTCGCATCGCTGATCCTCAGCGGCCTGCTCATCGTCCTCGCCTCCGATGACGTGCGCGCCGCCTCGGCATACTTCTTCGCCCGTCCGGGCGACACCTTCGCCGCGATCTGGGAGGCCGTGTCGTCGGCCTACCAGGCGATCTGGAACGGCGCCGTGTTCAACGCCAACGGCGACACGTTCAGCGCGAAGATCCGGCCGCTCACCGTCACCCTGACCATGGCGACGCCGCTCATCTTCGCCGGCCTGGGCCTGGGCATGGGCTTCCGCGCCGGCCTGTTCAACATCGGCGCCCAGGGCCAGATCATCATCGGCGCGACGCTCGGCGGATCGATCGGCTTCATGCTCCACCTGCCGTTCCCGATCCACCTGGTGCTCGCCATCCTGGGAGCGGCGCTCGGCGGCGCGCTGTGGGGCTTCATCCCCGGCATCCTCAAGGCCAAGACGGGGGCGCACGAGGTCATCACGACCATCATGCTCAACTACGTCGCCCTCAACTTCGTGGGCTGGCTGCTGACGCATGACGCGTTCCAGCGCGAGGGCTCCAACAACCCACAGTCGCCGCCGGTGGACTCCTCCGCGATGTACCCCAAGCTCCTGGGCGACGGCTTCCCGCTGCACGCGGGCTTCGTGTTCGCGCTGCTCGTGGCGTGGGGCGTGTGGTGGCTCATGGAGCGCTCGACGCTCGGCTTCGAGTTCCGCGCGGTGGGCGCCAACCCCTCCGCCGCCAGGACCGCGGGCATGAGCGTGTCCCGCGCGACCGTCCTGGTGCTGGTGGTCGCGGGTGCGCTCGCGGGCCTCGCAGGATCGAGCCTCATCCTGGGAAGCCAGCCCTCGCTGACGGACCAGATCGCAGGCTCGTTCGGCTTCGACGCCATCACCGTGGCGCTCCTGGGCCGTTCGCGTCCGTTCGGCATCACGCTCGCCGCGATCCTGTTCGGCGGGCTCAAGGCCGCCGGCTCGACGCTCCAGGTGCAGGCGGGCCTGCCCGTGGACATCGTGCTCGTCATCCAGTCCCTCATCGTGCTGTTCATCGCGGCGCCGCCCCTGGTGCGGTTCCTGTTCCGCTTGCCCGTCCCGGCCCACGAGAAGGAGGTGGCGGTATGACCGCGATCACGCCCGACGTCGCCTCGGCTCCCGGCACGGCGGAGGTCTCGCTCAAGGCCGCCCGGCACTGGGGCGTGCCTATCGCGATGGGCGTGCTCGGCCTTGTCGCGTTCCTCGTCTTCGGCCTGCAGACGCCATCCGGCGTGAGCACGACGTTCGCGCTGTCGCGCAGCACCGATGCCATCGTCATCTCGCCGTTCGACGTCCCGTCGAAGGTCACGGCGCTCGTGGCCGCGCTCCTCGCGCTGGCCGCGGCGGGCTACGCGGCATGGCGCGTCTACGACGTGCGCAAGACGGGCTGGTGGGTCTACGCCCTCTACGGCGTGGCCCTCATGACCTCCCTGCTCGCGTGGGCCGGCGCGGGCCGCGACGCCACCAACATCCAGGTGACGGGCCTGCTCGCCACCGCGGTGATCTTCAGCCTGCCGCTCGTGTTCGGCTCGCTCGCGGGCCTGGTGTGCGAGCGCTCCGGCATCATCAACATCGCGATCGAGGGCCAGCTGCTGGCGGGCGCGTTCCTCGCCGCGCTCGTGGCATCGGCGCTGGGCAATCCGTACGTGGGCCTCATCGCCGCTCCCGTGGCGGGCGCGCTCGTGGGAGCGATCCTGTCGATCTTCGCGGTGAAGTACTGGGTGAACCAGATCGTCGTGGGCGTGGTGCTCAACGTGCTCGTCGTCGGCATCACGAACTTCCTGTTCGGCACCCTCATGCGCCAGAACCCGGACCTCAACAAGTCCCTCGCTCTGCCGCGCCTGCCCATCCCGGGCCTGTCGTCGATCCCCATCATCGGGCCCACGCTGTTCAACCACACGATCCTCGTGTACCTCATGTACGCGACGGTCGCGCTCCTGGCCGTGATGCTCTTCAAGTCGCGCTGGGGCCTGCGCGTGCGCGCCGTGGGCGAGCACCCCAAGGCGGCGGACACCGTGGGCATCAAGGTCAACCGCACGCGCGTGCGCAACACGATCCTGGGCGGTGCGATCGCGGGACTGGGCGGAGCGTTCTTCACCGTCGCCTCGGGCCTGGCGTTCAGCAAGGAGATGACTTCAGGCGCTGGCTTCATCGCCCTCGCGGCGATGATCCTGGGACGCTGGCGCCCCGTGGGCGCGCTGTCCGCTGCGCTCCTGTTCGGCTTCGCCAACTCGCTCAAGGACCAGCTGGGCATCATCGGCTCGTCGATCCCCTCGCAGTTCCTGGCGATGCTGCCGTACATCGCGACGATCCTCGCGGTCGCCGGCTTCGTGGGCCGTGCGCGGCCGCCCGCTGCGGAAGGCACGCCGTACAAGAAATGACCGAGATCGACTGGGAGAGGCTGCGCGCCGCGGCGCGGGAGGCGTCGACGCGCGCGTACGTGCCGTACTCGAACTTCCCCGTGGGCGTCGCCGCGCTGACCGACACGGGCAACATCGTCATGGGCGCGAACGTAGAGAACGCGAGCTACGGCGTGACCCTGTGCGCGGAGTGCGCGCTCGTGTCCAAGCTGCACACCGACGCGCTCGGCAAGCGCCTCATCGCCTTCGCGTGCGTCGACCGCGACGGCAACCCGCTGTCGCCGTGCGGCCGATGCCGTCAGCTGCTGTTCGAGCACGGCGGCGCGGAGCTCGCGATCGACGGGCCCGAGGGGCCCATCACTCTGGGGGATCTGCTTCCGTGGGCCTTCGGCCCCGACAACCTGGAGGAATGATGGTCGAGCGGTTCGACGCGGTCGACGTGATCAGGACCAAGCGCGACGGACTGGTGCTCAGCGACGACCAGATCGACTGGGTCGTCGACGCGTACACCCGTGGCGTGGTCGCCGACGAGCAGATGAGCTCGCTGTGCATGGCGATCTTCCAGCGCGGCATGAACCGCGAGGAGATCGCCCGCTGGACCGCCGCGATGATCGCGACGGGAGAGCGCCTTGACTACTCCGGCCTGGGAAAGCCCACCGTCGACAAGCACTCGACGGGCGGAGTGGGCGACAAGATCACCCTGCCGCTGGCCCCGCTGCTTGCCGCGTTCGGCGTCGCGGTGCCCCAGCTGTCGGGCCGCGGCCTGGGCCACACCGGCGGCACGCTCGACAAGCTCGAGTCGATCCCCGGCTGGCGCGCGGACCTGAGCAACGACGAGATGCACCGCCAGCTCGCGGATGTGGGAGCGGTGGTGTGCGCCGCGGGCTCCGGCCTCGCGCCGGCGGACAAGAAGCTCTACGCGCTGCGCGATGTCACGGGCACCGTGGAGTCGATCCCGCTCATCGCCTCGTCGATCATGTCCAAGAAGATCGCGGAGGGCACGGGCGCCCTCCTGCTCGACGTCAAGGTCGGCTCGGGCGCGTTCATGAAGGACCTCGACCGTGCGCGAGAGCTCGCGGCGACGCTCGTGGACCTGGGCGTGGACGCCGGGGTGAGCACGAGCGCGATGATCACCGACATGTCCACCCCGCTGGGCCGCGCGGTGGGCAACGCCAACGAGGTGGCGGAGTCGCTCGAGGTGCTCGCGGGAGGGGGACCCGCGGACGTCGTCGAGCTCACGGTCACCTTCGCGCGCGAGCTGCTCGCACACGCGGGCATCACCGACGTGGATCCCGCGGACGCGCTCGCGGACGGCCGCGCCATGGACGTGTGGCGGCGCATGGTCACGGCGCAGGGCGGCGACCCCGATGCGCCCATGCCCGTCGCGCCGCACGTCGAAGAGGTGCGGGCGCAGTCCGACGGCGTCATCACGCGCATGGACGCGCTCGGCGTGGGCGTCGCGGCGTGGAGGCTCGGCGCGGGCCGTGCGCGCAAGGAGGACCCGGTGCAGGCATCGGCGGGCGTGTACCTGCACAAGACGCTCGGGGAGCGGGTCTCCCGGGGCGACGTCATCCTCACGCTCCACACGGAGACCCCCGAGCGCATGCCGCGCGGCCTCGAGGCTCTCGCCGCGGCGTGCGACGGCGCGGGAGCGATCGAGATCTCCGCTGACGGACCGGAACGCGGCCCCGTGGTGCTCGAGCGCATCGGCACCGTGACGGGTGAGTCGCGCACCTAGGTGGCCTGGAACCTGACCTCGGGCGCCGCCCGGGTCGCATCCGCGACCCGGATGCGGCGGCGCTGGTCACCGCCCGCGACGCCGATGGGACCGGGCGACGTGTTCGACCGTGCGGCCGCTCGCGCCGCGGCGAGCCTCAGCGCCGCTGACCGCAAGGCGCTCGATGCCGCGTTCGCGGAGATCGGCGCCGACGCCCCCGTGCTGCGCCGTGCGCTCGCGACGGGCGCGCACGTGCGCGCGGTGGCGAGCCTGGCGGCCGCGTGGGCGACCTTCGACGACCGGGAGAGGGCCTTCGTGCGCGACCCCTTGGGGCGGCGCACGCCGGGGCCGGTCCGGATCCTCGACGTGCCTGCCGTGCAGGTCGACCAGACCACATGCGGTGCGGCCTCGCTCGGCATGATGCTCATGATGGGGGACCCGTTCGTGGCGGCGTGGGTCGCGACGGGCCGGCACATCGGCGACTACGTCCCGCTCGAGCCGTATATGGCGGAGGCGCTCAGCCGCGAGGTGCGCACGGTGGAGGAGAGGTGGCGCTCGCTCCAGCACGAGCTGCACCGGGAGGTGCGCCGCTGGGCGCTCGCCGTCGCGCCGTGGCCACGCCGCTTCGGCACCCCTCCGTGGCGCCTGGACGATGCGGTGCGCTTCGCGGGCGTGCGCTTCCGGACTCGCCTCATCGACGATCGCAGCCGTGACGACCTCGCGGCGTTCTTCGCCCACGCCAGCGTCGCGCTCGTGGACGGGATCCCCGTCCTGCTGTACGTGGGAGGCGACATCCGAGGCGGGCTGGCGGCGGCCATCCCCCGGCACGTGGTCCTCGTCGTGGAGCGCCTGCCTGGGGGCGTGCTCGTCTACGAGCCGGGCGCGGGAGCTCTCTTCGAGGTCGCGGACGAGCAGATGAGGGCGGGCGGCCCCGATCCCGTGCCGGGACTGGGCTGGTGGAGTCGACTCACCTGCGTGGTCCTGCCGGCCGCTCGCCGCGGGGTTAGCCTGACAGCATGACCCTCACCCGCGAAGACATCGTCCGCCTCCCCAAGGTCCTCCTCCACGATCACCTCGACGGCGGCGTGCGCCCGCAGACCCTCATCGAGCTGGCCGCGCAGATCGGCTACGAGCTCCCGGAGACGGATCCCGACGCGCTGCAGGCGCGCTTCGTGGAGAACGCGAACTCGGGCTCCTTGGTGCGCTACCTCGAGGCGTTCGCCCACACCCTCGCGGTGATGCAGACCGCCGACGCCCTGCGCCGCATCGCGCGCGAGGCGGTCGTCGACCTCGCCCGCGACGGCGTGATCTACGCGGAGCTGCGCTACGCGCCCGAGCAGCACCAGGAGCAGGGACTCACGCTGCAGCAGGTGGTCGAGGCGGTGCAGGAAGGCATCGAGGAGGGCGTCGCCGAGGCGGCGGAGGAGGGCTTCGGCATCCGTGCGGGCGCGATCCTCAGTGCCATGCGCCAGGCGGCGCGCGGGACGGAGATCGCGGAGCTCACCTTGGCCAACCGGGGCCGCTGCTGCGTGGGCTTCGACATCGCTGGCCCCGAGGCGGGCTTCCCGCCGTCGCGCTTCCGCGAGGCGTTCCAGCTGCTGCGGGAGGGCCACATGGCCGTGACCATCCACGCGGGCGAGGCCGACGGCGTGGAGTCGATCTCCGAGGCGCTCGGCCTGGGCTCGGCTCGCCGCCTGGGCCACGGCGTGCGCATCTGGGAGGACATCGAGGGCTTCGGCACGGACGAGCCCGTGTGCGGCATCGTCGCCCAGCACGCGCTCGACCTGCAGATCCCGCTCGAGTGCAGCCCCACATCCAACGTGCAGACCGGTGCGGCGGCCTCCATCGCCGAGCACCCCATGACCGAGCTGCGCAACCTGGGCTTCGCGGTCACGATCAACACGGACAACCGCCTGGTGTCCGGGGTCACGCTCAGCGGCGAGTGCGAGCGCCTGGTCGCCGAGGCCGGCTGGACGCTGGAGGACCTGTTCGAGGCGCAGCTCACCGCCGCCTGGAATGCGTTCCTGCCCTACGACGAGCGCGCGGAGGTCGCGGAGGCCGTCGTCGAGGGCTTCGAGGCGTTCGGCGCGTAGGCCGCGGATCCTGAGCGTAGGCTGAAGGCATGTCGAAGCTGACCCGCGCAGAGCTAGCCCGCCTGGTCGACCACACGCTCCTCAAGCCGGAGGCCACTCCCGCCGACGTCGAGGCGCTCGTGGCCGAGGCCGTCGAGCTGGGCGCCTTCTCCGTGTGCGTCTCGCCGTCCATGCTCCCCCTCAAGGTGCCCGAGGGCCTCAAGGTGGCCACGGTGTGCGGCTTCCCCTCGGGCAAGCACCACGCGGCCGTGAAGGCCGCCGAGGCGGCCCGCGCCGTGGACGACGGCGCCGACGAAGTGGACATGGTCATCGACGTGGGCGCCGCGATCGCGGGCGAGTTCGACCTGGTCCAGAGGGAGATCGCCGCGGTGCGCAAGGCCGTGCCCAAGGGCAGGATCCTCAAGGTCATCATCGAGTCCGCGGCCCTGAGCGACGAGGCGATCGCGGGCGCGTGCAAGGCCGCGCAGGCCGCCGGCGCGGACTTCGTCAAGACGTCCACCGGATTCCACCCGGCGGGAGGCGCGAGCGTCCACGCCGTGCGCCTCATGGCGCAGACCGTGGGAGGCTCCTTGGGCGTCAAGGCCTCCGGCGGCATCCGCACGGCGGCCGATGCGCTCGCCATGATCGAGGCAGGGGCGACGCGCCTGGGCCTCAGCGGCACGCGAGCCGTGCTCGACGGCTTGGACGGCGAGGCATCGGAGGCCCCTGCGGGCGACGGCTACTGAGCGGGACGCGACCCTCGGGCCGCGTCAGGCCAGGCCCAGCGCGGCCCTCACATCGGCTTCAAGGGAGGCCATGGTCGCCGCCGCGCGCTCCCGCGCTCCCGCGAGGTCCTCGCCCGTGACGGGCTCGATGACCTCCAGGTAGGCCTTGACCTTGGGCTCCGTGCCGGACGGGCGGATGATGACCCGCGAGCCGGTCTCCGTCTGCAGACGCAGGCCGTTCGTGGGCGGCAGCCCGTCGATCCCCGCGTTCATGTCGTCAGCGCTCACCACGGCAGCTCCGCCCAGGGTGGACGGTGGCGAGGCGAGCAGCCCTGCCATGGTCCCGGGGATGAGCGAGGCGTCGGCGAAGCGCGCGGAGACCTGGCGCGTGAGGTAGACGCCGTACGCACGGGCGAGGTCGTCGATCGCATCCTCGAGCGTGCGCCCGGCCGCCTTGAGCTCCGAGGCGAGCTCCGCGATCATGACGGCCGCCGTGATGCCGTCCTTGTCGGCCACGAGCTGCGGCGCGACGCACAGGCCGAGCGCCTCCTCGTAGCCGTAGACGATGCCCTCCTCGCGAGCGATCCACTTGAAGCCCGTGAGGGTGGCCCGATGGATGAGGCCGTGGCGCTGCGCGATCGCGCCGAGCTGCCGCGACGACACGATCGAGCTGGCGAGCACGCGCGCGGGGCCGTCGGGGCTGGCCGCCCGGTACGCCTCTGCGACGCGCTCGCCCAGGAGCGAGCCGACGACGTCGCCGTGGAGCATCGTCCACGCGCCGCCGATGCGGGCGGCGGCGGCGCAGCGGTCGGCATCGGGATCGTTCGCGATGACGACGTCCGGTTCCACCGTCGCTGCCAGCGCGAGCGCGAGGTCGATCGCGCCGGGCTCCTCCGGGTTGGGGAAGACGACAGTGGGGAAGTCGGGGTCGGGCTCGGCCTGCTCGGCGACGGGATGCAGGTCGGTGAAGCCCGCTGCCCTGAGCACGGCGACGAGCGTCTCGCCGCCCACGCCGTGCAGCGACGTGAGGACGATGCGCGTGGCGGCGCGGCGGGCGGCCGCCTCGCCCACGGGGGCGGGGATGACGGCGGCGGCGCCGGCGATGTAGTCGGCGAGGACCTCGGGGCCGAGCACGGTCCAGCCCTCGCTCGAGCGCGGCACCGATGCGACGGAATCGACTGCCGCGATCTGGGCGGCGATGAGGGCGTCGTGCGGCGGCACGATCTGCGCGCCCTGCCCGGCGTCCGTGACGATGCGTCCGCCCAGGTAGACCTTGTAGCCGTTGTCCTGTGGCGGGTTGTGCGACGCCGTGACCATGACGCCCGCGTCGGCGCCCAGCGCCTTGACCGCATAGGCGAGCACGGGAGTGGGCAGCGCGCTCGGCAGGAGCATCGCCTCGTGCCCCGCGGCGTGCATGACGGCCGCGGTGTCGTGGGCGAAGTCGCTCGAGCGGTGGCGCGCGTCGTAGCCGATGACGACGCGGGCGCGGGGCTGCTCGCCCAGCCCGGCCAGGGCATCGGCCAGGTAGGCGGCGAGGCCGGCGGCGGCGCGGATGACGACGGAGCGGTTCATGCGGCGCGGGCCGGCGCCGATGGCACCGCGCAGGCCGGCCGTGCCGAACTCCAGGAAGCCGTCGAAGCGGTCGGCCAGGTCGGCGAGCGCGTTCTCGTCGCCGGCCTCGGCCAGCTCGAGGATCGCGGCCAGCTCGTGGGCCGTCGTCTCGTCGGGGTCGTCGGCGAGCCAGGCGCGGGCCGCCGCGAGGACGTCGGCGCTCACATCGCCCGCACGATCTCGGCGAGCAGACGGGAGATCCGCGGTCCCGCCTGCGTGCCGGCGTCGATGACCTCCTGGTGGTCGAGCGCGCTGCCGCCGATGCCCGCCGCGAGGTTGGTCACGAGGGACAGGCCCAGGATCTCCATCCCTGCGGCGCGCGCGGCGATCGCCTCGAGCGCGGTCGACATGCCGATGAGGTTCGCTCCCCAGATCGAGGCCATGCGCACCTCGGCCGGAGTCTCGTACTGGGGCCCGGGGAACTGGATGTAGACGCCGTCAGGAAGCGACGGGTCGATGCTGCGGGCGACATCGCGCAGGCGCGCGGAGTACAGGTCCGTGAGGTCCACGAACGTCGCTCCCTCGAGCGGCGTCGCTCCCGTGAAGTTGATGTGGTCGGCGATGAGGACCACGGAGCCCGGGCCGTGCTCGGGGCGCGTCGACCCGCAGCCGTTCGTCAGGACGATCTGGGTGCAGCCCGCGGCCGCGGCGGCGCGCACCGCATGCACCACTTTGCTCGCGTCGCGCACCTGGTAGAAGTGCGTCCGCGCGCCCAGCACGAGCACGGCCTTGCCGGTGTCCGTGCGGAAGCTGCGCAGGGTCGCGTGATGCCCGGGGATGGCGTGGGAGGCGAAGCCGGGGATCTCTCCGGCGGGGACCTCCGCGACCTGCTCCCCCAGGAGGTCGGCCGCGCCCGACCACCCGGACCCCAGGACGAGAGCGATGTCGTGACGCCCCACGCCCGTGCGGTCGGCGATGGCTGCTGCGGCGTCTTCGGCGAGCTGCGTGTAGTCCATCTGTCGACTGTAACCCCGTGCGGGCCGGGCGGCTTGCCCGGACGTCCCTGGCATCGGCCCTGCCAGGTGCCGATGTGCGCGGCGTCACGCCTGCGTCGCGCGGCCGGGCCGCGCCCTGGGCCACGAGGGCTGGGGCCGCCGGGTCGCGTCGTGTGCCACGAGGGCCCGAGCCGCCGGGTCGCGCCCCTGCACGTGGGTGCGGGACAATGGGCCCCATGGGCACGCGCGTCGTCATCGTCGGAGGCGGACCGGGCGGCTATGAAGCCGCGATCGTGGCGGCGAAGCAGGGGGCGAGCGTCACGCTCGTCGAGCGCGCCGGTCTGGGCGGCAACGCGGTGCTCACGGACGTGGTCCCGTCCAAGACCGTCATCGCCACCGCCGAGTGGCTCACGATCGCCCAGCGCGCGCCGGAGCTGGGCTTCCGCGACGGCGATGACACTCCCGAGGTGTTCGACGCGCCGCGCGCCGACATGGCAGCCGTCAACGCGCGCGTGCGCGAGCTCGTGAAGAAGCAGTCGGGCGACATCGCCGCGCGCCTGGCGAAGAACGGCGTCACGGTCGTCGCCGGCGAGGCGAGGCTGCTGTCCGCGTCACAGGTCGCCGTAGGCGATGACGTGCACGAGGCCGATGCGATCCTGCTCGCCCTGGGCGCGACCCCGCGCATCGTGCCCGGCTGCGAGCCCGACGGCCGCCGCATCCTCACGTGGACCCAGCTGTACGACCTTGACGAGGTGCCCGAGCACCTCGTCGTCGTCGGCTCCGGCGTCACGGGCGCGGAGTTCGCAGGCGCGTACAACCTGCTGGGCTCGCGCGTGACGCTCATCTCCTCCGGCGACCGGGTGCTCGCGAACCAGGATCCCGAGGCGGCCGAGCACGTGCAGCAGGTCTTCCTCCAGCGCGGCATGGAGCTCGTCACCGGCACGCGCGCCGTGCGCGTCACGGCGACCGATACGGGAGCCCAGGTGGAGCTCGGGGACGGCCGCAGCGTGTCTGGCTCCCACGTCCTCATGGCGGTGGGCTCGATCCCCAACACCTCCGGCATCGGCCTGGAGGAGGCGGGCGTCGAGATCGACGAGCGCGGCTACATCGTGGTGGACCGCGTCTCCCGCACGTCCGTGCGCGGCGTCTACGCCGCCGGCGACTGCACGGGCGTGCTCCCGCTCGCGTCAGTCGCGGCAACGCAGGGGCGCATCGCCATGGCGCACGCGCTGGGCGACGCGGTGAGTCCGCTCGAGCTGCGCAACGTCGCATCGAACGTGTTCACGATGCCGGAGATCGCCTCCGTGGGAGCGTCCGAGAAGGAGCTCCAGGAGCGGGGCATCTTCTACGAGGTGTCGCGACTCGAGCTCGCGCGCAACCCGCGGGCCAAGATGCTCGGCATCGACCAGGGGTTCGTGAAGGTCTTCGGCCACACCGTGACGGGCCAGATCCTGGGAGCGGTCATCGTGGGCCCGCGCGCGAGCGAGCACATCTACCCGCTGTCGATCGCCGTGGCGCGTCACCTCACCGTGGACGACGTCGCGGCGTCCTTCACGGTGTACCCGTCGCTGTCGGGAACGGTCGCGGAGGCGGCGCGGCGCCTGCACAACATCACGGACGTGCACCGCGCCTAGGCGGGCTGCTCCTCGACGATCTGGCAGATGACGGTGCCGGCGCTCACGCTCGCGCCCACCTCGGCGCTCAGCCCCTTGATGACGCCGGCCCTGTGAGCGGTGAGCGGCTGCTCCATCTTCATCGCCTCGAGCACGACCACGAGGTCGCCCTCGTTGACCGACGCGCCCTCCTCGACCGCGACCTTGACGATCGTGCCCTGCATGGGCGAGGCGAGGTCGTTGCCGGTGGCGACCTTGGCGGCGCCGTTGGTGCGGCGCGCGGAGCGGCGCACGGGACCGGACCGAGCGCGGCCGGCCTGCGCGAGCGACGCTGGCAGCACCACCTCGAGACGCTTGCCGCCGACCTCGACGACCACGCGCTCTGTGGCGCCGGCGTCGAGCTGCTCGTCCCCGCCGGGGGCGGCGGCGCGGCCCAGGCTCGCGACGGTGTCGGCGAAGTCGGTCTCGATCCACGTCGTGTAGACCTTGAGCTGGCCGTCGGGGGCCGTGAACTCGGGGGCCTCGAGCACCGCGCGGTGGAACGGAAGCACCGTGGGGATGCCCTCGACGTGCATCTCCGCGAGGGCGCGGCGAGCGCGCTGGATGGCCTCGTCGCGCGTGGCACCGGTGACGATGACCTTGGCGACCATCGAGTCGAAGCTGCCGGAGACCGTGTCGCCCTGGCGCACGCCGGCGTCGACGCGGACGCCCGGGCCCGCCGGGAACGTGAGGCGGTTGATGCGGCCGGGAGCGGGCATGAAGTTCGCGCCCGGGTCCTCGCCGTTGATGCGGAACTCGATGGAGTGGCCGCGCACCTCGGGGCTGAGGTTCGAGATCGGCTCGCCCGCCGCGATGCGGAACTGCTCGCGGACCAGGTCCACGCCGGTGACCTCCTCGGTGACCGGATGCTCCACCTGGAGGCGGGTGTTGACCTCGAGGAAGCTGATGGTGCCGTCGACGCCGATGAGGAACTCGCATGTGCCCGCGCCCTCGTACTTGGCCTCGCGCAGGATCGCCTGCGAGGCCTCGACCAGGCGGGCGTTCTGCTCGGGCGTGAGGAAGGGCGCGGGCGCCTCCTCGACGAGCTTCTGGTGGCGGCGCTGCAGCGAGCAGTCGC
>QGUM02000024.1:0-18984 GCA_003242455.2 Actinomycetes bacterium
TTCAACGAGCGCCGCATCAACGACCTGGAGCCCGCCAAGCGCAACATCGGCATGGTCTTCCAGAACTACGCGATCTTCCCGCACATGAGCGTGCGCAAGAACGTCGAGTTCGGCCTGCGCCAGCAGAAGCTCTCGAGCGACGAGGTCCACAAGCGCGCCACCGAGTTCATGGAGCTCGTGCAGATCGGCCACCTCGCCGACCGCATGCCGGACAAGCTCTCCGGCGGCCAGCAGCAGCGCGTCGCGCTCGCCCGCGCCCTGTGCACCCACCCCGACGTGCTCCTCATGGACGAGCCGCTGTCGAACCTCGACGCGAAGCTGCGCGTCGACATGCGCACCGCGATCAAGGACATCCAGCGCCGCGTCGGCACCACGACCGTCTACGTCACCCACGACCAGGAGGAGGCCATGGCCATCTCCGATCGCATCGCGGTGATGAAGGACGGCTACATCCAGCACCTCGGCACCCCTGAGGAGCTCTACCACCGTCCCGCGAACGTCTTCGTCGCGAACTTCATCGGCCGCTCCAACTTCCTGGACGGCAAGCTCACGTGGAACGGCTCCACGGCCGTGGTCGAGGTCAAGGGCGCCAAGGTCGAGGTGCCCGGCGTGCTCGGCGGCAAGGTCGACCGCGACGTGACGATCGCCGTCCGCCCCGAGCACTTCACGGTCGAGGCCGGCGACAAGGCGGGCATCGGCGGCACCATCGCCGCGACGATGTTCCTGGGCCTGCACGTCCACTACGTGGTCAAGCTCGCCGACGGCACCGACGTCGAGGTGGTGGAGGAGTCCGACTTCCACAAGATGTACCAGGTGGGCGACAAGGTCACCCTGACCATCAAGCCCGGCAAGGTCAACGTCTACACGACCGACGGCGAGGTCAACCTCCTCCGTCACGACCCCGACACCTACGTGGCCCACGCCGCGGGTGAGGTCGAGGAGGGCTGAGATGGCCGTCGTCGAGACCAACCCCAACAAGAACCCGATCTCACGGTTCTTCCTGGGCTCTCACAAGCCCGACGTCTGGACCTGGATCGCGCTGGGCATCTTCGCCCTGTTCCTGATCTTCCTCGTGTACCCGATGTGGGGCGTGCTGCGGAACTCCGTGGTCGGCCCTGACGGCTTCACGCTGGACAACTTCGCCAAGTTCTTCGAGAGGTCGTACTACTTCGGCACCATCAAGAACTCGGTCGTCGTCTCGCTCGCGGTGACGGGCGTGTCGCTGCTCATCGGCATCCCGTTCTCGTACTTCTACACGTACTACAAGATCCGCGGCGCCAAGATGCTGTTCATCGGCGCGATCCTGTCCGCGATGTCGGCGCCGTTCATCGGCGCGTACGCGTGGATCCTCCTCATGGGCCGCAAGGGCGTGCTCACGGAGTTCCTCGAGTCGGTCCTGCCCATCCAGGTGGGGAGCATCTACGGCTTCGGCGGCATCCTGCTCGTCCTGAGCCTCAAGCTCTTCCCGCTCGTGTCGGTCTTCATGAACGGCGCGTTCCGCAGCATCGACGCGAGCCTGATCGAGGCCGCGTCGCTCATGGGCAGCACGCGTCTCAAGCGCTTCTTCCAGATCTCGATCATGCTGTCGATGCCGACGATCCTCGCGGCCGCGCTGCTGGTCTTCATGCGCGCGTTCGCCGACTTCGGCACCCCGCTGCTCATCGGCGAGGGCTACCGCACGTTCACGGTCGAGATCTACAACCAGTACCTCGGCGAGGTGGGCCAGGACCACAACTTCGCGGCGGCGATCGCGGTCATCGCGATCATCGTCACCGCGCTCGTGTTCCTGCTGCAGAAGTGGGCGACCGGCAAGTTCAAGTTCACCCTGCAGTCGAGCCGTCAGATCGAGAAGAAGCGCCCCAAGGGCATCGGCGGATTCTTCATCTACCTGTACTGCTACGTGCTCGTCGCCCTGGCGTTCCTGCCGCAGCTGTACATCGTGTACCTGTCGTTCCGCAAGAGCTCGCAGGTCATGTTCCTGCCGGGCTACTCGCTCGACAACTACCGCCTGGCGGCGGACCGCCTCCTCGGGCGCTCCATCGTCAACACCCTGGTCCTGGGCGGCATCGCGCTCGCGATCATCATCCTGATCTCGATTCTGCTGGCCTACCTCGTGGTGCGTCGCTCGTCGGTGTTCCACAACGTCATCGACACGCTCTCGATGGCGCCGTACATCATGCCCGGCGCGGTCATCGGCATCGCCCTCGTGGTCGCCTTCAACCGCAAGCCGCTGGCGCTGACAGGCACCATCGCCATCCTCGTGATCGCCCTGGTCATCCGGCGTATGCCGTACACGATCAGGTCGGCTACGGCGACCCTCATGCACATCCCCGTGTCCATCGAGGAGGCCGCCCGCAGCCTGGGCGCGTCCAAGTTGAAGACGTTCTTCCGGATCACGACGCCCATGATGTCGGCCGGAATCGTCTCGGGAGCTCTCCTCAGCTTCGTGGCGATCGTCACGGAGATGTCGAGCGCGATCATCCTCTACAACAACAAGACCATCACGCTCACCATGAGCGCCTACGTCGCGATCTCACGAGGCAACTACGGCCTGGCGACGGCGTTCTCGGCCATCCTCACCGTGCTCACAGGCGTCATCGTCGCCATCTACCTGATGATCACGAAGGAGGAAGACGTCAAGGTCTGAGTTCGAGCCAAGGAAGTCTCACCTACTCCCAACATTCCCCCTATTAGGAAAGGTCCAACACATGACCAGCAAGAACATGCTGAAGCGCTTCGGGGTGGCAGCGACCGCCTCCGCGCTGATGTTCACGATGGCCGCGTGCTCCTCCAGCTCGGAGACGCCCACGGCCACCAACGGCGGCGACGCGCCCGCCACCTCGGACGCCCCCGCGGGCGACCTCGTTCTCTACTCGTCCATGACGGAGAACGACCTCAACGTCCTGACCGCGCTCCTCGAGGAGCAGTTCCCGGGCATCAACATCGAGATCGTCAACGGCTCCGCCGGCGAGCTCACCAGCCGCATCGCGGCCGAGTCCGCCGCGCCCGTGGGTGACATGATGTGGGGCGGCCTGGACATCATGGACGGCGACCGCCACGCCGACATCTTCGAGCACTGGCTGTCGGACTACGAGGACACCCTCATGCCGGCCTACCGCTCGCCGAACGGCTTCTACAACGTCGACCACCTGTCGACGGTCGCGTTCGCCGTCAACGAGGGCCTCGCCGCCGAGCTCGGCGTCGAGATCAAGGGTTACAAGGACCTCCTGAACCCGGCCCTCAAGGGCAAGATCATCATGGCTGACCCGACCTCGTCGTCGTCGGCGTGGAACAACCTCTCCAACATCCTCGCGGTCTTCGGCTACGAGAGCGACGAGGCGTGGGAGTACGTCGGCGGCCTCATGGACAACGGCCTCGTGATCGCGGGCTCGTCCTCGGCTGCCTTCGCCCAGGTCGAGGAGGGCGAGTACGTCGTCGGCCTCACCTACGAGGACGGCATCGCCTCGCTCCTCAAGTCGGGCGCCCAGAACGTGAAGCTCGTGTACCCGGCTGAGGGCACCTCCGCCTCCGCCTTCGGCACGGCAGTCATCAAGGGCGCGCCGCACGCTGACCTCGCCAAGAAGGTCATCAACTACATCATGTCGCCCGAGGGTCAGAAGGCTCTGGGCGAGGGTCTCTCCACGATCCGCATGACCACCTCGGAGCCCTACGACTCGGCCTACCTGCCGCCGGCCTCCGAGATCACGTGGGTGGACCGCGACGTGAAGTGGCTCACGGAGAACCGTGAGTCCGTCATCGCGAAGTGGACCGACCTCTACACCCAGAAGATGGGCTAAGAGGGTCCGCACCCCATAGACGTCCCGCCGCCCCCGGAGCCCCCCTTCGCGCGTTCCCCCCGCGCATCGGGGGCGGCGGGACAACCCCTCACGCTTCACCACCCAGCCGGTGCCCGATGCAGGGACCAGGCTGCGGCCGGGCGCGCCCAGGACGCGCTGGGGCCGAGATGAGAGAAGGATTCATGGAACTCATGCAGGTTGGCCGCATCTTCGCTGCGCGCGATGTGCGAGTCGTCGAGGAGCCCAAGCCCGTGCCGGGCGAGGGCGAGTCGCTGGTGCGAGTCACGGCCGTCGGTCTGTGCGGCTCCGACCTCCACTGGTTCACCGAAGGGGGGATCGGAGACGCGACCATCGCGAACCCGCTCGTGCTGGGTCACGAGTTCGCGGGCGTCGTGGAGGGCGGTCCGCTCGACGGCCGCATCGTCGCCGTCGACCCGGCGCGCCCGTGCCACCACTGCGCCGACTGCCTCGAGGGCAACCACAACCTGTGCGTGAACGTGCAGTTCGCCGGCCACGGCAGCAACGACGGCGGCCTGCGCGAGTACGTCGCATGGCCCACCGAGCTGCTGTTCCCGGTGCCCGAGGGCATGACCGCGATCGAGGCCGCCCTCCTCGAGCCGCTCGGCGTCGCCCTCCATGCGTGGGACCTGGGCCGCGCCAAGGTCGGCTCGAACATCGCCATCGTGGGCGCCGGCCCCATCGGCGTGTGCCTCGTCAAGCTCGCGCGCGCAGCAGGCATGGGCACCGTCGTCGTGGTCGAGCCGCTCGAGCACCGTCGCGCCGCCGCGCTCGCCGCGGGCGCCGACGCGGTGTTCGCGCCCGACGAGGACAGCCTCGAGTCCACGATCAACGCTGCGCTCCGGCACGGCCGCGTGGACTACGTCTTCGAGATCACCGACCACCACACCGGCGCGCCGCTCGCGATCGAGCTCGCCAAGCCGGGCGGCACCGTGGTCCTCGCCGGCATCCCCGACAACGACGAGACGACCTTCCAGGCCTCCGTCGCGCGTCGCAAGGGCCTGACGATCAAGGTCTCGCGCCGCATGGGCGACGTCTACCCGCGTGCCATCGAGCTCGTCTCGCGCGGCATCGTCGAGGTGCGCTCGCTCGCCACCCACGTCTTCCCGATGCACGATGTGTCCGACGCGTTCAAGCAGGCGGAGAGCCGTGTCGGCCTCAAGGTGGTCGTTCAGCCCTCCTCTGACTGAGCTTCCATCCCTCCTCACCCCCTCGGATAGGGGCGGTCGCAGAGCCAGGCGCGACCGCCCCTATCCTCTTCTCATGCCCCAGGCGAGCGCCGATGCCGTCGCCCCCGCTGACGCCCGGGGGCCGATGCGGGCGCTCGACCTGCTCGCTGCCCTCCTCGTGTGCGGCGCGGCCGTGCTCCTGTTCGCCGTCCATGCGCGGCCTCTGGGCTACGTGCCGCTCGTCGCGGGCGTCGGCCTCGCCGCGCTGAGCAGCCGCATCCTGGCCCGAGACCTCGGGATCATCGCGCTGGGGCAGGCGATCATCTCCACCATCTCGCTCGAGGCGGATCTCTCCGACGCGGGCATGGCGCGCTTCGCGCTCGCGCTGGGCGGCGCCGTGCTCGCGCCCGTCGTGCTGGCCCGCCTGCTGGGCATTCGGGAGGTGTTCCCGCGCCGTCCTCGCACGGGGCGATGGTCGCGTGCCCAGTGGGCGTACATCGGCCTCGTGGTGGTCGCCGGCTACCTCATCCTGCCGTTCTACTTCCTGTCCTCCGGCGTGTACCGGAACTGGCCGGATCTGCCCACGGAAGGCGACATCGCGCGGCTGTTCGTGGGCGTGAACGCGGTGGGGATCTGGGACGAGCTGTTCTTCATCTGCATTGTGTTCGCGCTGCTGCGGCGCCACTTCCCGCTGTGGGCGGCGAACGGGCTGCAGGCGCTCGTGTTCGTGTCGTTCCTGTGGGAGCTCGGCTACCGCGAGTGGGGTCCGCTGCTCACGGTGCCGTTCGCGCTCATCCAGGGCTGGATCTTCAACAGGACCAAGTCGCTCGCGTACGTCATCACGGTGCACCTGCTGTTCGACGCCGTGGTGTTCATGGTGCTCGTGCACGGCCACCACCCGGAGCTGTTCGACATCTTCCTCACGGCGCCGTAGCGCGCCGACGCTAGCGCTCGAGCCAGGCGCGCGTGCCGAAGCTCGCGAGCGACCGGCCCGCGACCTCGGCCGCCCATGCGAGGTCGGCGGCGAAGCGCGCGGCGTCGAGCCCTTGTGCGGCGATGCGCGCCGTGAGCGCTCCGTGGAAGAAGTCGCCCGCGCCCAGGGTGTCGCGCACGGGAACGGGCGCGACCTCCACCTCGCCGTCGCCCTCGGGCGTGCGGTACACGATGGGCAGCCCGCCCCGGGTGACGGCGGCGAAGGAGAGTCCGCGCTCGCTCAGCCAGTCCAGGACGGCATCGGCGCGCCCGCCTGTGCCCTCGGGCGCGAAGTCCGCGGACACGACCGCGACATCGGCGTGGGCGAGGACTTCCTCCGTGTGGGCCTTGACCGAGCCGCCGTCCATGATCACCGGGACGCCGCGCTGGCGTGCCTCGGCGGCGAGGGGCAGCGCCACGGCCCTGAAGTATCCGTCGACGAGCACCGCGCCCGCGCCGTCGATCGCGGGCAGGGGAGAGGTGATGGTCACCTCGCCCGATGCCGCCGTCGAGCTGGGAGAGACGACCGCGCGCTCGCCCGTGGCGGCCTGGACCAGGATCGAGGCCGTGATGGGAGGGCCGTCGTAGCCCGCCGCGACCACGACCGTGACCCCGTGGCGCACGAGGTCGTCGGTGACGACCGGGGTGAGCGGGTGATCGGGCAGGGCGGTCACGAGGGTGGGCGAGCCGCCCGCTGCGGCGAAGGCGACGGCGGCGTTCGCCGCCGGTCCGCCCGCCGCGAGCAGGAACTCGGCGGCGACCGTCTTCTCGTTGGGAGCGGGCATGCGCTCCACGAGCTGCACCACGTCGAGGGTCGTCAGCCCCGCGAAGATCGCTGTGGGCGCAACGGGCGAACCGTGCGTGATTCCCGAGGCTGTGTCCACATGAGGCACCATATAAGGCATGACCGATTCCCTGCGGGTCCACGGGGGCAAGCCGCTGCAGGGCGAGATCACCGTGCGCGGTGCCAAGAACTTCGTCTCCAAGGCGATGGTGGCGGCCCTGCTGGGATCGACGCCCTCCACTCTTCGCAACGTTCCCGAGATCCGGGACGTGGCCGTCGTCTCCTCCCTGCTGCGCCTGCACGGCGCCGGGGTCGAGTACGACGTCCAGACGGGCGTCCTCACGGCGGTCACCACCGACCTGCGTCCGGCCGACGCCGCGGCGATCGCCGAGCACGCCGGCTCGTCGCGCATCCCGATCCTGCTGTGCGGTCCGCTGCTGCACCGCCTGGGAAGCGCGGTCATCCCCGACCTGGGCGGCTGCCGCATCGGCGACCGGCCCATCGACTTCCACCTGGAGATCCTCACCAAGTTCGGCGCGGTCGTCGAGCAGTTCGACGACGGCCTGCACCTGACGGCCCCGAACGGGCTCCGCGGCATCACGCACACCCTGAGCTACCCGAGCGTGGGCGCCACCGAGCAGCTCCTGCTCACGGCCGTGCTCGCCGAGGGCGTGACGCACCTGGAGAACGCGGCGGTCGAGCCGGAGATCAAGGACCTCATCGACCTGCTGCAGAAGATGGGCGCGATCATCCAGGTCGACACCGATCGCTCGATCCGCATCGAGGGCGTGTCGACCATGCGCGGCTTCGACCACACCTCGCTGACGGACCGCATCGAGGTGGGCTCGTGGGCCTCCGCCGCCCTCGCCACGGGAGGAGACGTCTTCGTCCACGGCGCGCAGCAGCGCCACATGGGCATGTTCCTCAACGTGTTCCGCAAGGTGGGAGGCGAGTTCGACGTCGTCAAGGACGGCATCCGCTTCTACCACCCGGGCGGCAAGCTCAACGCGATCGCGCTCCAGACCGACGTGCACCCGGGCTTCATGACGGACTGGCAGCAGCCGCTCGTCGTGGCGCTCACCCAGGCCGACGGCCTGAGCATCGTCCACGAGACGGTGTACGAGCAGCGCTTCGGCTTCACCGAGGCCCTGGTGAAGATGGGCGCCAACGTGCAGCTGTACAAGGAGTGCCTGGGCGACAAGCCGTGCCGCTTCGGCCAGCGCAACTTCCTGCACTCGGCCGCCATCGCCGGCCCGACGCCCCTGACGGGCGCGGAGATCGAGGTGCCCGACCTGCGCGGCGGCTTCTCGCACCTCATCGCCGCGCTCACGGCCAAGGGCACGTCGACCGTGCACGGCATCGGCATCATCGACCGTGGCTACGAGGCGTTCCGCGACAAGCTCGCGGCTCTCGGCGCTGAGATCGAGTAGCACCGGCATGGCTCGCGCACGGTTCGACACTCGCGGCAAGCAGCTGATGGCCGACTTCGTGTCGTGCCTGGTCACACTCATATCCGGCAAGGACTGGCACGGTCAGGAGCACCTGCCCAAGGACGGCAGCTTCATCGCCGTTTCGAACCACGTCTCCTACGTGGATCCCACGACGCTCGCGCAGTACCTGTACCTCAACGGCTACATCCCGCACTTCCTCGCCAAGGCGCCGCTGTTCGACGTCCCTGTCGTCGGCACCTTCCTGCGCGCCTTCGGGCAGATCCCCGTGCACCGCGGCACCCTTCGCGCCAAGGAGGCCGTGGACAAAGGGCTCGAGGTGCTCAGCGGCGGCGGCGTCATCGCGATGTTCCCCGAGGGCACCCTCACGCGCGACCCTGAGCTGTGGCCCATGGTGCCGCGCACCGGCGTGGCCCGCATGGCCCTCGCCACCAAGGTGCCGGTCATCCCGATCGTCCAGTGGGGCGTGCACCGCATCCTGGCCCCCTACGGCAAGATGCTGTGGATCATCCCGCGCAAGAAGGTGACGATGGTCGCCGGCCCGGCGATCGACCTGAGCGAGTTCTACGACCGGCCGCTCGACACCGACACCCTGCGCGCGGCATCGGACCGCATCATGGATACGCTGACGGCCATGCTCGAGGAGATCCGCGGCGAGAAGGCCCCCGAGGTCCGCTACGACATGCGCCGGAAGGATCCCGCATGACCCGCGCCGCAGTGCTGGGCGCCGGAGCGTGGGGCACGACGTTCGCGGCCGTGCTGAGCGACGCCGGCAGCGAGGTGCGCCTGTGGGGCCGTGACGCCGACGTCGTGGCCGAGATCAACACCGCGCGCACCAACTCGCGCTTCCTTCCCGGAGTGGAGGTCCACGCGGCCGTCACCGCCACCACCGACGCGCGCGAGGCGCTCGACGGCGCCGACATCGTCGCGATCGCCCTGCCGTCCCAGCACGTGCGCGGCATCATCGGCGGCTGGGCCGATGCCGTCCCGGGCGACGCCGTGGTCGTGTCGCTCATGAAGGGCATCGAGATGGGCAGCCACCAGCGCATGTCCGAGGTGCTGGGGGAGACGTGGGGCCTCGACCAGGACCGCATCGCCGTGGTGTCCGGTCCCAACCTCGCGCGCGAGATCGCCGCGCGCCAGCCCACCGCGACCGTCATCGCCTCGACGAGCCTCAGCGCGGCCGAGGCCGTCGCCGCCGCCACGGCATCGGGCTACTTCCGGCCGTACACCAACCCGGACGTCCTGGGCGTGGAGCTGTGCGGCGCGTACAAGAACGTCATCGCGCTGGCCGTGGGCATCGCGGACGGCTTCGGCTTCGGCAACAACACGACCGCGACCGTCATGACGCGCGGGCTCGCGGAGATCACTCGCCTGGGACTGCGGCTGGGCGCCAACCCCGAGACCTTCTCCGGCCTCGCGGGCATGGGAGACCTCATCGCCACGTGCGCCTCACCGCTGTCGCGCAACCACACGCTGGGCCGTCACATCGGCGAGGGCCGCAGCCTCGACGAGGCGACGGAGCTCACGGGCGGCACGGCGGAGGGCGTCAAGACCTCGCTGTCGATCCAGGAGCTCGCAGGCGTGGCGGGCGTGGACGTGCCCATCTGCGATGCCGTGGTGAAGATGCTCCACGAGGGAGAGCCCAAGGAGGCCGTCCTCAACGCGCTGCTGTCGCGCCCGCGCAAGGCGGAGGTCGCGTAGATGAGCGGGCGTCCCACGGTCGCGGTGCTCTTCGGGGGGCGCTCGTCGGAGCACGGGGTCTCCTGCGTCACCGCGGGGGGAGTCCTGGGAGCCCTCGACCGCGAGCGCTGGGACGTCATCGCCGTGGGCATCACGCGCGACGGCCGCTGGACGCTGCAGAGCGACGACCCGGCGCGCTGGCGCATCGTCGACGGCCGCATGCCCGAGGTCGACGACGACGGCCCCACCGTCCTCCTGCCGCGCCGCGTGGGGGAGAGCGCCTGGCGGATCGAGCGCGACGGCCGCGTCGAGCCGCTCGCCGACGTCACGGTCGCGTTTCCCCTGCTGCACGGCCCGTGGGGCGAGGACGGCACGATCCAGGGCGCGCTCGAGCTCGTCGACGTCCGCTACGTGGGCGCCGGCGTCCTCGCGAGCGCGATCGGCATGGACAAGCAGTACATGAAGGCGTCGTTCCGTGCGGCCGGCCTGCCCGTGACGCCCGATGTCACGCTCGCCCCGGGCGCGTCCGTCGCCGAGCATCGGGCCGAGATCGAGGCGCTGGGCCTGCCGGTGTTCGTCAAGCCCGCGCGCGCCGGCTCCTCCATGGGCATCTCGCGCGTGGACTCGTGGGACGCGCTCGAGGCCGCCGTGGCCGATGCGGTGAAGCACGATCCCAAGGTGCTCATCGAGGCGGCCGTGAAGGGGCGCGAGATCGAGACCGCGGTGCTGGGCGCGCGCGACGGCGTGCGCACCTCGCCCCCGGGCGAGGTCGTCACCGGCGGCGACCACGCGTTCTACGACTACGAGGCGAAGTACTTCGACGAGAGCGCCGTGAACCTCATGTGCCCGGCCGACATCCCGGCGGACGTCGCCGCGCGCATCCAGGAGATCGCGGTGCGCGCCTTCGCCGCCGTGTCCGCCGAGGGCATCGCGCGCGTGGACGTGTTCCTGGGCGAGGACGGCGCCGTCACCGTGAACGAGATCAACACGATGCCCGGCTTCACGCCCACGTCGATGTACCCGCGTATGTGGGCCTCGGCCGGGGTGGGCTACTCCGAGCTCGTCGAGGAGCTGCTGCAGGCGGCCCTCGCGCGCCCGCTGGGGCTGCGGTAGCGAAGGTGTTCTTCACGCGCAAGCGAGCGGCCCATCCGCCGTCACGCGACCTGGGCGTCCTGCGTCCCGGCGCGCCTGTCGAGGACACGTTCCAGCACCCCGACGGCGAGCTGTACCTGGACGTCCGTCGCTCTCGCAGGCCCGAGCCCCAGCGCAAGCACCCCGCCCTCGGCGGCCCGGTGGCGATGCAGTGGATGGGCGCGGCTCCCGCCCGCGTGATGTTCACCATGGACGAGCCCGAGCACTTCGACCCCGAGGCCCTTCCCGCCTGGGACATGCCCTCGCCGGCGGACGTGCTGGTGATCTCGGCGTGGGAGGGCCATGAGGTGGCGCGCCTTCACGTGCCGGACGGCTTTCACGAGATCCACGTGCTCGCCAAGCGCAAGCACGTGAGCCCGCGCGTGGTCGTGTACCTGGCCCCTCTCGGCAGGCAGCCCGTCGCCTAGCGGCACTCGAGGCCGTTGGAGGGAGCGCGCGCCGCGCTCGGCGCGAGCTCCGCGAGCACGTCGCCCACGGCCCTGTCGGCGCGCACATGCGGGATGGTGACCTCCACGGCGGGGGAACGGCCGAACGAGACCGCGACCCAGGCGTCGTCCGTGTCGCGCACGAGCCATCCGAGCGTCGTTGTCCCCGTCGTCACCTCCACGCACGGGTCCTGCGAGGGGCCCGGCGGCTCGACGCCGCAGCGCACGATGATCATGAACTCGCTGCCGTACGCGGCGGTCGCCTGCGACGTCGTCTTGCGCAACGCGAGCCCGCCCACGCTCGTGGGCGCGGCGAGCATGACGCGCGCGCAGTCGGGGTCCGAGGCGTAGGGCGCGGGGTCGACGGGCACTGCTGACGCGCAGCCCGCGAGCGTCGCGGCGGATGCCGTCGCGACGGCGAGCGCGACGAGACGGCCGGAGCTGCGGGGCATGATGCCAGCCTAAGCGACCCCGGGTACATCAACTCGCATGTCGACGGGGTCAAGTGCGGCGACTACGACGACGCCTCGGGTCGCCTCCTGCCCTTGGAGCGCGTCTTCCCTCGCTCGCCGAACGCGCCCGAGCACGTGGGAGAGATCTGGCCCACGCTCGTATCGCTCGCAGAACGGCTCGCCGCGCCGTTCCCGCATGTGCGCGTCGACTTCTACATCGTGGGCGACCGCATCCTCATCGGCGAGCTCACGTTCATCCCCGGCAATGCGCTGTCGTACTTCGAGCCGGCCGAGTGGGACGCGCGACTGGGGGACTTGTGGGAGCTCGACCTCGAGCCGGTGCCGCTGCCGCGCTTCGAGATCCTTCGCTTCTACGACGACGGCTCGTAATCTGGCCCGGTGACGCAGATCGGAGACCTGGGGGAGGACGAGCTCATCGCTCGCTTCGCTCCCCGCCTGCCCAGCACCGACGCCGAGATCCTGGGTCCGGGAGACGACGCGGCGATCCTGTCCGTGGACGGGCACCTGGTCGTCTCAAGCGACGTGCTCATCGAAGGCCGCCACTTCCGCAGGGACTGGAGCGACGCGAGCGATGTGGGCTGGCGAGCAGCCATGCAGAACCTTGCCGACATCGACGCGATGGGCGCGGTCGCGACCGCGCTGCAGGTCACTCTTGCCGCGCCGGCCTCGACGCCCGTGGACTGGGTGCTCGGCTTCGCCGACGGCCTGCGTGAGGCATGCGAGCCGCACGGCGTAGGCGTCGTGGGAGGGGACCTGTCCGGCGCGAGCGAGATCGCCGTCTCCGTGACCGTCCTGGGCGAGACCCACGGCGTCGATCCGGTGACGCGCGGCGACGCCTCGCCCGGCGACGTGCTCGCGGTGTCAGGCCCTCTTGGCGCGGCGGCCGCGGGCCTGGCCCAGCTCATGGGCGGCGTGCGCGTCGTCGAGGAGGCCGTGCGGCTGCACCTGCGCCCGCGCCCGCGCATCGGCGCAGGGCTGGAGGCCGCGCTCAGCGGCGCCACCGCCATGCTCGACATCTCGGACGGCCTGCTGCGCGACGCCGCCCGCATCGCGAGGGCGTCTGACGTGCCGCTCGAGATCGACTCCGCGCTCGTGCCCGTGCACCCGGCTGCCGAGGCGACGGCGAGCGAGCTCGGTGCGGACCCGATGGTGTGGGCGCTCACCGGCGGCGAGGACCATCACCTGCTGGCGGCCTTCCGCGATCCGAGCCGGGTGCCGGCGGGCTGGACCGTGGTGGGGAAGGTCGGGCGCGGTGCCGCCGGCGTGCTGCTTGACGGGGGCGAGCCGGGCGAGCTCGGCTGGGACCACTTCGGCGGGTGAGCCTCACAGCGCGCGCGGACGCGAAAACGGCCGCCTCCTGGAGGAGACGGCCGTTCCCGTGAAGCGTGAGCGAGCGCTCAGACGGCGCGCTGGACCTTGCCAGCCTTGAGGCACGAGGTGCACACGTTGACGCGCTTGGGGGCGCCGTTGACGACGGCGCGCACGCGCTGGATGTTCGGGTTCCAGCGGCGCTTGGTGCGGCGGTGCGAGTGCGAGATCGAGTGCCCAAAGCTGGGGTGCTTGCCGCAGACGTCGCAGGTGGCAGCCACGATAGTTCTCCTAGATTCTCCGCGCGGTGCCTCAGGGAGAGGTCGCGCAAGCCTGTCTGCCCTCGTCGGGCAACCGCATTAGGGTATCCGAGAAGGTGCGCGATTGCCAATCTGCTCCACGGAGGTGAGTCGATGTCGGCCGATGCCGGGGTGCTCAGGCGCTGGCTGGCTGCGAGCGTGGCCGCGTTGGCCCAGGAAAGGGCCCATCTGGACGCGATCAACGTCTTTCCCATCGCGGACAGCGACACCGGCACCAACATGTGGCTCACCCTGGCCGACGGCCTGCAGCTCGTCGCCGACCTGCCCGCCGACGCCGACGACGACCGCGTGTGCCGTGCCTTCGCACGCGGGGCGCTCCTGGGCGCTCGCGGCAACTCCGGCGTGGTGGTCTCGCAGTACCTCAGCGGCTTCCTCGAGGCGGTGACGGCCGGCGGCGGTCCGTCGCGGCTGGACGGCGCCGCCCTGGCGCGGTGCTTCGCCGCCGCATCGGCCGCCGCCTACAACGCCCTCGCCGCGCCGGTCGAGGGCACGATGATCACCGTCGCCGCGGAGGCGGCGCGCGCCGCCGGCGACGCCGCGAGCGCCGACGCCAAGCCGGCCGACGTCGCCCTCGCCGCCGCAGGGGCCGCGCGTGAGGCCGTGGGCCGCACCGCGCAGCAGCTGGAGGCCGCCCGGCAGGCCGGCGTGGTGGACGCGGGAGCGCTGGGGCTGAGCCTCATCCTCGACGCGATGGTGGAGGTGCTCGTGGGCGCCGAGGCGCTCGCGAGCCTGCCCGAGCGCGTCGAGCCCGCCGCCGTCCGGGACGGGGAGCGGCCCCGCGTGCACCACGAGCACCGCGGCGGCGGCATCTACGAGGTCATGTTCGTCTCCGGCAACACCGACCCTGACGGCTCCACCGCGGACGATGCGCCGGGCGCGGGCTGGGGGGAGCTCGCCGCGCAGCTCGCGGCCATCGGCGACTCGGTCGCGGTCACGGGGATCCGGGGCCTGGTGCAGGCTCACGTCCACACCGACCAACCGGACGATGCGGTGGAGATCGCGGACACGCTCGGCTCGAGCCAGATCCTCGTGCGCAACATCGTCGCCGCGCACGAGCGGCCGGCGCACCTGCCGGGCGTCGTCGCGCTCACGCGCAGCCCGGGCATCGCGGCGGCGCTGTCCGACACGGGCGCCGTCGTGGTCGTCATCCCCTCGCTCGCGGGCCTCACCCAGCGCGAGCTGCTGCGTGCCGTGCGGGACGCCTCGGGCACCAAGGTCGTGGTCGTGTCTGGAGACCCGGAGCTGCGCGCGGCGGCCTCCCGCATCGCCGAGGGAAGCGCCGATCCGGAGGTCGAGGTGCTGCGTGTCCAGCACGAGGCGCAGATGGTCGCGGCTGTCGCGGCGTCGGCGCTCGCGGGAGAGGACGAGGACCTCGCCGACGTCATGACCGCCGCCGCCGAGGCGTGCGTGCCCGCCACGAGCACGGGCGACGCGCTCGACGAGGACGTCGACCGCCTCCTCACGCCCGACACGGAGCTCGTGACGCTCATCCTGCCCGAGGGCATGCCCACGTCGGTCGCCGACGCGGTGCGGCTGTCCGCCACGGCCGTGTGCCCGCGGGCGGAGGTGCAGGTCTTCGAGGGGCGCCACACCCAGGCGGGGATCTTCATCGGCGTGGAGAGATCGGCGTGAGAGGCGTCCTCGACGAGCCCCTGCGGCGCATCGTCGGGGAGCGCTCGGCCGCGTCGCTGGCCAAGCTGGGGCTCGTCACCGGCGGCGACCTGCTGCGCCACTACCCGCGCCGCTACAGCGCTCCCGGCGAGCTCACGGAGATAGGGAGGCTGCGGCTGGGCGAGCACGTCACCGTCATGGCGAGCGTGCGTCAGGCGACGGTGCGGCCGATGCGCTCGCGCGGCGGGGCGATGCTCGAGGCGATCGTCACAGACGGTCGCGACGAGCTGCAGCTGACCTTCTTCGCCAAGCGCGCGGGGGTGCTGCGCGCGCACGAGGACAAGCTGCGGGCCGGTCGCACCGGGCTGTTCACGGGCACCGTGGGCGAGTACCGCGGCAGGCGGCAGCTGACGCATCCCGACTACCTCATCGTGGGCCTCGACGCCGCCGACGAGGACGAGGCGATCCACGAGGCCTCCAAGCCCATCCCCATCTATCCGGCCGCGGCATCGGTGCCGACGTGGCGCATCGCACGGGCCGTGCGCACGGTCCTCGACCCGCTGCAGGACGGCGACGTGCCCGAGCCCTTGCCCAGCGAGGTGCTCGAGCGCGAGGGCCTGCCGGGGATCCTCGAGGCGTTGCGCTCCGTCCACGTCCCGGACACGCTCGCCCAGGCCGAGCGCGCTCGCCACCGCCTGCGCTACGAGGAGGCGTTCGTGCTGCAGAGCGCGCTGGCGCGACGGCGCGCGGAGCGGGCCGGCCTGACCTCGGTCGCGCGCGAGCGCCGGTCCGGAGGGCTGCTCGACGCGCTGGACGCCCAGCTGCCGTTCCCGCTCACGCCCGGCCAGGTCGCGGCGGGAGAGGAGATCGCCGCCGACCTCGCCAAGCCCACGCCGATGCTGCGCCTGCTCCAGGGCGACGTGGGCGCAGGCAAGACCGTCGTCGCCCTGCGCGCCATGCTCCATGTGGTCGACGCCGGGGGCCAGGCGGCGCTCCTCGCGCCCACCGAGGTGCTCGCCGCCCAGCACGCCGCGACGCTGCGATCGCTCCTGGGGCCGTTGGCCATGGGCGGGATGCTCGGCGGGGCGGACCACGCGACCCGCGTGGCGCTGATCACCGGCTCCCAAGGCTCGCGCGAGCGCCGTGCCGCGCTCGCGGAGGCGGCATCGGGCGCTGCCGGGATCGTCGTCGGCACCCACGCGCTGCTGAGCGAGACGGTCCAGTTCGCGGACCTGGGACTCGTGGTAGTCGACGAGCAGCACCGCTTCGGCGTGGAGCAGCGCGACGCCCTGCGCGCCCGCGGCGAGACCCCGCCGCACACCCTCGTCATGACCGCCACGCCCATCCCGCGCACGGTCGCGATGACGGTGTTCGGGGACCTCGAGACCACCGTGCTGCGCGAGCGGCCGACCGGGCGTGCGCCGGTGGAGACGCACGTGGTGCCCGCCGCGAACGCCGCGTGGATGGAGCGCACGTGGACGCGGGTGCGCGAGGAGGTCGAGGCGGGGCATCGGGTCTACGTCGTGTGCGCACGCATCGATCCGAGCGACACGGACACGGAAGGCGTCCTGGACGACGAGCCGGAAGAGGCGCTGCTCGACGCCGCGCCGGGCAAGGCGAAGCGGCCCCCGCTCACCTCCGTCGAGGAGACTGCGGCGATGCTGCGCGAGCGGCCCGACTTCGCGGGGGTGGGCATCGGCGTCATGCACGGCCGCCTGACGCCCGAGGCGAAGGACGACGTCATGGCGCGCTTCGCGGACGGCCGCACGCCGGTGCTCGTCGCGACCACGGTGGTGGAGGTAGGCGTCGACGTGCCGGAGGCGACCATGATGGTGGTCCTCGACGCCGACAACTTCGGCATCTCCCAGCTGCACCAGCTGCGCGGCCGCGTGGGCCGATCGACCTTGCCGAGCCTGTGCCTGCTCGTGTCGCGCGCGCAGGAGGGCTCCATCGCCGCGGAGCGCCTGGCGGCGCTCGCCGCGACCACGGACGGGTTCGAGCTCGCCGAGAAGGACCTCGAGCTGCGACGCGAGGGCGACGTCCTGGGCGTGGCGCAGTCGGGCGGGCGCAACTCCCTGCGCCTGCTGCGCGTCGTGCAGGACGGGGAGGTCATCGCGCGCGCCCGCGCGGACGCCGATGCCGTGGTCGCCGCGGACCCCGGGCTGGACGCGCACCCGGCGCTGGCTGCGGCGATCAAGGAGATGCTGGGGGAGCGGGAGGTGTTCCTCGAGAAGTCGTAGGGGGGTGTGTCAGTGGTGGCGGCTACGGTGCGAGCAGCGGCGGCGTGAGAGAGGGGCGCCGCCCGCGCGACGTTGTCGACACTCCTCGTGACGTCACGGGAGTCGCGCAGTAGGGTGAGAGCACGGGCAGCGGGGGCGCCCGGAGAGGGGATTCGCGGGGGAATGCTGGGGACCGCCGCAGTGGGCGACGACGAGGTCGCGCGCGCGATTCAGTCCATTTGGGCGAAGACGGATGTCTGGCGCCGCAACGAGGACGACGTCGCGCAGTGGCTCCCTCTCGCATGCCACCTCCATGACACGGGGGTCGTCGCGGGGTGGCTCTGGGACCATTGGCTCGCGCACCGCATCCGATCGCGGACGGCCGAGGAGCTCGGCTCCGACGAGCAGGCCCGCGCGCTCGTCGTCTATCTCGCGGCGATCCACGACATCGGCAAGGCCACGCCGGCGTTCGCGTTGCTCAACCGTCGCCTTGCCGAGCGCATGCGCGCCCGGGGCTTGGTGTTTCCCAACGTCGTCGACTCAGGGCTGCGCACGAGGCTTCCCCACGATCTCGCCGGCCACATCGCCGTCGTCGAGCACCTGGCGTCGCGTGGCTGGCGACCACGCGAGGCCGACGCCGTGGCCGGCGTGGTCGGCGGGCATCATGGCGTTCCGCCTTTCGATTCGCGTGAGCTTCGCCTCGATGCCCTCACGCGCCCGTACTTCGGTGACGGCCTGTGGCATGAGTGCCGCGAGCGGATTCTCCGATGGGCCGAGGAGATCTCCGGCCTTGACCTGGAGCATGTGCGATCTCACCGGCCGAGCACCGCCGTGCAGTCGCTCCTGGTGGGGCTCGTCGTGGTCGCGGACTGGATCGCGAGCGCCGAGCACCTGTTTCCGCTTGTCGACATAGACAGGCTTCCGGACACCGTCGGGCGCGGCGAGGCTGGCCTCGATCGCCTGAAGTTTCCCGTGCGGCTCGACTTCGGCGCTGATACGGCTGGTGCTTCAGACCTCCTGTTCGCACGGCGGTGGCCAGACCTCGCGGCTCCGGGGATGCGCCCGATCCAGCGCGAGGCGGCGAACGCGGTCCGGTCAGCGGACGAGCCCTGCCTTGTGGTCATCGAGGCGCCGATGGGCAGTGGAAAGACCGAGGCGGCCCTGCTCGCGGCGGAGATCCTCGCCGGCCGGCTGGGGTGCACAGGCGCGTTCGTCGCCCTGCCGACCCAGGCGACGACGAACGCCATGTTCGGACGGATCGCCGCATGGCTCGAGCGGATGAGGCTCTCGCGTCCGCCGACGTTCACGTTGCTCCACGGCAAGCGAGAGCTCAATCCTGCGTTTCAGGAGCTCGTCGGCCGTCCGATGCACGAGGCCAGCGGAGAGAACACGTTCGATGAGCGAGCCCGCCCGTTCGTTCATCGGTGGATGCTCAGCCCGCGGCGATCTCCTCTGAGCGACTTCACCGTGGCAACAGTCGACCAGCTTCTCTTTGGGGCGCTCCAGGCTCGTCACACGTCGCTTCGCCACCTCGGCCTGGCGTCCAAGGTCGTCATCATCGATGAGGTCCACAGTTACGACGCCTACATGCGCACGTACCTGGAG
>QGUM02000138.1:0-4307 GCA_003242455.2 Actinomycetes bacterium
AGCCACAGCCCCGCGGCGGCGCTCGCGGCCCCACCCCAGTCGGGTCCGATGCCGGCCTCGAGCGGGGCGGTCGCCGCGGCGGCCCAGGCGGGCAGCAGGACGACGCCGAAGGAGAACGCCGCCGCCTGGATGCCGGCGAGCATGCCTCCCACCCAGCCGGGGGCGCCCGCGAGCCACGCGCGCACGGCGGAGAACAGGCGCGCAAGCGGCTTCATGGCGACATCGTCGCAAGCCTCAGCGCGTCACCACGGCATCGGCGCGCGACGCGCGCCCAACGCAGCGAGCCAGCGGGCTCAGCCCGCAAGGATCTCCCGCATGATCGCGGCCGTCTCGGACGGGGTCTTGCCCACGCGCACGCCAGCGGCCTCGAGCGCCTCCTTCTTGGCCTGCGCGGTGCCGGCCGAGCCGGACACGATCGCTCCGGCGTGACCCATCGTCTTGCCCTCGGGCGCCTCGAAGCCCGCGACGTAGCCCACCACGGGCTTGGTCACGTGCTCCTTGATGAAGGCCGCCGCACGCTCCTCCGCGTCGCCGCCGATCTCGCCGATCATGACGATCGCCTCGGTGTCGGGGTCGTCCTGGAAGGCCCTGAGGCAGTCGATGTGGGTGGTGCCGATGATCGGGTCGCCGCCGATGCCCACGCACGTGGTGAAGCCGATGTCGCGCAGCTCGAACATCATCTGGTAGGTGAGCGTGCCCGACTTCGACACGAGCCCGATGCGGCCCGGGCCGGTGATGTTCGCGGGGGTGATGCCCACGTTGGACTGTCCAGGGCTGATGAGGCCGGGGCAGTTGGGACCGATGAGGCGCGTGCCCTTGGACTGCGCGTAGGCGAAGAACTCCGCGGTGTCCTTCACGGGCACGCCCTCCGTGATGATCACGACGAGCGGCATGCCGGCGTCGACCGCCTCGACGACGGCCGCCTTGGTGTGCGCCGGCGGGACGAACACGACGGACACGTCGGCGCCCGTGGCGGCCATGGCATCGGCGACCGTGCCGTAGACCGGGACCGAGACCGTCGCGCCGTCGACGTCGAAGTCGACGACCTCGCCCGCCTTGCGCGGGTTCACGCCGCCGACGATCTGGGTGCCCGCGGCAAGCATGCGGGCGGTGTGCTTCATGCCCTCGGACCCCGTCATGCCCTGCACGACGATCTTGGACGCTGCGGTGAGGAAGATGGCCACGATTGCTCCTTAGGCTGCCGCGGCGGCGAGCTCGGCGGCCTTGGCCGCGGCGCCGTCCATGGTCTCGACGATGGTCACGAGCGGGTGGGCGGCGGCCGCGAGGATCGCGCGGCCCTCCTCCACCGAGTTGCCGTCCAGCCGGACGACGAGCGGCTTGGTCGCGGCGTCGCCGAGGGTCTCGAGCGCGCCGACGATGCCCTTGGCGACCTCGACGCACGAGGTGATGCCGCCGAAGACGTTGACGAACACGGACCTGACCTGAGCGTCGCCCAGGATGAGGCCCAGGCCGTTGGCCATGACCTCCGCCGAGGCGCCGCCGCCGATGTCGAGGAAGTTCGCGGGCTTCACGCCGCCGAACTGCTCGCCCGCGTAGGCGACGACGTCCAGCGTGGACATGACGAGTCCGGCGCCGTTGCCGATGATGCCGACGGAGCCGTCGAGCTTCACGTAGTTGAGGTCGAGCTCCTTGGCGCGGGCCTCGAGCGGGTCGGTCGCGGCGCGGTCGATGAGCTCCTCGTGGTGAGGCTGGCGGAACGCGGCGTTGTCGTCGAGCGTGACCTTGCCGTCGAGCGCGATGACCTGACCGTCCTCGGTCAGCACGAGCGGGTTGACCTCGACGAGCGTCGCATCCTCGGCGGCGTAGACGCCCCACAGCTTCTGGACGACCTCGCTGACCTGGGGCTTCAGGTCCTCGGGGAAGCGGGCGGCGTCGACGATCTCCTGAGCCTTCGCGGCGTCGATGCCCACGAGCGGGTCGACGGCGACGCGGGCGAGGGCCTCCGGGCGCTCCACCGCGAGCTGCTCGATCTCCATGCCTCCCTCGACGGAGCACATGGCCAGGTAGCGGCGCTCGGCGCGATCCAGCAGCACGGAGAAGTAGAACTCCTGCGCGATCTTGGCGCCCGCGGCGATCATCACGCGGTGGACGGTGTGGCCCTTGATGTCCATGCCGAGGATCTGCGCGGCGGCGGCCTCGGCATCGGCGGGGCTGTGCACCACCTTCACGCCGCCGGCCTTGCCGCGGCCTCCCGTCTTGACCTGGGCCTTGACGACGACGGTGCCGCCGCCCAGCTTCTCGGCCGCAGCCTTCGCCTCGGCGGGGGTGGTGGCGACGATGCCGGGCAGGACGGGTACGCCGTGCCTCTCGAACATGTCGCGCGCTTGGTACTCGTAGAGGTCCATCTGAGTCCTTCAGACATCGCGGGCGCGCGGATCACGCGCGTAGTTGGTGTGCCCGTTCAGCCTAGTCCTCGCACGAGGGCGCGCATGTCGTCAGTTCGCATCGCGGCGACAGGGTGTCGCGACGCCTGGGCTGTCCTGGGCGGCAGCCCTTTGCTAGCATGCATGCGCGTACGCACTTTGCTCGCTTGGGGGCTCATGCAGACCGTCGATGTTCGCCCGCGCATCGTCGCGGCAGGGCTTGCCGTCGCAGCCCTCGTCCTCTCGCTCCTTGTGGCCGCGCCCTCGGCGCGTGCGGACTCCCTGACGCGCGAGGTGCACAACGCGGGGGAGCTCGAGGACGCCATCGAGGATTTCAACTCGGAGGACGACCCGAGCGCGCACCACGTCATCACGATCATGGAGAGCTTCACCTGGAACGCGCCCCTGATCATCTATGACTCCAACGCCGCGGAGCTGACCATCCAGGGCGCCGACTCCGCACATCCGCCCACGATCACCCTGGGAGCGGACTCCGACGGATTCCTCGCCGTCGACAGCTTGAGCGTCGCGAACGTGACCGTGAAGGATCTCGCCTTGGCGGGCGAGGAGGGCTTCACGGGAGTCACGATGCTGACGATCCTCGCGCAAGACGTCCAGATCGAGAACATCAGCGTCAGCGGCATCACGTCGCAAGCCTCGCCCGTCGGCGTGTGGGGCGGAGCGGTCTCCGTGACGAACTCGCACTTCAGCGACAACACCGCCTTGGCCGTGGGCCAGGGGGGCGCCCTGACCGTCTGGTCGTCGTCCTCGTTCACCATCGCCGGCTCCACCTTCATGCGCAACGAGTCGGTCGACGGCAACGGCGGAGCTGTCCGCGCCATGACCGAAGGCGGCGTCGAACTGGGGATCTACGACTCGCTGTTCACCGGCAACGTCGCCTCGGGCGACGGCGGCGCCGTCTATGAGCACACCGAGGAGGTGCGCATCGTGCGCTCCGTCTTCACCGACAACACGGCGGGCGGCGACGGCGGCGCCGTGAGCGGGCCCGAGCGTGTGACGGCCGTCGCCTCGACGTTCATCGGCAACGAGGCGGGAGGCGACGGCGGCGCGATCTTCGCAGGCATCTACTTCGACACCGTCGGCAGCACGTTCTCGGACAACTCCGCGGGAGGCAGCGGCGGGGCGGTGTACTCCGACGGCGGGAGCAGCTCGTTCGTCTCGCGCTCGACGTTCGAGCTCAACACCGCGGCCGTGAGCGGCGGCGCCGTGCACGCCGTGGACTACGCGCTGACGGTCAACGCGTCGACGTTCGTGTCCAATGCCGCGCCCGAGGGCGCGCACGTCCACCTCGCACCCAGCACGATCATCACGTTCGCCTCCGTCTTCGCCGACGCGCAGGGCGGAGACGGGTGCGTCGCCGGTTCCTTCACGATCCAGGGCCACACCTTCGACGCCGACGGCACATGCACGGGCCTGCTCGACTTCGGGCCGGGGCTCGATCCGCTCCTGCTGCCGCTGGCGGACAACGGCGGGCCCACTCCCACCCGCATGCCCGCGCCAGACAGCCCGCTGGTCGACAGGATCGACGCAGAGGCGTGCGCGGAGATGATCGACGACTACACCTCTCCTGCGACCCAGTACGACCAGCGCGATCTCGACATCCTCGAAGCCCTGTACGCCGGTGACGCCGGCTGTGACATCGGCGCCGTGGAGCGAGTCGGCTCGGTGACGTTCGTCCTGCCCGGGATCGCAGGCGATGTCGAGTTCACCGTCGACGGCGCTCTCCGCCACATCGAGGAGTGCGACGGGGTGGATCCCGTCTCGGAAGCCCCGGAGGGAGCGCCGGCCGGGGTGACGTTCCCGTACGGCCTGCTGACCTTCTGCGTCGACACGGGAGTGCGCGGGGCGCCGGTCACGATCACCGTGACGTTCCCCTCGCCGGTCAACCGCGCCTACAAGGTG
>QGUM02000139.1:0-4264 GCA_003242455.2 Actinomycetes bacterium
TGTAGCCCTTGGCCTCGATGCGCCGCAGGATCTCTCCGGAGAGGCCGCGAGCGACGCCATCGGGCTTGACGAGGACGAGGGTGCGTTCGGTCATGCGGAGAGCCTAATAGGCGTCCCGACGCTCAAAGGAGCCGTGGAAAGATGAAGCCATGATCACCGCCGCGGACTTCGCGACCTATCAGGACTTCCCCGTTCCCGGCATCCTCTTCTACGACATCGCCCCGATCCTGGCCTCCCCCACGCTGTTCCGCGCCGCGTGCGACGCGCTGCGCCCCGAGGCGGGCACGCCGGTCGACCTCATCGCGGGGGTCGACGCGCGCGGCTTCATCTTCGCCCCCGTCGTGGCCCAGGACCTGGGCGTGGGCATGACGATGGTGCGCAAGAAGGGCAAGCTGCCGGGCGAGCTGCTCGAGGCCGACGCGACGATCGAGTACGGCGCGTCGGAGCTCGTCATCAACCCTGAGGGGATCGAGGGCAAGCACGTCCTGGTCATCGACGACGTCCTCGCCACGGGCGGCACCGCAGCCGCAGTCGCGGACATGCTCGAGCGCGCGGGAGCCGCAGATGTGAGCTTCTCGTTCCTGCTCGAGCTCAAGGACCTGCCGGGCCGCGAGCGGCTCGCGGGCCACGCGGTCAAGACCGTCGTGGTGGTCTAGCCCTCCGGCTGGTAGCGCTCCGGCCCGTACGCCACGAGGCGGAACGTGACGAAGTACTCCCCCGCCGTCGTCCCCGGCGCGAGGGCCTCCACGGCGTCGTCAGCGAGGGCGACCCAGATCTCGACGTTCGCGTCGCGCGCCTGCGGCATGGACGCGAAGGACGCGCACTGCACTTCGCCCAGCACGCCCGCGGCCTCGTCGACGGTGCCGCACACCTCGCCGTCGTTGACGCCGCCGGACTCCGCGGCCAGGGCATCGGCGATGGCCACGGCCGTCTGGCGCGTGAGGCCGTCGCCCAGCGGCAGCGACCAGCAGCGGAAGAAGCGCTCGACCACGTCCTCTCCGATCCACGGCACGTCCGCGCACGCGATGTCCGCCGCGCCGAACGCGGCAGGATCGAGACGGCCGACGGAGACGGCCACCCGGCGGTTCTCCTCCCGCCCGGCGGCGGTCAGCGTGCATCCCGCGAGCGGGACCACAAGGCCGGCCACCGCGAGTGCGGCGGCGATGCGGCGCGCCGACCGGGCGCGCGAGGACGCTGCGCTCACGAGCGGATGAACTCTCGGCGATAGCCGGGCGACCAGCGCACGGCGACGAGCACGAGCATGATGAGCGCGAGCGACGCGACGAGCACCTGGAACGCGATGTAGCCCAGCGAGGGCTCGAGCGACACGACCGCCTGCTCGCGCACGTCCTCGGCGTGGGCCGCCATGCCCCACAGGAGCGCGCCTCCGCACAGCGCCACGACGCCGATGAGCACCGACACCGGCGCCTGCGGCGTCTTGGGGTTGGCGCGGATGTACCGGGCCCAGCGTGTCAGCGCATAGAACACCGTGAGGTTGAGCGCGATGAAGCCCGCGAAGAACCAGGCGATGAGCGAGCCCGGCAGCTCGCCGTCGCCCTGGCCGTTGTCGTGCGCCATGCGGATGAGGCTGAGCCGCTCCAGCGAGTACATGACGATCGTGAGGCTGCCCCACAGGCCCGCCACCGACGCCGCCATGCGCCACAGGAACAGGTTCACGCCGAGCCGCCTTCCGCATCGGCGGCGGCCTGCGCTGCCGCCCGCTCGGCGCGTTCGCGGTCGATCTTGGCGCCCAGGCGCACGCCCGTGATCCAGATGGCGAGGAACACCGCGCCGATGACGGCGATGGCGGGCAGGATGAGGCCCGCGACGAGCATGGGGATCTGCAGGATCCAGCCGAGGATGCGTCCCCGGCGCAGGTGCTGCTGGCCGGCGGCGAGCGCGAGCAGGGCCACGAAGAGGAAGCCGACCGCCCACAGCACGGCGGGCGGAATGCTCACCTCGCCGGCGCGCGCGAGGCCCCACAGGGTCAGGACCGCGAACAGCGCCGCGAAGGCCTGGAGCATGAGCGTGGCCTGGGTGAACACCAGGAGCGCCGAGCGCTGAGGCTTCTTGGCGAGGGCGGGCTTGGCCGCCTGCTCGTCCGTCACTGTCCGCTCACCGTGCCCTTCCTGCGCCTTTGCGGCGGTCTGCGCCCACGAGGATACGCGTGTCCGCGACGAGCGTGATCGAGCCGACCACGAGCACGCCCGCGCCGATGTCGCCCTCCTCTTCGGCGAGGGCGACGGCGGCGTCGATGGCATCGGGAAGGCTCTCCTCGACCGTCACGCGATCCTCGCCGTAGACGGCGCGGGCGGTCGCGGCGAGGTCCTGTGCGGGGATGGCGCGCGGCGAGGACGACTGGGTGACGACCACGTGGTCGAGCACGCCCTCGAGCCCGGCGAGGATGCCCTCGGCGTCCTTGTCGGCCAGGACCCCGACGACGCCCACCAGGCGGCTGAACGCGAAGGACTCCTCGAGTGCTCCGGCGAGCGCCTCGACACCGTGCGGGTTGTGCGCGGCGTCGACGAGGATGAGCGGAGACGTGCGCACCACCTCGAGACGGCCCGGCGACGTCACGCCGGCGAAGGCCGCCTCCAGCGTCTCGCCGCTCAGCGCCGATGCCGGTCCCCCGTCGGCGAGCAGCGCCTCCACGGCGGCGACGGCGAGCAGCGCGTTGTGCGCCTGGTACTCGCCGTAGAGCGGCACGAACAGCTCCGCGTAGTGGGCGGCGGGCGTGCGCAGCGTCACGAGCTGGCCGCCCACGCCCGGCTGGCGCTCGACGACCTCGATGCCCAGCTCGTCGGGCGTGCCCAGGAGCGCGGGCTCGGTGAACTCGCCCACCTCCCACACGGTGCGCGCGCCCTTCTCGTGCACGGCGTCGGCGAGGATCGGGACGACCGCCTCGGGCTGGGTCGCGATGACGGCAGCGCAGCCGGGCTTGATGATGCCGGCCTTCTCCGCGGCGATGTCCCGGATGTCGTCGCCGAGCCATTGCTCGTGGTCCAGTCCGATGGGCGTGATGACGGCGACGTCCGCCTCGACGACGTTCGTCGCGTCCCACACGCCTCCCATGCCGACCTCGACGACGGCGACGTCCACCGGGGCGTCAGCGAAGGCGGCGAAGGCGAGGACGGTGAGCACCTCGAAGAAGCTCAGGCGAGGGCCGCCGCGCTCGAGCGAACGCTGGTCCACCAACTCGATGATGGGCGCCACGGTCTGCCACAGCTCGATGAAGGCGGCGCGCGTGATGGGCTCGCCGTCGATCTGGATGCGCTCACGCACCGTGGTCAGGTGCGGCGAGGTGAACAGTCCTGTGCGCAGCCCATGCTCGCGCACGAGCGACTCGGCCATGCGCGCCGTGGAGGTCTTGCCGTTGGTGCCCGTCAGGTGGATGACCTTGTATGCATGCTGCGGGTCGCCCAGCAACTCGCATGCCTCGCGGACCCTGTCGAGCGTCGGCTCAAAGTCATGTTCCGGATTGCGGGAGAGAATGTGCTGGTAGATCGCCTTCTCTGCGTCCTGGCCTGACATGTCGGCCATCGCGTCGGTCATGGGAGACAGTTTCCCATGCCATGCGGGGGTGGACCACCGTGCGCGCGCCGTCCGCCGCGGGCGCAGCCCTCACGGCTCCGGCCGTGAAGCCCACAGCCGGAACCATCTCGCATCCATCCGGCAGAAGGCCCGATGTCGCACCGCCAACCGGAACGATCCGCCGTCAGTCCGGTGGAAGGGTCGAGGGTCGGCGCGCAGAGGGCCTGCGGGTGCAACTGCGGGCATCGGGGGTCGGCGTACGCAAGGGCCCGAGGCCAGCCGCGCCCTCAGTCGAACAGGTCGGTCGAGAGGTACCGGTCGCCGCGGTCCGGGGCGATGAAGACGACGGTCGCGTCCGGATCCTCTGCTGTCAGATCGAGCGCGATCGCCGCGGCCCCGCCGGAGCTCATGCCCAGCAGCAGACCCTCCTCGCGGGCCAGCGCGCGCGTCACCTCGACGGCACGCTCGCGCGTCACTGTGCGGATCTCGTCCACCGTGCTCGGGTCGAAGATCGCCGGCAGGTACTGCGGCGACCAGGCGCGGATGCCGGGGATCTGGCTTCCTGGCGCGGGCTGCACGCCCACGATGCGCACGGCATCGGAGAGCGCCTTGAGCGAGCGCGACGCGCCCGTGATGGTTCCCGTGGTGCCCATCGCGCTCACCACGTGGGTGACGGTTCCGGCGGTCGGCTCCCAGATCTCGGGGCCGGTGGATGCGACGTGCGCAGCAGGGT
>QGUM02000140.1:0-4226 GCA_003242455.2 Actinomycetes bacterium
GCCGGCGTTCGTCACCGTGAACGTGTACTCGAGAACGTCTCCCGCACGCTCTGCGGTCGGCGTGACCTGCTTCTCCAGCGTGAGGGCCGGCAGCAGGGGCTATGGGTGGGTCTCAGCGCGCCGAAGGAGGAGGGGTGGTGGAGCCTAGGGGACTCGAACCCCTAACCCCCTGCTTGCAAAGCAGGTGCGCTACCAATTGCGCCAAGGCCCCGTGGCAGGAACGCCGCGAGCTGAATCTCAGAAGTCGTCGTAGACCTCGTCCCACAGCTCGTGCTCCGAGCGCTGGGAGAGGAGGGTGTATGCGACGACGCCGGCGGCGACCACCGCGGCGAGCAGGAGCACCTTCTTCATGACAGCTCCTTCCGGGTTCGCACGTCTGCGATCCGTGGGCCCAGGAGGACTTGAACCTCCGACCTCTTCGTTATCAGCGAAGCGCTCTAACCGCCTGAGCTATGGGCCCTTCGCGGCTCCAGCCGCGACGCACAAAGATACCCCACGGATTCCGGCGAACTCAAACCGCCTGGGGATCAGCGTGCGATCAGTCGTCGGTGAGCGTGACGTACACGCCGCCGACCACCTTGGAGATGATGTTGTACAGGAAGGTCGCGACCACCGAGAGGCCGGTGAGCAGCACGACGTTCACCACCGCGATGAGCAGGGTGGCGGACATGACCTTGCTGTACTCGAAGAACTGCAGGATGTTGAGCTCCTGGTCGGCCGTGAACAGCTTGGAGACCCACTCCTGGATCAGCTGGAACACGCCCATGCCGTTGAGGACGCTCCACAGGACGTGCATCGCGACCACGAGCATGATTCCCGCCGCGATCGACAGCAGGAAGCCGATCTTGAGGGACGACCACGGGTCGATGCGCGACACGAGGACGCGGGCCTTGCGGGGACCGGTGCCGGCCGAGACGGCGACCTCACGGTCCGCCTTCTCGAGCTGAGCCTTGGTGGTGTCCTTCGCGCGGCTCGTCAGACCCTTGAAGCGGTCTCCGATGCTCACGCCCTTGCCGGCCTCGGTCGTGGTCACGGACGTGGCCGCCGCGCCTGCGGCATCGCCCGATGCCGCGGCCGCCGACGTCACGCCCGCTGCGGTCGCACCGGACGCTCCCGTGGTCGCGAACGCGCCCGACGTGGGAGTGCGAGCGGGCTGCGCCGCCTGCGTGCCCGGCTGGATCGATGCCGGACGGCTCACCGTGGGCTGCGCGCCACTCGCCGGCGAGCCGGTGGGGCGGAAGGCGCTGCGCTGCGGCACGGTGCCCGTGGCGGGCGCACCCGAGCCGGCGGGCGGGATCGACGGAGGCGTGGACGTGGAGGCCTGGGCGGCGCCGGCGTTCGGCAGCACGCCAGCGCGGCGCACCGGCTGCTGCCCCGAGGCAGGCGTCTGTCCCGGCTGGGTCGGCTGCTGGCCTGAGGCCGGCTGCGAGCCCGGGGTGATGGGCTGGAACGCGCCGTTCGACGGCGCCTTCGCGGTCTCGTCCGCGTTCATGAAATCTCCTTTGGCGCCCCGTCGGGCGCACTCGGGTAGTAAGCCTAGCCGAGGACGCGAACCATGGCTGGTGCGCGCAGGGACCCCCTGCCACACACGCAACGCTCGGGAGGCCCCGATGGTTGCGTCCTCGCGCCGTCCGCCCGACGCCTAGACCGTCACTGGGCCGACTCGCCCGCCGCGCTGTCCTCGGCGGCCGCGCCGTCCTCGGCGGAAGCCGTCGCTCCTGCGGCAGAGGCGGTCGAGCCTGCGGTGGCCCCGGCATCGGCGTCCGATGCGGCGGCCGCGCCGTCCTCGCCCTCGTCGTCGCCGTCGAGGTGGCGCTCGACGTTGCGCGCGACGCCGATGATGCGGTCGCCGTCGGCGGGCTTGGCGAAGATGACGCCCATGGTGTCACGGCCCTTGGCGGGGACCTCGCTCACGGGGGAGCGCACCACCTTGCCGGACTCCATGATGACGAGCACCTCGTCGCTCTCCTCGACCAGCAGAGCCCCCACGAGGTCGCCGCGCTTGTCCTCGGCGAGCTTGGCGACCTTGATGCCGTAGCCACCGCGACCCTGGACGCGGTACTCGTCGATCGCGGTGCGCTTGGCGTAGCCGCCCTCGGTCACCACGAAGGAGTACGTTCCCGGGGTGACGACGTCCATGGCGAGCAGCTCGTCGTCGGAGCGGAAGCGCATGCCCGTGACGCCGGAGGTCGCGCGGCCCATGGGACGCAGGGTGTCGTCGGACGCGGTGAAGCGGATCGACTGGCCCTTGCGCGACACGAGCATGAGGTCGTCCTCGGGGCCCACGAGGCGGGCCGAGACGAGCTGGTCGGGCACGGCCACGCCGTCCTCGCCCTCGACCTCGCGCAGGTTGATGGCGATGAGTCCGCCGCTGCGGTTGGAGTCGTAGGCGCGGAGGTCGGTCTTCTTCACGAGGCCGCGCTTGGTGGCGAGCACGAGGTACGGCTTGTCGTCGTAGCTGCGCAGGTCGAGAACCTGGGCGATCTCCTCGCCCGGCTGGAAGGCGAGCATGTTCGCCACGTGCTGGCCCTTGGAGTCGCGGCCGCCCTCCGGCAGCTCGTACGCCTTGGCGCGGTACACGCGGCCCAGGTTCGTGAAGAACAGGAGCCAGTGGTGCGTCGTCGTGACGAAGAAGTGCTCCACCACATCGTCGCTGCGCAGCGTCGCGCCCTTGACGCCCTTGCCGCCGCGGCGCTGGGCGCGGTACTGGTCGGAGCGCGTGCGCTTCGCGTAGCCGCCCGCGGTGATCGTGACGACGATCTCCTCCTCGGCGATGAGGTCCTCGATGGACACCTCGCCCTCGTAGGGGCTGATCTGCGTGCGGCGCTCGTCGCCGTACTTGCGGACGATCTCCTCGAGCTCCTCGCCGATGATCGCGCGCTGGCGGTCCTCCGACGTGAGGATCGCGTTGAGGTCGTCGATCTCCGCCATGAGGGCGTCGTAGTCCTCGAGGATCTTCTGGCGCTCGAGGGCGGCCAGGCGGCGCAGCTGCAGGTTGAGGATCGCCGTCGCCTGGACCTCGTCCACGTCGAGGAGCTTCATGAGGCCGTCGCGCGCGGCGTCGACGTCGGCCGATGCGCGGATGAGCGCGATGACCTCGTCGATCGCGTCGAGGGCCTTGAGGTAGCCGCGCAGGATGTGCGCCTCGCGCTCCGCCTCGCGCAGCCGGAAGCGGGTGCGGCGCTGGATGACCTCGATCTGGTGGGTGATCCAGTGGCGGACGAAGGCGTCGAGGCTCAGCGTGCGGGGGACGCCGTCGACGATCGCGAGCATGTTCGCGCCGAAGGTGTCCTGCAGCTGGGTGTGCTTGTACAGGTTGTTGAGCACGACCTTGGGCACCGCGTCGCGCTTGAGCACGATGACGAGGCGCTGGCCCGTGCGGCCGGAGGACTCGTCGCGGATGTCCGCGATGCCCGCGATCTTGCCCTCCTTGACGAGCTCGGAGATCTTGATCGCGAGGTTGTCGGGGTTGACCTGATAGGGCAGCTCCGTGATCACCAGGCACATGCGGCCCTGGATCTCCTCGATGTTCACGACCGCGCGCATCGTGATCGATCCGCGACCGGTGCGGTAGGCGTCCTCGATGCCGCGCCGGCCCAGGATGATCGCGCCCGTGGGGAAGTCGGGACCCGGGATGCGCTCCATGAGCGCCTCGAGCAGCTCCTCCTTGGTGGCCTTGGGGTGCTCGAGCGCCCACGTGACGCCCTCGGCGACCTCGCGCAGGTTGTGCGGCGGGATGTTGGTCGCCATGCCGACCGCGATGCCCGCCGAGCCGTTGACGAGCAGGTTCGGGAATCGCGAGGGCAGGATGACGGGCTGCATCTCGCGGCCGTCGTAGTTGGGCTCGAAGTCGACGGTGTCCTTGTCGATCTCGCGCACCATCTCCATGGCGAGGGGAGCCATCTTGCACTCGGTGTAGCGCGAGGCGGCGGCGCCGTCGTTGCCCGGTGTGCCGAAGTTGCCCTGGCCGGAGATGAGCGGGTAGCGCAGCGACCACGGCTGCACCATGCGCACGATCGTGTCGTAGATCGCGGCGTCGCCGTGGGGGTGGTACTTGCCCATGACGTCGCCGACGACGCGGGTGCACTTGGAGAACGCGCGGTCGGGGCGGTAGCCGCCGTCGAACATCGCGTACAGGACGCGCCGATGCACGGGCTTGAGGCCGTCGCGGACGTCCGGCAGGGCGCGGCCGACGATGACGGACATGGCGTAGTCCAGGTAGGACC
>QGUM02000025.1:0-18518 GCA_003242455.2 Actinomycetes bacterium
GTGCGCGAGGGGGGATTTGAACCCCCACGCCCTTTCGGACACTGGCACCTGAAGCCAGCGCGTCTGCCGTTCCGCCACTCGCGCGCGCCGAGCAAGACTAGCACGCGAGGGGTCCACGTTACGATTCCAGGTATGGGTGTGCTCGACCGCTTCGAGAAGGGCGTCGAGAACGTGATGCAGACCGCGTTCGCCAAGACGTTCCGCTCCGGAGTCAAGCCGGTGGAGCTCGCAGGCGCCTTGAAGAAGGAGGCGGACGCGCGAGCTGCCGTCGTCGACCGCAATCGCACCCTCATCCCCAACGAGTACGCGATCTCCCTGAGCTCGACCGACCTCGCGACCCTGCGCGAGTGGGGCGACGAGGTGCTGGTGCAGGAGCTGCAGGAGACGCTGCAGGAGCACGCGGCGCGCCAGCGCTACAGCTTCGTGGGTCCGGTCGCGGTGACGTTCACCGAGGACGCGTCCCTCCCGACAGGAAGGTACGCCGTGACCTCTCGATCGACGCGCGGGCCCGTCGCGCCCACGAGCGCCAAGAACCCGTCCTCGCGCTACCCCCTGCTCGACATCGACGGGCGGCGCTACCACCTCACCGGGGTGACGACCATCGTGGGCCGCGGCTCCGAGGCCGACATCGTCGTGGACGACACCGGCGTGAGCCGCCAGCACGTCAAGTTCGAGGTCACCGAGTACGGCACGATCCTCACGGACCTGGGCTCGACCAACGGCACCTTCGTCGAAGACCAGCGCATCAAGGAGGTGACGCTCCTCGACGGCAACGCGATCACCATCGGTCGCACGACCATCATGTACTGGGATGGTCTGCCGTCCGACGAGGATGCGTGACCCATGAGCCAGCTCTCGCTGACGCTGCTGCGCACGGGATTCCTCGTGCTCCTGTGGGCTCTCGTGCTCGCGGCGATCGGCGTGCTCCGCTCCGACCTGTACGGCACGCGCGTCACCTCGCGCGGCCGCGGCCTGACGGCCCGGCGCCGGCCCGATGCCCGGGCGGAGAAGCTCGCCGCGCCGTCCCGCGCGGCCACGGGAGTGCGCACCGGGGCCATCTCCACGCGTGAGGCCCCAGCGGCCCACCTGGCCGTGATCTCCGGCCCGCTCAAGGGCACGATCATCCCGCTCGGCGCGGCGCCCATCCTCATCGGCCGCTCGCCGACGTGCACGCTCGTCATCGACGACGACTACTGCTCGTCCAAGCACTGCCGCGTCTACCCGGAGGGCGAGGCGTGGTTCGTCGAGGACCTCGGCTCCACCAACGGCACCTTCCTGGGCAACCAGAAGGTCGAGGATCCGGTGGAGCTGCGCCACGGCGAGCGGATCCGCATCGGCGCCACGACGCTGGAGCTGCGCGCCTGATGATCCTCTCCACGATCTTCGCCGCCCGCTCCGACGTGGGCCTGGTCCGCTCGAACAACCAGGACTCCGCGTTCGCGGGCCCGCACCTGCTCGTCGTCGCCGACGGCATGGGCGGCGCGGCGGGAGGCGACATCGCCTCCTCGATCGTGGTGGGGCGCCTGGCCGCGCTCGAGGGCGAAGGGCTCGGGCCCGACGAGGCGCTCGAGGAGCTCAAGACCGCGATCGCCGACGCGCATGCGGAGATCGTCGCCCGCGCCCAGAACGATCCCGAGCTGTCCGGGCTGGGCACCACGGTGACCGCGCTGCTGCGCTCGGGCTCCACGCTCGCGATGGCGCACATCGGGGACTCCCGCGCCTACCTCCTGCGCGACGGCGAGCTCGACCAGGTCACGACCGACCACTCGTTCGTCCAGCACCTCGTGGACACCGGGCGCCTGTCCGTCGCCGATGCCGAGCACCACCCCAAGCGGTCCATGCTCCTGCGCGTCCTGGGCGACATCGACGCCGACGTCCCCGTCGACATCTCCGTGCGCGAGACCCGCCCCGGCGACCGCTGGCTGCTGTGCTCCGACGGCCTGTCCGGCGTCGTGAGCCGCTCGACCCTCCACCAGACCCTGCTCGAGGTCGAGGACCCCGGCGACTGCGCAGACGCGCTCATGTCCCTCGCGCTCGCGGCGGGCGCCCCGGACAACGTCACGTGCGTCGTCGGCGACATCGTCGACCTCGAGGAGACGCCGTCGGCCGCCGGCCGCGACGTCACCGTGCAGGTCGTCGGCTCCGCCGCGAAGGACCGGCATCGGCCGTCCGTGGGCTCCGACACCGCCGCGGGCCGCGCGGCCAAGCTCGCCGCGGCCAAGCCCGAGGACGACGAGGACGAGCCGGAGCGGACCTGGTGGGAGCGCGCCCGCGCCTGGGTGCTGCCGCTCGCCGCGCTCGTGGCGGTGCTCCTGGGCGTCTGGGGGGCCTACGCGTGGACGCAGACCCAGTACTTCGTGGGCGTCAACGGCGAGCACGTCGCGATCTACCGCGGCATCCCGCAGACCCTGGGGCCCATCGACCTGCAGACCCTCGTGGAGACCAGCCGCGTCGAGCTCGACGACCTCAGGCCGTATGAGCGCGACCGCGTCTCCGCGACCATCCGGACGAGCAGCCTCGACGATGCGCGCGAGATCGTCGCCACGCTGGAGGACGGCCCCTGATGGCCACCGTCTCCGCGCTGACGGTGCGCGCCGGACGGAACTCTGAGGCTGGCCTGCTCGCGATCGCCATCGCGATCGGCGTGGGCGCCCGTGCGTTCGTCGACCATAACGCCGGGCCCGGCATCGGCCCCGGCTTGGCCGTCTACGCCGTCGTGCTCTCGCTCGTGGCTCTCGCCGCGCACCTCGTCATGCGCCTGCGCGCCGCGTGGGCCGACCCGGTCCTGCTGCCTGCCGTCTTCGCGCTCAACGCCTTGGGCCTCGCGCTCATCCGCCGCGTCGACTACGCCTATGCCGCGCGAGGGCGTGAGACGGCCTTCGGCGACACGCAGGCCCTGTGGGCGCTCCTCGGCATCACCATCGCGATCGTCGTGGTGGCCGTTCTCAAGGACCACCGCCTGCTGCGCCGCTACACGTACACCGCCGGAGTCGTCGGCCTGGTGCTGCTGCTCCTGCCCCTCGTGCCCGGCCTGGGCCGCACCGTCAACGGCGCCCAGATCTGGATCTCCGTCCTGGGCCGCTCCGCGCAGCCCGGCGAGGTCGCCAAGATCGTGTTCGTCCTGTTCTTCGCCGGCTACCTCGTCACGAACCGCGACACCCTCGCGCTCGCCGGCCCCAAGTTCCTGGGCATCCGCTTCCCGCGAGCGCGCGACATGGGCCCCATCCTCGTCGTGTGGGCGACGGCCCTCGTGGTCCAGGTCTACGAGCGGGACCTGGGCGCGTCGCTGCTGTTCTTCGGCATCTTCGTCGCGATGCTCTACGTCGCGACCGAGCGCTTCTCCTGGGTGCTCATCGGGCTGGGCCTCTTCTTCGCGGGAGCCGCCCTCGCCGGCACCGTCTTCGGCCACGTGGGCGCGCGCTACTCCGCCTGGCTCAACGCGCTCGACCCCGAGGTCTACCGCCAGTACTCCTACCAGCTCGTGCAGGGCCTGTTCGGCATGGCATCGGGCGGGCTGTTCGGCACGGGTCTGGGCGAGGGCTCGCCCGGGCTCGTCCCGTACGCGGAGTCCGACTTCATCGTCGCCGCGCTGGGCGAGGAGCTCGGCCTCACGGGAGTGCTCGCCGTCCTCACGCTCTACGTGATCATCGTGCAGCGGGCGATGCGGGCCGCCATCGGCGTGCGCGACGGCTTCGGCAAGCTCGTCGCCGCGGGCCTGGGATTCGCGCTCGCCCTCCAGGTCTTCGTCGTCGTCGGCGGCGTCACGCGCGTCATCCCGCTCACGGGCATCACCACGCCGTTCCTCGCGTACGGCGGCTCGGCGCTCTTGGCCAACTGGGTCGTCATCGCGCTGCTGCTGCGCGTGTCCGACCAGGCACGCCGCAGCGCGGGAGAGGCGGTGACATGAACGAGCCGATCCGCCGCCTGTCCGTGGTCGCGCTGGCCATGTTCCTGGTGCTCATGGTCGCCGCGTCCTGGATCCAGTTCGTCCAGGCGGACTCCCTCAACGAGGACAACCGCAACGTCCGCACCCTCTACCGCCAGTTCGGCGCGTTCCGCGGACCGTTCGTCGTCAGCGGCGAGTCCGTCGTCTACTCGGTGCCCGTGGACGACCCGTTCAACTACCAGCGCACCTACGTCGACGGACCGCTGTACTCGCACGTCATCGGCTACTTCAGCATCGGCCCGGGCCTGTCCGGCCTGGAGCGCACGGAGAACCAGCTGCTCAACGGCTCGGCCGACTCGCTGTTCTGGACGCGCCTGGGCGACCTGTTCGCCGGCACGGAGCAGCGCGGCGCCTCGATCGAGCTGACCCTCGACGCGACGCTGCAGCGCGTCGCGAGCGAGCAGCTCGGCGACCAGCGCGGCGCCGTCGTGGCGCTCGATCCGCGCACAGGCGCGATCCTCGCGATGGTGTCGCACCCGCAGTTCGACCCGGCCGCGCTCGCCGTGCACTCTTCCGCGGAGACCAACCGCATCTACCAGGCGCTCGTCGCCGACGAGACAGATCCCCTCATCAACCGCGCCATCGGCGGCGACACCTACCCGCCCGGCTCGACGTTCAAGCTCATCGTCGCGGCGGCCGCCCTCGAGTCGGGCTACACGCCCGAGACGCCGGTGTACGCGCCCCAGGTGCTGTCGCTTCCCGGCACCACCGCGACCATCGGCAATTACGGCGGCGCGTCGTGCTCGCCCACGGACCAGATGTCCCTCGCCGATGCCCTGCGCATCTCCTGCAACACCGCGTTCGCGGACCTGGGCATGGACCTGGGATGGGGCGTCATCAAGCGCACGGCCGATGCCTTCGGCTGGGAGGAGCGCATCGAGATCCCGCTCGGCGTGACGCCGTCGCGCCTGCCCGAGAGCCCGAACGCCCCGCAGGTGGCCCAGTCGAGCATCGGCCAGTTCGACGTGCGGACCACGCCGTTGCAGATGGCGATGGTGGCCGCGGCGATCGCGAACGATGGGGTGCTCATGAAGCCGTACCTCGTGGACGCCGCCCGCTCGCCCGACCTCAAGGTCATCCAGAAGACCGAGCCGGAGGTCTACAAGACGCCCATCTCGTCCCTGGTGGCGGCGCAGCTGACGGAGATGATGGTCGGCGTCGTGGACGGCGGCACCGGTCGCTCGGCGCAGATCCCCGGCGTGGCGGTGGCGGGCAAGACGGGCACGTCGGAGACGGGCCTGGGCACGGCGCCGCACGCGTGGTTCGTGGGATTCGCGCCCGCGGACAGCCCCACCATCGCCATCGCCGTGATCGTGGAGAACGGCGGCAACGCCGGCCTGGGCGCGACGGGAGGCACGATCGCGGCCCCGATCGCCAAGGCGATCATCCAGGCCAGGCTGGAACAGGGGGGTTGACATGATGCAGCTGCAGCCCGGAACGACGCTCGGCGGCCGGTATGTCCTCGACTCGCTGCTCGCCGTGGGCGGCATGGGCGAGGTGTGGCGCGCGACCGACTCCGAGCTCGACCGCGCCGTGGCGGTCAAGGTCCTCAAGGACGGCTCGCAGGACAACGAGGTCTTCCTCAAGCGCTTCCGCAACGAGGCGAAGAACGCCGCGGGCCTCATGCACCCGAACATCGCCCAGGTCTACGACTACGGCGACCAGGACCGCACGGCCTTCCTCGTCATGGAGCTCGTGGACGGCGTCCCGATGTCCACGATCCTCGAGCGCGAGCGCACCATCAGCGAGCGGCGCCTCGTGAAGATGCTCGTCTACACCTGCCGCGGCCTGCAGGTCGCGCACGATGCCGGGATCATCCACCGCGACATCAAGCCCGGCAACCTCCTGGTCGAGGCCGACGACATGGTCAAGATCACGGACTTCGGGGTCTCCCGCGGCCAGGACCAGACGACCCTCACCGCGACCGGCATGGTCATGGGCACCGCCCAATACCTGGCGCCCGAGCTCGCGCTCGGCAAGCCGGCCACGCCGCAGTCCGACTTGTACGCGCTCGGCATCATCGCGTACGAGTCGCTCGTGGGCAAGCGCCCGTTCACCGCGGCCACGCCGGTGGACATCGCCATCGCCCAGGTGAACGAGGAGGTGCCGCCGTTGCCGGCGAGCGTCTCCCCTGCCATGGCGGGCGTCGTCATGGACCTGCTCGAGAAGAGCCCGCGCAAGCGGCCCAAGTCCGCGGCCGAGCTGGAGCAGATCCTCACCGGCCTGCGCCTGCCAACCGAGGCCGAGCTGCGGGCCCGCACGGAAGGGCTCCCGGGGACGATCGAGCCGCGTCGACCCGGGGGAGCGCCCAAGCGCGTGATGCCACCGTCGATCGCTCCCAAGAGCTACCGACCCCGCCCTGATGCCCCTCCAAAGCGTCCCTGGTAGGGGGAAATGCCACAATGGTTGCCAACAGGCGCTGCACGGACATAAGGAACGGCTTCGATGACTGACGAACCGAAGATCCTCGCTGGTCGATACGAGGTGGGAGACCTCATCGGCCGTGGAGGCATGGCCGAGGTCCACATCGGCTACGACACCCGTCTGGGCCGCACCGTGGCCATCAAGATCCTGCGCGCCGACCTCGCCCGCGACCCGTCGTTCCAGACGCGCTTCCGCCGCGAGGCGCAGGCGGCCGCCGGCCTCAACCACCCCGCGATCGTCGCCGTGTACGACACCGGCGAGGAGACCGTGACGACGGAGACCGGCCAGGTCCAGACCGTCCCGTTCATCGTCATGGAGTACGTCGAGGGCCACACCGTCCGCGACATCCTCAAGGGCGACGTCGCCGCGCCGATCGACGAGGCCGTGGAGATCACCGCGGGCGTCCTGTCCGCGCTCGAGTACGCGCACCACGCCGGACTGGTCCACCGCGACATCAAGCCCGCGAACGTCATGCTCACGCCCACCGGCGCGGTGAAGGTCATGGACTTCGGCATCGCCCGCGCGCTGGCCGATGCCGGGCAGACCATGACGCAGACGCAGGCCGTCGTGGGCACCGCCCAGTACCTCTCCCCCGAGCAGGCTCGCGGGGAGAACGTGGACGCCCGCTCCGACCTGTACTCGACCGGCTGCCTGCTGTTCGAGCTCCTCACCGGACGCCCGCCGTTCACCGGCGACTCCCCGGTGTCCGTCGCCTACCAGCACGTCCGCGAGGAGGCGCCGCTGCCGTCGACGTTCGCCGCCGACGTGCCGCCCGCGCTCGACCGCGTCGTCGCCAAGGCGCTCAAGAAGAACCGTGACGATCGCTACTCGACGGCGCAGGAGTTCCTGGTGGACCTGCGCGCCGCGCTCGGCGATCCGACGACGACCCCGGGCGGCGGCATCGCTCCCGGCGCCACCGCCGTGATGCCCGCCGCGGTGGGCGCGCCGGCCGCGGGCGTCGCGCCGACGACGGGCGCCACCGCCGTCCTGCCGCAGCCGGGCCCGAGCGGGTGGGCCGCCGTGGGCGCCGGAGCCGGAGGAGGCCTCCCGGGCGACCCCTCGACCCCCGGCGGACCGGGCGGCGCGGCTCCCGTGCCCGTCCACGCCCAGGTCGCCGCGCCCGAGCAGGCGCTCGTCTACGACAACCCCACCAAGCGTCGCGTCATCCAGATCAGCATCCTCGTGGGCTCGATCCTCGCCGCGGGCCTGCTCATCTGGGGACTGATCAAGATCGCGCAGCCCGCGAACGAGGCTCCGCCCGAGCCGACCATGGTCATCATCCCGCGCGTGCAGAACCTCACGGAGAGGGAGGCGTTCCAGAAGCTCGACGAGCTCGGACTCGAGGTCGTGGTCGAGGAGCAGGCGTCCACGGACGTCGAGCGGGGCCGCGCCATCGGCACCGACCCCGAGGAGGGCACGGAGGTCGAGCCCGAGTCGCTCGTGACGCTCTTCGTCTCCACGGGGCCCGAGGACGTCGAGATCCCGTCCGTCCGCGGCCTGCTGCAGGCCGAGGCGGTGAAGAAGCTCGAGGCGGCGGGTCTGCGCGTGACGCAGATCGAGGCCGCGCACGACCCGACCATCGAGGCCGGCCGCGCCACAGGCACCAACCCGGAGGAGGGCACCCTCGCATCGCCGGAGGACGAGATCACCCTGTACGTCTCCGACGGCCGCGTCGAGCTGCCCGACCTGCGCAAGCAGCAGGAGAGCCAGGCGCGCCAGATCCTCGTGGAGCTGGGGCTCATCCCGAACGTCGTGTCCGTCGAGACGAACGACTACGCGCCGGGAGAGGTCATCAACCAGGATCCGCTGCCTGGCCTCGTGCCGCAGCGCTCGACGGTGACGATCCAGGTAGCGAAGGCGCCCACCACGGCATCGGTGCCCAACGTCGTCGGCAAGTCCGAGGCGGAGGCCCGCCAGATGCTCCAGGATGCCGGACTCGCCGTCGCGCTCGGCGCGCCGGAGGCCTCGGAGACCGTTCCCGCCGGCAGCGTGGCGCGTCAGGACATCCCGCCGGGAACCGTCGTGGCCAAGGGCTCGACGGTGAGGATCTTCCTGTCCTCCGGTCCGCCGCCTGAGCCCGGCCCGTAAGGCTCTGCCCGGCCCCGCCGGGACGCGCCGTGATGCCGTCACCTACGCTGGCGCCATGACGACCGTCCTGGACGAGGAGACCCTGCGCGCCCGCGTGGACGCGCAGCTCGCCACCGTGCGCTCCGTCCTGGACGAGCATGTCACCGCCGCCATGGCCGAGCTGCCCGAGGCGGGAGCCGACTACCGCAACCTGTGGGGCGGGATCGGCGACCAGCTCGAGGGCGGAAAGTTCCTGCGGCCCAAGCTCTTCCTCGCGACCTATGCGGGACTGGGCGGGCAGGAGGACGAGGCCGTCGCGCCCGTGGCGGCGTCGATGGAGATGCTGCACCTGGCGATGCTCATCCACGACGACATCCTGGACCGCGACGAGGTGCGCCGCGGCAAGCTCAACCTCGCAGGGATGCGCCGCGCCGAGCTCGAGGCGCTGGACCTCCAGCGCCGACAGGTCAACAGCCACGTGCTCGCGGCCGCGCTCCTGGGCGGCGACCTTGCGCTCGCCTCGGCCTATGACCTCGTCTCGCGGGCGGCGCTTCCCGCGCACCACCGCCTCGCGTGCCTCGACCTCGTCACGCGCGCGATCCGCACCACCATCGCGGGCGAGCTGCTCGACATGTGCGGTGACCTCATCCCGCCGGAGCAGGCCAACGCGCTCCTCGTCGCGGAGCTCAAGACGGCGGCCTACTCGTGCGTCGTGCCGCTCCTGGCGGGGGCCCAGCTCGCGGGCGCGGACCCCACGATGGTGACCCACCTGGAGCGCATCGGGATCTCGCTCGGCGTGAGCTTCCAGCTCACGGACGACGACCTCGGCGTGTTCGGCGATCCGGCGAAGACCGGCAAGTCGGTCCTGTCCGACCTGCGGGCGGGCAAGCGCACCGAGCTCATGCGCCTCGCCTTCCACCTGGCAGACGACACGCAGCGCGCGGCGCTCGAGGCTTCCGTGGGCAATCCCGACCTCGACGAGGAGGGCGCGGCGCACGTGCGCGAGATCCTCGTCGCGACGGGCGCGCGCACCCATGCGCTCAAGGTCGCGCGGCAGCACGCCCGCATAGCCCGCCGCATCGCGAACGAGCGCGTCCCTGCGCCCCTGTCGACCCACCTCGTGCATCTCATCCGCCGGCTCGAGGAGCGCACGTCGTGAGCCCGCTGTCGGCCGCCTCGCGCCGCGCGCATCACGACAACGAGACCTCGCTCGCGCTCTACGACGAGACCGCTCGCGCCACATCGGCCGCCGTGCTGCGGCGCTACTCGTCCTCGTTCGGCGTGGGAGCGCGTCTGCTCCCCCGGCCCATGCGCTCCCACATCGAGGCCGTGTACGGCCTGGTGCGCATCGCCGACGAGATCGTCGACACCTACCGGGGAGACGATGCGCGCAGGGTCCTCGACGACCTCGAGGCCGAGACGCACGCGGCGGTCGAGCGCGGCTTCTCCGCGAACGTCATCGTCCACTCCTTCGCCACGACCGCCCGGGCCGTGGGCATCGGCGCGGAGCAGGTGACGCCATTCTTCGCCTCGATGCGCATGGACCTCACCGTCCACGAGCACACGCCGGAGAGCTTCCGCGCCTATGTGTTCGGCTCGGCCGAGGTGGTGGGGGAGATGTGCCTGGCCGTGTTCGCCAACACGGACACCGGACCCCGGGCGCTCGACCCGACGGCCCGCGACGGCGCGCGCAGGCTCGGCGCCGCGTATCAGAAGATCAATTTCCTGCGCGATCTGCCGCAGGACGCCGGCGAGCTGAAGCGCGTCTACTTCCCCGGGGTCACGCGCGAGAGCCTCACGGACGAGGTGCTCGCCCGGCTCGTCGCCGATGCCCGGGCCGACGTCGTCGCGGCGCGCGCCTGCCTGCCCCACCTGTCGCGCGGCCCGCTCGTCGCCGTGCGCACCACGATCGACGTGTACTCGCGGCTGCTCAGCCGCATCGCCGCGACGCCCGCGCGGCGCCTCGTGACGCGCCGCACCCGCGTGCCCGACGCCCTCAAGGTCGCGTACGCCGTCCGCAGCCTCGCGACGCCGACGCCATGGCTCGCGCGATGACGGGGCCTCGCGTCGTCGTGATCGGCGGCGGCATCTCCGGGCTCGCGACCGCGGCGCTGCTCGCGCGCGGCGGCGCCGAGGTCACCGTGCTGGAGCGCAACGCCGCCGTGGGCGGGAGGGCGAGCCGGCTCGTCGCGGACGGCTTCCGCTTCGACACGGGGCCCTCGTGGTTCCTCATGAGCGAGGCGTTCGAGCAGTTCTTCTCGCTGCTGGGCCGCAGCCTTGACGAGGAGCTCGACCTGGTGGACCTCGACACGCACTACCGCGTGTACTTCGAGGGACCGTCCCCCGACGGCGCGGGTGAGCGCCTCGACGTCACCGCCGACCCCGAGCGCAACTGGGCCGCGTTCGAGGCGATCTCGCCCGGCGAGGGCGCGGCCATGCGCCGTTACGCCGCGGACGCCCGCCACCTGTACGGCCTCGCGCTCGACCGCTTCCTCTACACGACCTTCCGCAGCCCTCTGCGCGTGCTCGATGCCACGGTGCTGCGCTCGAGCGCGCGCCTGCCCGCGCTGCTGCTGCGCTCCCTGCACGACCACATCGCGCGCCGCGTGCGCGACCCCAGGCTGCGCCAGGTGCTCGGCTTCCACGCGGTGTTCCTAGGCTCGTCGCCGCGCCGCGCGCCCGCGCTGTTCGCGCTCATGAGCCACCTCGACCTGGGCGATCGCGTGCGCTACCCGCGCGGCGGGCTCTACGCGGTCATCGAGGCGGTCGAGCGTGCGGCCGTCGCGGAGGGCGCGCGGATCCGCACGTCCGCGCCCGTCGAGGCGATCCTCACCCACGACGGACTCGCGACCGGCGTGCGGCTCGAGTCGGGCGAGCAGCTCGACGCCGACATCGTCATCGGCGCCACCGACATTCACCACGTCGAGACGCAGCTGCTCGCGCCTCGCGACCGCACGCTCGACGAGGCGGCCTGGCGCCGCCGCACTCCCGGCGTGAGCGCGCTGCTGGCGTTCATCCAGGCCGACGGCCCGCTGCCCGAGCTGTCCCACCACACCCTGTTCTTCTCCCGCGACTGGGACGGCAACTTCGCCGCGATCGCGAGCCGGGACATCCCACCGCACCCCGCGTCGATCTACATCTCGCGCACCTCGGCCACGGACCCGGATGCCGCTCCCCCCGGCAAGGAGGCTCTCGTCATGCTCGTGCCCTTCCCCGCGGACGAGGCGCTGGGAGCGAGCGAGGAGAGCCGCGCCCGCGTGCGCGCGCACGCCGAGCGCTACCTTGCCCAGGCGGGGGCGTGGGCCGGCGTGCCCGACCTGCCCAGCCGCGCACGCATCGTCGAGCTGCTCACCCCCGCGGACTTCGCGAACCGCGTCCACGCCTGGCGCGGATCGGCGCTCGGACTCGAGCACACGCTCGCGCAGTCCGCGATGTTCCGACCGCGCAATGTCTCCCGCAGGCTTCCCAATCTGGTCTACGCGGGGGCGTCGACCGTGCCGGGGGTGGGCCTGCCCATGTGCCTCATCTCCGCCGAGCTCGCCATCAAGCGGATCCTGGGCGACACGTCCGCGACGGCGACGCCCGGCGACCTGCGCCCCGGCTTCCTCGCCGACGCCCGCGGTCGCGGGACGCTCGCCCGCATCGCCCGAGGAGAGCGCCGATGACGGGCCTGCTGTACCTCGCCGCCCTCCTCGTGAGCCTGGGCGGGCTCACGCTGCTCGACTGGCGGCATCGGATCGCCGTGTTCGCGGAGCCTCGGCGAGCCCTCCTCACGATCGTCGCGGGCATCGTCGTGTTCCTGCTGTGGGACGCCGCGGGCATCGGGCTGGGGATCTTCTTCCGCGGCGACGCGCCCTACATGACGGGGGTGCTGCTCGCACCCGAGCTGCCGCTGGAGGAGCTGTTCTTCCTCGCCCTGCTCGTGTACCAGACGCTCCTGCTGTGGCGGTGGCTCGAGCGCCGACGCGAGCGGAGGGAGAAGCCGTGACCTACGCCGCCCTGTCCCTCGCGGTGCTGCTGCTCGTCGCCGCCGCGACGGTGCCCACCCTGCGTCGCCTGCCAGGCAGGTCGCTGCTGGGGACGGCCCTCGTCCTCGTCGCGCTCACACTCGTGTTCGACAACGTCATGGTCGGCGTGGGGCTGGTCGCCTACGACGACGAGCTCATCCTGGGACTGCGCGTGCCGGTCGCCCCGGTGGAGGACCTCTCCTATGCGCTGGCCGCCGTCATGCTCGTGCCCGCCGTGTGGACGTGGCTGGGTCGCCGCTCCGCGCGTGCCGCCCAGAGCGAGGACAGGACGGAGCGGTCATGAGCGCACCGCAGATCGCGCGCCGCGTCATTCGCGCATCCCGTCCCGTCAGCTGGATCAACACCGCCTATCCCTTCGCCGCGGGCTGTCTCCTCGCAGCGCGCGAGGTGGACTGGGCGCTCGTCCTGGGGACGCTGTTCTTCCTCATCCCGTACAACGTCGTCATCTACGGGGTCAACGACATCTTCGACTGGGAGTCGGACAGCAAGAACCCGCGCAAGGGCGGCATCGAGGGCGACGTCGTCGAGGACGTGGCGGAGCGTGCCAGGGTCAACCGCGCGATCATGTGGGTCGCCGGGGCCGGCGTCGCCGTGTACCTGCTCGCCGTGCTCGCGTGGGGCTCGTGGCCGTCGACGATCGTCTTCCTGGTCGCCGTCTTCTTCGCGTACGCGTACTCGCTGCCCGGCCTGCGCTTCAAGGAGCGCCCGGTCCTCGACTCCTTCACGTCCGCGATGCACTTCGTGCTCCCGCTCGTGTACGGCATCCTCCTGGGAGGCGGCCCGATCCTGTCGCTGAGCGTGTGGCCGATCGTCATCGCCTTCGTGCTGTGGGCGATGGCGAGCCACGCCTTCGGCGCCGTGCAGGACATCCTGCCCGACCGCGCGGGCGGCATCGCGTCGATCGCGACCTGGCTGGGTGCGCGCCGCACGACGAGGCTCTCCGTGGGGCTGTACCTCGCGGCATCGGCGACGCTGCTGCTCCTGGAGTGGCCGCGCCTGGTGGTGGCGATCCTGCCGCTCGCCTACGTCGCGATGGTCGCGCCGTACGTCGGCCTGCACGACGGGCGGTCGCACGAGGCGCATGACGGCTGGCGCATGTTCCTGTGGCTCAACCAGGCGACGGGCGCGCTTGTCACGGCCGCGCTCATCGGCGTGGCGCAGGGGATCTTCTAGGGCTGCGCGCGCACGAGCGGGGACAGGCCCTCGGCGCGCGTGGCGGCGTCGGGCATGCCGCACATCTCGAGCCAGTTGGCCAGCAGGCGGTGGCCGCCCTCGGTGAGCACCGACTCGGGGTGGAACTGGACGCCTACGAGCGGGAGCTCGCGGTGCTGCAGGCCCATGATGATGCCGCTCGCAGTGGCGCACGTGACCTCGAGCTCGTCGGGCACGGTCTCCGGCTCGACCGCGAGCGAGTGGTATCGCGTCGCAGTGAACGGGGACGGCAGGCCCGCGAGGACCGATGTCCCCCGGTGCTCCACCTGCGACGTCTTGCCGTGCATGAGCTCGGGCGCGTGCGACACGACGGCGCCGTAGACCTCCGCGAGCGCCTGATGGCCCAGGCACACCCCGAGCATCGGGACGCGGTGCTCGGCGCAGGCGCGAATGACGTCCATGGACGCGCCGGCGTCGGCAGGGGTGCCCGGGCCGGGAGAGACGAGCACGCCGTCGTAGTCCGTGACGGGACCGGCGCTCTCCACGGCGTCGTTGCGGACCACGACGGTCTGCGCGCCCATCTGCCGCAGGTAGCCCACGATCGTGTAGACGAACGAGTCGTAATTGTCGATGACGAGGATCCGAGCCATCACTCACCCACTGTCGTCTCTTGGTACGGGAGGAGCTCCGACACCCACGGGAACACGTACTCGAACAGCACGAAGATCACGATGATCGCGAGCGCGACGAGCTGCGCGACGCGCGCCCACGCCGGGCCCGGCAGCCTCCTCCACAGGGCGGCGTACATCAGGTGAGCTCCTCGTACAGCTCGGGCGGCACGCCCACGCCCACCGGAGCCCAGTACACGAACTCACCGTGGACGATGAAGCGCTGCGCGGCCGAGAACTTGGGGTGGCACGTCGTGAGCGTGATCGACGCGGTCACGGGCGCCGCTCCCGGATTCGCCGGGTTGGGGTCGATGACGTACACATCCTTGGGCAGCACGATCGAGGTGTCGGTGACTCGGTAGACGAACCAGGCGTCAGCCGTCTGCACCACGAGCGCGTCGCCGATCTTGAGCTGGTCGACATCCGCGAAGGGCTTGCCGTACGTCGTGCGGTGACCGGCAACAGCGAAGTTGCCCAGCTCGCCGGGCATGGCGGTGTTGGGGTAGTGGCCGATGCCGAGGGTGTCGAGCACCTCGCGCCGGCTCACTCCCTCCGAGATGGGCTTGACGTAGCCTCCGCCCCAGCGCGGCACCATGAGCGTCGCGAAGGCCTCGGCGATCCTGGGCGTCGGCACGATGGGCGCGCCGTCGAGCGTGAAGTGCATCTGATCCTGCGGGATCAGCTGGACGGCCTCGGGAATGCTGAGGCCCGAGTCGGTCGTGCCGTGGGCGGCGACCGGGTCCACCCAGTCGAGCTCGCCGAGCGCGGCGTCCTGGAGACGACCCGCCTGGATGTCCGTGTAGAACAGCTGCCACACGACGAACAGGCCGAGGGTCACGCCTGCGGTGATGAGGAGCTCGCCGATGGAGGTGAGGACGCGGTCGGAGCGCGGCTTGGCATGACGCGGGCCCGGCGCGGCCGCGGGCGCGTCGGAGCCCGCGACGGTGCCGGTCTCGATCGCCATAGTCTCCAAGGGTAGACCGTGCCCGTTTTGCTCCCAAGCGGCGCGGGTACGCTATCTCCATCACGGCGCCGACGCGGCGCGACTGAGGCAGGAGTGGACAGTGGCTGAATCGAGCAAGAGCGCGCAGGCTGGCAAGAAGGCCCAGACCGCCAAGAAGACCCAGCCGGCCAAGAAGGCCGAGGCCGTGACGAAGGCTGCGCCCGCGAAGAAGGCCGAGGCCGCCAAGAAGACTCAGGCGAGCGCCCCGGCGGCGACGGTCAAGCGCGCCTCCACTTCCAAGGCGGACTCCGGCACGCGCGAGCTCAAGGCATACAAGGTTCCCAAGGACTTCGGCAAGCCCAAGTCGGACAACCCCAAGTGGCTCCTGCCGACGATCGTCACCCTGCTCGTGGTGGGTCCGGCGTGGATCATCGCCTACTACGTGACGAGCGGCCGCTATCCCCTCGAGATCGGCCACGGCAACCTGCTCGTGGGCTTCGGCTTCCTCATCGCGTCGATGGTCCTGCTCACCCGCTGGAAGTGACGTCGCGCGCGGCCGGGTAATCACACCAGTGTGATTCTCCCCAGAGTTGTGCACAACCGGGGATAACTACACCGCTGTCATTCCCCAAGCGCCCGCGAGCCGTGGCGGCGCCGCGCGGACGACGCTCTCGCTTCGGCCGATGCGGCGCTCGCCGCGGAGAGGTCAGGGCCGACGCCGCCGCTGCACCGAGCGCAGCATGAGCGCCATGGCCGCCGCGCCCGCGATCGCCCCGCCCAAGTGCCCTTCCCATGAGATGCCGCCCACGAAGAAGCCCGCGACGAGCCACATCGCTGCGAAGGCGGCGATGTTCGTCCACTGCAGCCGCATGGAGCGCAGCGCGATCGCGTATCCGGCGAGGAGTCCGAAGATCGCGCCCGAAGCGCCTCCGTGCACCGAGTCGTGCGAGCCGAGCAGGACCACCATCGCGCTCGAGCCGAGGAGGCTCACGACGTACAGCGCCAGGTAGCGCACGCGACCCATCGCCGGCTCCAGCTGCGTGCCGAACTGCCACAGCATGAACATGTTGAGGATCAGGTGCAACAGCCCGAAGTGGACGAAGCCGGAGGTGACCCAGGACCACCAGCGGTCGGGGGCCTCGGGCAGCAGGCCAAGGTCATAGAACCAGTACCGGCCCAGCAGCACGGGAGCCACGAAGTAGACGCCGAGGCACGCGGCCATGAGCACGTATGTCGCCCACGGCTTGCCGTACGCGGCCGTGAAGCCCAGGCTCGACCGGACGGGCCGAGCCTGCTTCTGGGCATCGCGGACGCAGTCGACGCACAGGACGCCGACGGGCGCCGCGACCTGGCACTGGGGACACGTCGGCCTCTCGCACCGCTGGCATCGGACGTACGTGACCGTGCCGGGATGACGCGGGCAGACGGGCTGCTCGGCCGCGGCTTCGGACATCGTCAGTCGGTGAGGGTGATGCCGGTGATCATGACGTCCTCGAGCGGACGGTCCCGGCCGTCGGTGGGCGTCGTGGCGATCTTGTCGACGACCGCCTTGGACTCGTCGTCGATGACCTTGCCGAAGATCGTGTGGTTGCCGTTGAGCCACGTGGGGCGGTCCACCGTGATGAAGAACTGCGAGCCGTTGGTTCCGCCGGGCTTGCCCGTGATGGGGTTGAGGCGCTTGCCCGCGTTGGCCATGGCGAGCAGGTAGGGCTCGTCGAACGTCAGCTCGGGGTGGATCTCGTCGTCGAAGGTGTAGCCCGGGCCGCCGGTGCCGGTGCCGAGCGGGCAGCCGCCCTGGATCATGAAGCCGTCGATGACGCGGTGGAAGACCAGGCCGTCGTAGAACGGCTCGTTCATGGTCTCGCCTGTGATCGGGTCCTTCCATTCCTTGGCGCCCGTGGCGAGGCCGGTGAAGTTCGCCACCGTGACCGGGGCGTGGTGGGGGAAGAGCTCGATCCGGATGTCGCCGGCCGTGGTCTGGATAGTCGCGATCATTCGGCCATTGTGTCACGGCGCCCCCGTCCTCGGTCGGGACCGTACGGCGTCGTTCCGGACTCGCCGGCCTTGAGCACTGCGGTGGACCGCAAGCGTGCCTCTGGCTCGATCGTCCAGCGACATCGCGACATCGCGCCTGCGATCGTGTCGGCATCGGCGGCCTGGCGCTGTCCTCGCTCGCCTTCGTCGGCATCGGCGCCGCGCTCGTGGCCGCGCGTCGGCAACACGGGGCCTCCCTCGCTCGTTCGCTCGAAGGGAAGTGATTACCTCTCCGTCGCACATCCTTTACCAAAGTGGCAGGATGGTCGATAAGGGAGATTCCCGACGACATGTGGAGGTGCACGATGGGAACCTCATCCCACGCCAACAGCGAGAAGTACCGCGCGCAGGCAGAACAGGCCGCTGCGGCGGCTCGCAAGGCCGCCGAAGCCGCCGCTCAGGCCGCCAAGCACGCCCGTGAGTGGGCGGCGCCGCGCGCCGAGCAGGCCTACCGGACCGGCGCTCGCAAGGCGAAGCCGTACGTCCACAAGGCGGGGGAGAAGGCCGCGCACTGGGCCGATGTCGTGCACGGCGCGATCGTGGGCGCCGCGATCCCGGCCGTGCTCTCGGCCGTCGACCGCGCGGCGCAGGAGGACGAGCCGCGCCGCGGCGGCAGCCCGTGGGCGAAGGTCGCCGTCCCGATGGTCGTGGCCGCCGCCGTGGGCGCCGCGCTCGTCGTGTGGGCGCGCCGCGACCCGAACCGTCGTGAGTGGCACGGCGACGACGAGTGGGAGCTGTTCTCCGACGACGGCGACTTCCCCTCGCGCCTGCGCCACGACATCAACAAGACCGTGGACCTGACGACCGATGTCGCCAAGAAGGCCGCCGAGGGTGTCGCCGAGGTCGCGTCGACGGTGGGCGAGAAGGCCGCTCCCGTGGTCGCCCAGGTCAAGGACTTCACGGCGGAGCAGACGCGCCGCGTGGCCAAGGGCGTCGAGAGCGCCCGCTTCAAGGCCGCCGAGGCGCTCGAGGACGCCGAGGACGTGTGGGAGGACGACATCCCCGTCACGGAGGAGACGCCCGTCGCCACGCCCAAGCGCACGACGAAGTCGACCGCCGCGAAGAAGTCCTCGTCCACGAAGGCTGACGGCTAGGCATCCGACGCCGAGCCGACGACGGCCCGTCCCGCGCGCACGTGCGGGGCGGGCCGTCTCGCTCTGTCCGACGCCTCGACGGCGGACGTGCACGGCGTGCTCGTCGCTCGCCGAGTCAGCAAGGGTCGCTCACGCACCTGCATTCCGCGTGTGACCGGCCGC
>QGUM02000141.1:0-4210 GCA_003242455.2 Actinomycetes bacterium
ATCTGGCAGAAGTCGCAGCGGCGCGTGCACTGGTCGCCGCCGATGAGGAACGTCGCCTCGCGATCCTCCCAGCATTCGAAGATGTTGGGACAGCCGGCCTCCTCGCACACGGTGTGCAGGCCCTCGGACTTCACGAGCGACTTGAGCTCGTTGTACTCGGGGCCCATCGTGGCCTTGGTGCGGATCCACTCGGGCTTGCGCTCGATGGGGGTCTGCGCGTTGCGGGCCTCGATGCGCAGCATGCGGCGGCCTTCGGGTGCGATGGTCACACGGCCTCCTTGGTGAGGGTCGCGGGGGAACCCGGGCGAAGGCCGGCAGCGGGAGCCGTCTCCGCGCGAATCTCGGACAGCGCGGACTCGAGGCACGAGACCACGGTGGGGACAACGTCGGCGATGGTCACCTCATGCCCGAGCTCGGCCGTGAGGCTCGTGACGTCGGCGTCGTCGATGCCGCACGGGACGATGCGGTCGAACTCGGCGAGGTCCGGGTTGCAGTTGAGGGCGAAGCCGTGCATGGTCACGCCCTTGGCCACGCGCACGCCGATGGCGCAGATCTTGCGCTCGCGACGCGCGCCGTCGGCGGGAAGCCACACGCCCGAGCGGTTCTCGACGCGCACAGTCTCCAGGCCGAACGCGGCACAGGCGTCCATGATCGCCTGCTCGAGCTGGCGGACGTACTTCACGACGTCGATGGGCTCGGCGAGGCGGACGATGGGGTAGCCGACGAGCTGGCCCGGGCCGTGCCACGTGATGCGGCCGCCGCGGTCCACGTCGATGACCGGGGTGCCGTCGGCGGGGCGGTCCCACGAAGCGGTGCGCTTGCCCGCCGTGTAGACGCTCTCGTGCTCGACGAGGATGACGCGGTCATGGGCGCCGTCGACGACCTGAGCATGGTGGCGGCGCTGCTCGTCCCATGCCTCCTGGTACGGCACATGGCGGTGCCCCAGGTCCCACGCGACGATCTCCATAGGCCTCCAGGCTAACCCCGTGCCGCCACCCGTGAAGCCAAGCGCGCGCATCGGCCCTGTGGATAACGCCCGCGGGCCCGGCGGCTGCTGGCACCCTCGCACCATGAGCAGGTTCGCCGCAGACGTGGCGCTCGGGCTGGAGACGCTCGAGCGCGTGGTCGGCTACGGCTCGGCGGCGCGCGAGCGGGCGAGGGCGCGAACGGAGGCCCTGGCGCAGATCGCCCATCCCGGGGTGCTCGCTCCGATCGAGCTCAGGCGCGGCGAGGACGATGCCGTGGTCGCGGTCATGCCGCGCGTGGACGGTGACGACGTCGCGACGCTCGTGGCCGCCCGCGGCGGGCTGCGGGCGGGGGAGTGCGTGACGCTCGGCATCGGCGCCGCCACCGCGCTCGCGGCGATGCACAAGGCGGGGCTGGCGCACGGCGACGTGTCCCTGTCGAACATCATGGTGAGCGCGACCGCGGTGACGCTCGTGGACACCATGGGGGCGGTGGCGGCTGAGGAGGGCACGCCCGGCTACCAGGCGCCCGAGCGGACCGAGGGGGCGAGCGCCCCGGGCGACGTCTACGCGCTCGCGTGCGTGCTGCGCGACGCGGTGCGCGACGCGGACGCCGACCGTATCGAGGCGTGGGTCCAGCCGATGCTCGCGCCGGACCCCGCGGTGCGCCCGTCCGCGGCGATGGTCGCCCGGGCGCTCGAGTCGTGCGCGGCGCCCGAGCCGATCGAGCGTCCGATGATCGGCATCGCCGGAGCGATGCGCGCCCGAGCGGCTTCGACGCATCTGCCCAAGACGGTCAGGCGCGAGCATGGCAGGCCGTGGCGCGTGCAGCGGCAGGTGCGCCGCTGGGGGACCGTGCTGGGACTCGCTGGACTCGTCGCCGTGCTCGTGCCCGCCGTCGGGGCGCGGCTCCTGGCGGGCGCTCACGATGCGTTGCAGGCCACGGCGGGGCCGGCGCGGGCGCAAGGCCTCGATCAGCCCATGCCCGTGCCGGCTCACGCGGCCGTGTCGCCCCAGATCGCGGCCGCGGAGCTCACACAGGCGCGGTTCGCGGCGATCTCGGTCGGGGACGCGGATGCGCTGCGAGCCACCACCGCGGCGGGAAGCGCGGCGCGTGAGGAGGTCGAGGCGCTCGCCCAGGCCCTCGCGGAGGGTGATCTGCGTGTCGAAGGGCTGGCTGTCACGGTAGTGGAGGCGCGCACGGTGCGCCAGGAGGGTCGCGAGGCGGCGGTGGAGGTGCGTTACACGGTCTCCGGGCACACGGTGTGGGACGCATCGGGCGCGGCGGCCTACGAGGGCTACGCACAGACCGTCACGCTCGAGCTCACGTGGGACGAGGAGGCCGGGTGGCAGGTCTGCGCGGTGAGCGCGGCATCGGGCGGCTGAGGGCCTCCTGGGCCTTCCGCCGGCTCAGGACGCCGAGTCCAGCGCGGCGACGTGCCGCGCGGCCTCGTCGATGGTCGGATGCTCCCAGGCGAAGCCTAGGGACTCCAGCACGGTCGGGACGCCCGCCTGAGAGCTCAGCAGGTCGATGATCGCGGGGCCGATTCCCAGGCGCAGCGCCCACGCGGGGACAGGCAGGCCCGGTCGCTTTCCGTAGGCACGGGAGAAGGCGGCGATGAGCTCGCGGTCGCTGACGGGGTGCGGCGAGACGAGGTTCGCGGCGCCGTGGTGGTCGCTGTCGATGAGTGCGCGCAGTCCTCGCACGGCGTCGTCCAGCGTGATCCACGAATGGAGCGCCCGGCCCGGCCCCAGGGAGCCCAGGAGGCCCCGGCGCACGAGCGGCAGGAGCCTCGCGGCGAAGCCGCCGTGATCGCTCAGCACCAGGCCGGTGCGGCTGTACGCGACCCTCACCCCGGCATCGGCCGCTGGCCGGGCCGCGGCCTCCCACTGGGTGACGATGTGGGACAGGAAGGTGTCCCCCGGCCCAGAGTCCTCCGTGAGCGGCTCCGTGCCGCGGTCGCCGTAGTAGCCCATGGCGGAGCCCTGGATGAGGACGCCGGCGCCCTTGGCGGCGAGCTCGCGCGCGATGAGGCTCGTGGAGTCCAGGCGCGACTGGAGCACCACGCGCTGATAGGCCTTGGTCAGGCGCCTGTCGCCGATGGACGCGCCCGCGAGATTGACCACGACATCGGCCGCGCGCACGGCGTCGCCGTCGATCACCCCGGCGGCGGGATCCCACCGCACCTCGTCCTCGCCGCGCGCCTCGCGCCGCACGAGCGCGACCACGCGGTGGCCGTCGGAACGCAGAGAACGCGAAAGGGCCGAGCCGATCAGGCCCGACCCTCCCGCGATGAGGATGTGCACTTACAGACCGAGCTCGGCCTCGAAGGCGCCGGCCTCGATGCGACGCTTCACGGTCTGCAGGAAGCGAGCCGCGTCGGCGCCGTCGATGAGGCGGTGGTCGTAGCTGAGCGGGAGGAAGCACATCGGACGGACCGAGATGACGTCCTCGCCGTTGGGGCCCTTGACCACGACGGCGCGCTTGACGATCGCGCACGTCGCCAGGATGGCCGCCTGGGGGGCGGGCACCACGGGCGTGTCGAAGAGCGTGCCGAGCGAGCCGGTGTTCGTCACCGAGAACGTGCCGCCCGAGATCTCGTCCGCGGTGAGCCCGCCGTTGCGGGCACGGTTGGCGAGGTCCGCGATGCCGCGAGCGTGCTCGGCGAGGGACTTCGAGTCGGCGTTGTGGAGCGTGGGCAGCATGAGGCCCTTCTCCGTGTCTACCGCGAGCGAAAGATTGACCGTCGGGTGGTAGACGATCGAGTCGTCGACGATGGACGCGTTGATGTTCGCGTGCTCTTGGAGGGCCTCCGCCACTGCCTTGGTGAAGAACGGCAGGAACGACAGCTTGACGCCCTCGCGGGCGAGGAAGTCGTCCTTCACGCGGTCACGGAGCTCCCAGATCTTGGAGCAGTCGACCTCGATGACCGAGGTCAGCTGGGCCATGCCGTGCAGCGACTCCATCATCTTGTCCGCCGTGACCTTGCGGATGCGCGACATCTTGACGGTCTGACCGCGCAGCTCGGACACCACCGGGGCGGCAGGCGCCGCCGATGCGGCGGGAGCGGCGGGAGCCTGGGTCGCGGGGGCCTGCGCCGCGGGAGCGGCCGGGGCGGCAGCCGCCGCGAGGACGTCCTCCTTGCGGATGCGGCCGCCCACGCCGGTGCCGCGGATCGTGGCCAGGTCCACCCCGCGCTCGGCGGCGAGCTTGCGGACGATCGGTGTCACGTAGCCAGACGGCG
>QGUM02000026.1:0-18402 GCA_003242455.2 Actinomycetes bacterium
AGGGGGAGCGCGCCGGCCAGCACGTGTTCATCGAGATGAACCCGCGCATCCAGGTGGAGCACACCGTGACCGAGGAGGTCACGGACATCGACCTCGTGTCGTCGCAGATGCGCATCGCGGCAGGGGAGACCCTGGCCGACCTCGGCATCGTGCAGGAGGAGATCCGCACCAACGGCTTCGCGATCCAGACCCGCATCACCACCGAGGACCCGAGCAACGGCTTCCAGCCCGACACCGGCCTCATCGTCGCCTACCGCAGCCCCGGTGGCGCCGGCGTGCGCCTCGACGGCGCCACGGGCATGGCAGGCGGGCGCATCACGGGCGACTTCGACTCGATGCTCGTCAAGCTCACGTGTCGCGGAGCCGACTTCGCCACCGCCGTGCGTCGGGCCGAGCGCGCGCTCGCCGAGTTCCGCATCCGCGGCGTGGCGAACAACATCCCGTTCCTGCTCGCGGTGCTGCGCGACAAGGAGTTCAAGGCGGGGGACATCTCGACGCGCTTCATCGAGGAGCGCCCCGACCTGCTCGAGGTGAGCCAGTCCAGCGAGCGCTCCACGCGCATGCTGACCTTCCTGGGCCACGTGTCGATCAACCGCCCGCACGGGGAGCCGCCCAAGATCGTGCGTCCGGCGACCAAGCTCCCCGCGCTCGACGCGGAGGCTGCCGTCCCCGACGGCGCGCTCCAGCGCCTGCGCGCAGTGGGCCCGGCGCAGTTCTGCGCCGACCTGCGGGCCCAGACCGCGCTCGCCGTCACGGAGACGACGTTCCGCGACGCCCACCAGAGCCTGCTCGCCACGCGCGTGCGGACCTTCGACATGCTCCAGGTCGCGCCTCATGTGTCGCGCCTGACGCCGCAGCTGCTGTCCATGGAGGCCTGGGGCGGCGCCACGTACGACGTCGCGCTGCGCTTCCTCAGCGAAGACCCGTGGCTGCGGCTCGCTCGCCTGCGCGAGGCGATGCCCAACATTCCCATCCAGATGCTGCTGCGCGGGCGCAACACCGTGGGCTACACCCCGTACCCCGATGCCGTGGCCAGGGCCTTCGTCGCCGAGGCCGCCTCGACCGGCGTGGACATCTTCCGCGTCTTCGACGCGCTCAACGACTTCGACCAGATGCGCCCGGCCATCGACGCCGTGCTGGAGACGGGCACCGCGATCGCGGAGGGAGCGCTGTGCTACACCGGCAACCTCAGCGACCCGGACGAGAAGCTGTACACGCTCGACTACTACCTTGAGCTCGCGGAGAAGCTCGTCAAGGCCGGCGTGCACATGCTCGCGATCAAGGACATGGCGGGCCTGCTGCGTCCCGCCGCGGCCGCGACGCTCGTCACCGCGCTGCGCAAGAACTTCGACGTCCCTGTGCACCTGCACACCCACGACACGGCCGGCGGCCAGCTCGCCACCCTGCTCGCGGCATCGGCCGCAGGCGTGGACGCCGTGGACGTCGCCAACGCCGCGATGGCCGGCACGACGTCCCAGCCGTCCATGTCGGCGCTCGTCGCGGCGCTCGAGCACACGGAGCGCGACACCGGACTGTCGCTCGAGTCCGTCACCGCCCTCGAGCCCTACTGGGAGGCCGTGCGCCGCCTGTACGCGCCGTTCGAGTCGGGCCTGCCCGGCCCCACGGGCCGCGTGTACCACCACGAGATCCCCGGAGGCCAGCTGTCGAACCTGCGCCAGCAGGCGCTGTCGCTGGGCCTGGGGGAGCGCTTCGAGGAGATCGAGGACATGTACGCGGCCGCAGACCGCATCCTGGGCCGCCTGGTCAAGGTGACGCCGTCGTCCAAGGTCGTGGGCGACCTCGCCCTGCACCTCGTGGGCCTGGGCGCCGACCCCGCCGACTTCGCCGCCAACCCGGCGGCATACGACGTCCCCGACTCCGTCATCGGCTTCCTGCGCGGCGAGCTGGGCGACCCGCCCGGCGGCTGGCCCGAGCCGTTCCGCTCCAAGGCGCTCGAGGGCCGTCCTGCCGCCAAGCCGCCCGTCGCGCTGAGCGCGGAGGACGAGACCATCCTGTCCGTGCCCGGTCCGCAGCGACGCAAGCGTCTCAACGAGCTGCTGTTCCCCGCGCCCGCGCGCGAGTTCGAGGAGAACTACGCGAAGTACGGCGACATCTCCGTGCTCGACACGTATCACTACCTGTACGGCCTCAAGGAGGGCACGGGGGAGGAGATCACCATCGAGCTGGAGAAGGGCGTCACGATGCTCGTCTCGCTCGAGGCGATCGGCGTGCCGGACGAGCACGGCATGCGCTGGTGCATGTTCAGCTACAACGGCCAGATGCGGCCTGTCCAGGTGCGCGACCTCAGCGCCGAGGTGCGTGTTGTCGCGCGCGAGCGGGCCGATGCGGGCAACCCCGGCCACGTCGCCGCGCCCTTCGCCGGCGCCGTGACGGCGATCGTCGAGGAGGGTCAGCAGGTGGCGGCGGGCCAGGCCGTCGCGACCATCGAGGCGATGAAGATGGAGGCGTCCATCACCACGCCCGTCGCCGGCACGGTGCAGCGCGTCGTGGTCAAGGGCACCGAGCCGCTCCAGGGTGGCGACCTGGTCCTCGTCGTCGCCTGACGCGCCACCCGCGAGGGACCTTCGTCCTCGGAGCGTGCGCTCCCAGCGCGCGACGATGGCCTCGTCAGGAGATCCGGATGCACGCTCCCATCGCCGTGGGGGCGTGGGCGGAGGGATCGGGGCACGCCGGTCCAGGAAGAGGGCGTCTCGCCATGAGGGTTCTCGTCACAGCGGGCAGCAAGTATGGATCTACCAGGGAGATCGCGCACGTCATCGCCGCTGAGCTGGCGGCGCAGGGTTTCGAGGTGGACTGCCTCGACGCCCACGAGGTCCTCACGGTCAACCCCTACGACGCGATCGTGGTGGGAAGCGCGGTGTACGGCGGCCTGTGGCGACGCGACGCGGAGGAGTTCATCGCGCACCACGCGGACGTGCTCGTCACGCGCGACGTGTGGACGTTCTCCGTGGGCCTCGAGACCGTCGTGACGCCGGGCGAGGGCCATGACGAGGCGAAGGCGCTGGGGGAGAGGATCGGCGCGCGCGGCCACATGCGCTTCACGGGCGCGCTCGATCCCGACCGCATCAACGAGGGGGAGAGGGCGCTCCTGGCTCCGCTGAACCCGCCCGTAGGCGACTTCCGCGACATGGCGAGGGTGCGCGAGTGGGCGCAGGAGATCGGCGCGCAGATGGCGGAGATCGCCTCCCTGTAGCCGCGGGACAGGGCCGACGCCATGTCGGGGGAGCGCGCCGCGCTCGGTTAGCATCGGCCGTGATGCGGCGTCGGTCCGTCGCGTCGTGGAGGAATCGATGTCCCGCTTCCCGGAGCGCCCGCACAAGGCTCTCGTCGTGGTCGACGTCCAGCACGAGATCATCGACCCGCTGTACCGGCGAGACGAGGTCGTCGACGTCATCGGACGCCTGGTGGATCGTGCGCGAGCGGCAGGGGAGCCGGTCGTGTGGATCCAGCACTCGGATGAGGACATGCCCATCGGCTCGCCCCAGTGGGAGTACGTCCCCGAGCTCACGATGCGCGAGGACGAGCCGCTCGTCCACAAGGTGCACCCGGACGCGTTCGAGGACACGGAGCTCGACGACGTGCTGCGCGAGGTCGGCGTTGGCGAGGTCGTCATCGTCGGGGCGTACTCCGATGCGTGCGTGCGGGCGACGCTCCATGGGGCGTTCGGGCGCGGCTACGACACGACGCTCGTCGCGGACGGGCACACGACGCCGGACAGGACGGACATCGGCGGCCCCACGGCCCCGCAGACCATCGCGCTGACGAACCGCTACTGGGCGAACCACACGGGAGCGGGTCGCGTGGCGAGGGTGGTGCCCTCAGGAGAGCTGGAGCTCTGAGCACAGCGCCGTTCTGACATAATGTGCATTATCGGCGCAACGGATGGCCCTGCGGGAGGGGCCTGGACGGCCACCGTGCCGCATGCGGGCGCATGCGGGCGGCTCGGACTCGTCGAGTCGGCGGCCCGGCGCCTCTTGCCCTGAGCGTCGCCGCTCAGGGCGCCCCGATCGCGGCATCCGCGGCGCTTCCAGGCATCGCTCCCGCACGGAGTGTGATCTGCGTTACGCGCGTTGTCGAACCGGAACAAAGGGATTCTGCAGCGCGTTCTCCCGGCGAGGGCCACAAGCCCGCTTCAAGGAGGCACACATGGCTGACCGAGCATTGCGTGGAATGCGACTGGGCACCCAGTCGATGGAGAGCCCCGCGTCGGCGGAGCTCGCCGAGCGCCAGGACGTGAGCTACGACTGCCCCAACGGGCACGTCCTGACGTTACCGTTCTCGATCGAGGCGGACATCCCGCTCTCGTGGGAGTGCCACTGCGGCGCCCTTGCCCTGCTGCGGGACGGCGAGCGTCCTGAGCCGCAGGCGGAGCGCCAGCAGCGCACGCACTGGGACATGCTCCTGGAGCGTCGCACCATCGCTGAGCTCGAGGAGCTCCTCGAGGAGCGTCTCGAGCTGCTTCGCGCAGGACGTCTGGGCTAGGCGGTCTTCGGACCGCCTAGCGGCGTTTCCTGCCGCACAGCCGCTGCAGGCCCCACAGCGTCACCTTCCACAGCGCTTCGCGGATGATCGCGAAGCTCATCTTGGACTGCCCGCGGTCGCGTTCGACGAACTCGATCGGCACCTCCACGACACGCGCCCCTGCCTGCAGCGCTCGCACGGTCATGTCGATCTGGAAGCAGTACCCGTGCGACTCGACCTCGTCAAGCGGAATCTGACATAACGTCGCCGCGTGATATGCGCGGTACCCCGCCGTCGCGTCGCGCACGGACACCCCGAGCATCACACGCACGTACGTGTTCGCGCCCCGCGACAGCAGCTCGCGATGCAGCGGCCAGTTGACGACGGACCCTCCCGGCACCCATCGGGAGCCGATGACGAGGATCCCCTCCCCCGCCTGCGCGAGCAGGTCGGGAAGCTGGCGGGCCTGGTGGGAGCCGTCGGCGTCCATCTCCACGATCACGTCGTAGTCGCGCTCGAGCGCCCACGCGAATCCCGCCCGGTAGGCCGCCCCCAGACCCTGCTTTCCCGGCCGATGCAGGACGTGGAGGCGCTCCTGGCGCGCGGCCTCGGCATCGGCCCATTCTCCCGTGCCGTCGGGCGAGCTGTCGTCGACGACGAGGATGTCCACGTCGGGCGCGTGCTCGAGCACGCCCGCGACCTGGCGAGGCAGCGACTCCCTCTCGTTGTACGTGGGGATGATGACGAGGGCTCTCACCACTCGTACCTCTCGTCGAGGCGCACACGCACGGCCCCGATGAGCGTGAGCGCGGCGATCGCCACCACTCCCCACTCGAGGAAGGCCCCGTACCTCACGGCGGGGGTGACGGAGGTTCGCAGCGGGATCTCGGTCTCTCCCCACGCCTGCGTGAACAGCTCCGAGCGGTCGATCAGGCGCCCCGCGGGCGTCACGACGCCCGACACGCCCACGGTGGAGACCTGGAGCGCGGCCTTGCCCGTCTCGATGGCCCTCAGGCGCGTCATGGCCAGCTGCTGCGTGGACTCCGCCGTCATGCCGAACGTCGCATTGTTGGTCTGCACCGCGAGGAACTCCGCCTCGTGGGAGGCAGACTGGCGGGCGATCCAGTCATAGGCGACCTCGAAGCAGATGATCGTCCCGACCCGCACCGCACGGCCGAGCGAGGCGATGTCCACGTCGATGAAGGCAGGCTCGTCGCCGGGCAGCATGTCGCTCGTGACGCGGTCCACCGCCGGCGAGAACAGCCGCGCGATGGAGCGGATCGGGATGTACTCGGCGAACGCCGCAGGCTGCTGCTTGCGGTACTCTCCAGCGGGCTCGCCGGACGGCAGCCAGATGAGCGAGGTGTTGTAGCGGCCCCCCGGCGGCGAGTAGTCGACCGTGCCGATGAGCAGCGGAGTCCCCACGGCCTGGGCCGCCAGGTTGAGCTGGCTGCGCGTCGGCTCGTCGATGCGCGGGTCGATGTCGACGGAGTTCTCCGGCCACACGGTCAGGTCGAGCGGCGCGGCGGCCTCCTGGGCCAGCTGCAGCGTGGCGGCGGTGTGGTTCTGCGTCACCAGGCGCGCCTGTTGGAGCGAGTCCAGGCCCTCGTTGGGCACGTTGCCCTGAGCCCATCCCACGCGCAGCGTGCCGACCTCGGGACGCTCGTCGAGGGGCACTCCCAGCGGCGCGAGCATGATGGCGAGCGCAAGCACCGGCGCCCCGACGGCCGTGAGCGCGCGCTTCTCCCGCAACGCCATCCACGCCAGGCCCAGGAAGCCGCCCGTGACCGCCACGGCGAGGGACACCAGGGGCGCTCCGCCCAGCTTCGCCAGGTTCACCACCGGCGCGTCGACGACGGCGAACGCGAGACGACCCCAGGGAAAGCCCCCGAAGGGCCCGAAGGAGCGGACGGTCTCGGCGGCGACCCAGGCGACGGCGAACACGGGCACCGTCAGCCACGGCCGTCCGTCGAAGAACCCGGCCCAGTTCGCGTGGGCGAACACGGCGCACGCGAGGCCGAAGTAGGCGGCACAGGCCGCGCACAGGGCCACCCAAGGAACGGGTCCCACGGCGAACTTGATCCACGACACGTGCACCAGGAAGAACGCCATCCCGAACACGAAGCCCAGGCCGAACGCACCCCGTGCCCGCGACTGCGAGACGGCGATGAAGAGGACGCCGATGGCGACCGGAGCGAGGAACCAGGCCCCGATGTCGGGGAACGCGGCGGAGAGCATCAGGCCGGCCACGACGGCCAGCACGAGGTTCTTCAGACGCGACACCGTGCAAGCCTAAAGCGGGCGGGGCCTAGTACGCGACGACGCCTCGCCGCATGGCGGTGACGCCTTGCCGCGCGCGCTCCTGCAGCGCGGGATCCAGGGCCGACTCCGCGATCTGGTCCAGGGCGTCGATGACCTGCTTGCACCAGCGCACCATGTCGCCGGGAGCGATCTCGGTGCCGTCCAGGACCACGTCGAGGCTCTTGCCCTGCGCCCAGCCGTGGACGGCCGAGACGATGCCCCAGTGGGGCGCGGGAAGCGACGGCAGGCGGTGCTCGGTGTGGAGGTCGTCGATGCGGGACCACACGCGCTGGGTGTCGCGCAGGGCGACGCCGAGCACGCCGTTCGATCCGCCAGGGATGCGCGGCGTCTTCGTCTCGTCCTCGCGCCGGCCGCTGTAGAGCAGCGACGAGACCACGGCGGCCAGCGCGGGCGGGTTGAGCTTGGACCACAGGCCTTCGCGCAGGCACTCCGCGATGACGATGTCGTTCTCCGAGTACAGCGTGCGCATCGCCTGGCCCAGCGCGGTCACGTGCGTGTCCTCGCCCTCGCCCGCGAGATAGCCGAGGCGGCGCAGCACCGTGCAGCGACGGTCGAAGACGGCCGCGATGGAGCCCGTCGCGCGGCTGATCTCCCCTGCCAGCCGGTCCTTGTCGCGCAAGGTCTGGAAGTAGCGCTCAGCCCATCGGGCGTGGGCCTCGCGATCGGGGCACTGGTGGCACGGATGGGCGCGGATACGGGCGCGCAGCTCCTCGATCTGGGCGTCGGAGCCCTCACCGGCCCGCTTGCCGTGCTGCTTGCCGCGTGTCGCGCCCACGGCGTCGCGGAACTCGAGCCGGCGCGACTCCAGGACGGCGGCGAGCTCCTTGCGGCTGCGGGCGCTGCGATAGTCGAGCTTGCGCGGAACGGTGAGCCGTCCCGCGACGTCGAGCCCGTGGTGGAGGTCGGCGACGGACAGGCGGAACTGGCGTCCGCCCTCGCCCACGACGGCGGGACGCGGGGCATGGGGATCGGCATCGGGCTGGACCACCACGGCGAAGCCGCTGCGGCGACCTGCGCGGACGCGCACCACGTCTCCGCGCTGGAGCCCGGCGAGCAGCTCGGCGGTCGCCTCCCTGCGGGCCTGCCCGCGGGCCCTCTGGGCGCTCTTCTGGGCGCGGCTGAGCTTCTCGCGCAGCCCGGCGTACTCGAGGAAGTCGCCCTTGTCGCATGCCAAGGCGTCACGGAAGCCCTGCAGGCTCGCATCGAGCTCCCTCACCCGGCGGGCCTTGCCCACGACGCCCTGGTCCGCCTGGAACTGCGCGAAGGACATCTCGAGGAGCTCCCGCGCGCGCGTCACGCCGGACGATGCGACGAGGTTGACCGCCATGTTGTAGCTCGGGTGGAACGAGGACACGAGCGGATAGGTCCGTCGCGACGCCAGGCGCCCCAGCTGACTCGCGTCGAAGCCCGGATGTTCCACGACGATCGCGTGGCCCTCGATGTCGATGCCGCGACGGCCCGCGCGACCCGTGAGCTGGGTGTACTCGCCAGGGGTGAGGTCCTTGTGCCCCGTGCCGTCCCACTTGACGAGCTTCTCGAGCACCACCGAGCGCGCAGGCATGTTGATGCCCAGGGCGAGCGTCTCGGTCGCGTACACCACCTTGATGAGGCCGGCGGCGAAGAGCTCCTCCACGACCTCCTTGAACAGCGGGATCATGCCGGCGTGGTGCGCCGCGATGCCCGCCTCCAGGTGGTCGCGCCAGTGGGCGAAGCCCAGGGCGCCCAGGTCCTCGGGCGGCAGCCCGGCGCATCGCGCGTCGACGATCGCCGCGATCTGGGCGCGCTCGGCCTCCGTGGTGAGGACCATGCCGGCGGCCCTGACCTGGTCCACGGCGTCGTCGCAGCCCTGACGCGAGAAGACGAACACGATGGCCGGCAGGAGGCCTTGCTGGTCCAGCACGTCCACGACGGCGAAGCGGGGCGGCGAGCGACGCGGCCGGGGCCTGCTCCCTCCCCCGCCGTTGCGGCGGCCGTGCTTGGAGAACGGCTCGGCCTCGTGGCGCTGGCGGCGGGTGATGGCCTCCAGCTCGGGATTGAGGCGGGGGTTCGGTCCGGGGTCCGACGGGTCCACGCCGGGCGCGTAGAGGTCGTAGAGCCCCTCTCGCACCAGGACGTGAGGCCACAGGGGCACGGGCCGATGCTCGCTCACGATGACGCGCGTGTCGCCGCGCACCTCCGACAGCCACGCGCCGAACTCCTCCGCGTTCGACACGGTCGCAGACAGCGCCACGATCGCGGTGCGGGCGGCGAGGTGGACGATGACCTCCTCCCACACCGAGCCGCGGAAGCGGTCCGCCAGGTAGTGGACCTCGTCAAGCACCACCACGCCGAGCCTGTCGAGGGCGCGCGAGCGCGCGTAGATCATGTTGCGCAGCACCTCGGTCGTCATGACGACGATGTCCGCGTCCGGGTTGACGCTCGTGTCGCCGGTCAGCAGGCCGACGTTCTCGGAGCCGTAGACGGCGCGAAGGTCCTGGTGCTTCTGGTTGCTCAGGGCCTTGATGGGCGTCGTGTAGAAGGCCTTGTGGCCGCGCACATGGGCATGGCGGACGGCGAACTCCCCCACGAGCGTCTTTCCGGCGCCCGTGGGTGCGGCGACGAGGACGGAGTGACCCTCCGCCACCGCCTGACACGCGTCGCGCTGGAAGTCGTCGAGCGGAAAGCTGAGCGACTCCTCGAACTCGATGAGGTCCCTGTGCTTCGCTCGCTGCTTCGCGGCCGCGTACCGCTCTGCATAGCTCACGCAGCCAGGCTACTTGGCCTTGCCTCCGAGCACGCGCAGCCCGCCCTTGACGACGCTCACGGTGAACGGCTCGGCGCCCACGAGCTCTCCGTCCGCGAAGGCGGCGGGAAGACGGGCGCCGCTCGGCCCCTGCTCGATGCCGACCGTCTTGGCCTTGATGACCTGGATCCGGGGATCGGACAGGTGCGTGCCCTCCATGAGCTTGGGGAAGAGCCTCACGATGTTCCTGCGCTTGAGCGGCTCGGTGACGACGAGCTCGAGCTCGCCGTCGGTCACGGACGAGTCCGGGGAGATGCGCAGGCCGCCGCCGAACACGGGAGAGTTCGCGACCGCCACGAGCGTGACGACCTTGTCCCACGTCTTGCCGTCCACGGTGAGGCGCACGCCGTATGGCTTGTAGCGCGGCAGCTCCCGCGCCGTCGCGACCTTGTACTTGAGCGGGCCGCGCGGATACTTGAGGTTCGAGCCGTATGCGGCCACCGCCGCGTCGATGCCTGCAGACAGGACGGCGGAGAAGTAGCGCGGATTGCCAGGCTGCTCGAGGAGTCTGCCGGTGACCTTGCCGACGTCGACCTGGACGACGTCTCCGGCCAGGCCCGCCTCGATGCGCTCGATCGATGCGGGGATGTCGTGCTCGGGCAGCTGGAGAGTCTTGGCGAGGTCGTTGCCGGAGCCCGCCGCGACGATGCCGAGCGGCAGCTTGCGCTCGGCGCACACCTGGATGCCCAGGTGGACCATCCCGTCGCCGCCCACGACGACGAGCGCGTCGAGCTTGCGCCGCTGCCTCATCGCCGCCTCGTAGGACGCGACCCATGAGCCGTGGGACAGGTTCACGACCTGGTGCCCGTTGGCGGACAGCGCCGCGAGCGTCTCGGCTCCCAGCCTCGCTCCTCGCCCGGATCCCGATGTGGGATTGGTGATGACCCCCAGCCTGCTCACTCCACCTCGCTTCGTCGCGAACGCGCGCCCAGCGCGCCGATGCCGATGGCGCCAAAGTACAGGCCGCACATCGGAAGCGCCATCACGATCATGGTGACGGCATCGGGCGTGGGCGTCATGACCGCGGCGAAGACGAAGATGAGCAGCACCGCCCATCGCCATCCCTTGAGCCACGTCCGCACGGCGACGAGGCGGGCCCACGTCAGCGCGACCATGACCACGGGGAACACGAAGGCGAGCCCGAACGCGATGAACAGGCGCATGACGAAGGTCAGGTAGAGCTGGGCGTCGAGGAGCTGGGAGGTCCCCTCGGGGCGGAACTCCGTCAGGATCTGCACCGCATGGGGGAAGACGATCCAGGCGAGGGCGATTCCCGCCGCGAACAGCGGGATGGCCGCCGCCATGAAGCCCAGCGAGTAGCGCTTCTCCTTGCCCTTGAGCCCCGGCGCGAGGAACGCCCACACCTGGTACAGCCACCACGGCGAGCTGATGATGAGGCCCAGGAACACCGACACCTTGACGCGCATGTCGAGGGCCGTCGCCAGGCCGGCGAAGTTGATGGACACGAGCGAGCTCGGGTCCGCGGTGATGGCGAGGACCGGCTCCTGGAGCGCCTCGAACGCGGGCTCGAAGAGGAACCAGCCCACCACGGATCCCGCCGCGAGGCCGATGACAGACCAGATGAGGCGGTTGCGGAACTCCGCGAGGTGAGCCCGCACAGGCATGCGGGCCTCGGGATTGGCCCGACGCTCGGACCTACGCGCCACGCTTCCCGTCGGCGTCCTCGGCGTCGCCGGAGGAGGCCTTCCCCGTCTCGTCAGAGTCGTTCGAAAGGGCCTTGGTCTCGTCCTTGAGGATGCGCAGCGACTTGCCGATGCTGCGGGCCAGCTCGGGCAGCTTGGGCGCGCCGAAGAGCAGCAAGATGACGACGAGCAGTACGACGATGTGCCAGCCGCGCAGCGCTCCCATGTCCAGCCTCCTTAGCAGTCCTCGTGCCCGGACAGTCTATGCCTGTGCCGCGAGGACCGCGTGCGCCTGGACGGCGAGCGCCTCGCGCAGCTCCTGCGGCTCGACCGAGCGCACGTACGGCGCCACGCTCAGCAGCCTGCCCGCCACGAACGCGGCATCGGCCACGCCGAAGCGCGCCACGACGTCGTCGCCCGCGGCCTCCAGCGTGACGCCCGGCAGGTCCTCGATGGCCCAGCGAGCGCCGGGCGCGAGCACCACGGTGGCCTCGAAGCGGGTCTGGAGGTCGAAGCCCACGGCATCGGACGGCGCGGTCGCCACGTCGTCGTCGAGCATCTCGACGGCCCGCATGCGGTCGATGCGCAGCGTGCGGTACCCCTCGGCGCGACGGCACCAGCACTCGAGGTAGGCGACGCCGCCGATCGAGACGATGCGGTGCGGCTCCACCGTGCGCGAGGTGCGGTTGTCCTTCGCGTCCACGTAGTCGAGCTGCACGGCGTGCCGCTCCAGGATCGCCTGCCGCAGCGGGCCGAGGACTTCGCCGGGGATCTGGGCGGGATGCGACGTCTCGATGCCCTCGACGCCGAGCGCGTCACGCAGCTTCTCCATGGCCGAGTGCGCCGCGGCGGGCGCGACGCCGGACGCGATGAGCGACTGCAGCGCACCGATGAGCGCCACCGCCTCGCGGGCGGAGAAGCGCACCTGGGAGACGCCGTGGCCCTCCCTGAGGCGGGCGACGTCCTCGTCGAAGAGGTCGGGATCGAAGTCGATGAGGTCATCGGGCATGTAGCCGGGAAGGCCGGAGACCCACAGCGTCAGGACGTCCTTGCGGATCTGGTCCACGGAGACGCCGAACTGCGCGGCGAGCTCCCCGAAGGGCGTGGCGCCGTTGGCCTCGAGGTAGCTCACGATGCCGAGCATCCGCGTGACGCGGTCGGTGGCGCGCTCAGCCACGGCTCACCTCCAGGGCGGCGCGAGCGTGATCGCGCACTTGCGCGGCGAGCTCGGCGGGCTCGACGATGCGTGCGGCGCCTCCCAGAGCGAGCACCTCGTCTCGCAGGGCGTCCCCGTAGCGGTACTCGACGTCGACGACGTCCCAGCCGTCGTCTGTCCCCGCCGGCGTGCCTCTCTCGCGCAGCGCGTGGCCGGACTCGGGGCGCAGCGCGACGCGGGCGGTCTTGAGCGGCTCCTGTCCCCTGTCGCCGCCCACGGGCAGCGGGTCGGGGACCTCGTAGGCGCCGTCGGGCCCGATGGTCCTGACCGCGCCGAGGATCCGGCTCACGCGGAACGTGCGTGCCTGTCCCCTGTCGCGGTCAAGTCCCGTGAGGTACTGCGCGCCCCCGCCCATCGACAGATGCCAGGGCTCCACGGTGCGCACCCCCACCGACCCCGAGTTCGCGGAGGCGTACTCGAACCGCACGGCCTGCCTGTGCTGGATCGCCTCGGCGAGCACCAGGATCGCCTCGCTGGAGGCCACGGAGCGCGCCGCGAAGGGCAGCGCGACCTGCGGGCGAGGCCCGGAGCCGGAGGCGACCTTGGTGAGGGCCTGCCGCGCCTCCTGGCCTACCGTGGCGTCGGTCCAGTACTCGGCGGCCAGCGCGACCACGGCCAGCTCCGCCGCCGTGAGGTCGATCGCCTGCATGCGGGCGTTGGACGGGTCGATGCGGTAGCCGATCTCGTCCCCGTGGGTGGGATCCACGACGGTCTGCAGCGGGATGCCCATGCGACGCAGGTCGTCCTTGTCGCGCTCGAACATCCTCTCGAAGGCGGCGTCCCTGCGGGCGGCCTCCTCCTCGCTCAGCCCTGCGGGCAGCGGCTCGTAGCCGGCGACCGACTCGCGGATCTGCGCCCGCGTCATGCGCGTGCGCGCGTGCGTCAGCGCGATGATCAGGTTGAGCAGACGCTCAGCGGGATCGATCTGCGCCATGACGGCTACACCCTGACCGCGAGCAGCTCCGTGGTGAGGATCGCGCGCGCGCCCACCTTGTAGAGCTCGTCCATGACCTGATTCATCTCCGAGCGCGGCACCATCACTCGCACGGCCTTCCAGTCGGAGCCGTGCAGCGGCGTCACCGTCGGCGCCTCGAAGCCCGGCGTGATCTTCACCGCGGCCTCGAGCCGGTCGGACGGCACGTCGTAGTCCATGAGCACGTACTGGCGAGCCATGAGGACTCCGCGCAGGCGGGCCGCGAGCACGGCCACGGTCTCCTCGGCGACGTCGTTGGCGCGGATGAGGATCGCCTCGGACTTGAGGATCGGCTCGCCGAAGACCTCCAGGCCAGCCGAGCGCAGCGTCGTGCCGGTGGACACGACGTCCGCGACGGCATCGGCCACGCCCAGGCGCACCGAGGACTCCACGGCGCCGTCGAGGCGCACCACGTCGGCCTCGATGCCGAAGGAGCGCAGGTGGTTGGTCACGAGCGTCGGGTAGGACGTCGCGACGCGCTTGCCCTGCAGCTGCTCCACGGAGGTGATCTCGCCGGGCGGCGCGGCGTAGCGGAAGGTCGAAGCGCCGAAGCCCAGCTCGAGCTGCTCCGTCGCCTCGGCACCGGAGTCGAGAAGGAGGTCGCGGCCGGTGATGCCCGCCTGGACGGTTCCGGAGCCGACGTAGACGGCCACATCGCGCGGACGCAGGAAGAAGAACTCGACGTCGTTGCGCTGGTCGACGAGCACGAGCTCGCGCGGGTCGCGGCGCTCCTTGTAGCCCGCCTCCCTCAGCAGCTGGATGGCAGGCTCGGACAGGGATCCCTTGTTCGGGACGGCGATGCGAAGCATGGCTCCCCTACAGGTACCGGCCGATGTCGGCCAGGGTCAGGCCGCGGGCGATCATCATCACCTGCGCGTGGTACAGGAGCTGGGCGATCTCCTCGGCGGCCGCCTCGTCGGACTCGTACTCGGCGGCCATCCACGCCTCAGCGGCCTCCTCGACGAGCTTCTTGCCGATCGCATGCACGCCGGCGTCCAGCAGGGCCACGGTGCCGGAGCCCGCGGGGCGCTCCACGGCACGCTCGCTCAGCTGTGCGAACAGTTCGTCGAAGGACTTCACGCGCCCAGCCTATCGGGCGCGGCTACAGGCCGCGGAGCACCAACGCCGTGGCAAGGGCGGCTTCGACCGCCTCGCGGCCCTTGTCCTCGCGCGAACCGGGCAGCCCGGCACGGTCGCGGGCCTGGGCGTCGTCATCGCAGGTGAGGACGCCGAAGCCCACGGGAACGGCGTGCGTGCGGGCCACGTCGGTCAGTCCGTGCGTGACGCCCTCGCAGACGTACTCGAAGTGCGGCGTGGCCCCCTTGATGACCACCCCGAGGCACACGATCGCCTCAGCGCCCCTGCGTGCGAGCGCCTCGGCCATGACGGTCAGCTCGAAGGCGCCGGGGACGCGGTGGAGACGGTAGGACGCTCCGGCGGCATCGGCGGCGCGGATGGCTCCCGCGACAAGGCCGTCCATGACCTCGGTGTGCCACTGTGCGGCGACGATCTCGACGGTGATGCCGCTGCCGTCGACCGCGATCTGCGGTGCTCCGGCGCCGCTCACTCGTCGTCGCCCTTGATGTGACCCATGCGCTCGATCTTAGCCAGGCGGTAGGCCTCGTTCTCCGGGTGCGCGCCCACGTGGAGGGCGACGCGCTCGGCGACGTCGATGCCGGAGGCCCTCAGGCCCTCGACCTTGGCGGGGTTGTTCGTCAGCAGGCGGATCCGCTGCAGGCCCAGCTGGTGCAGGATCGCGGCGGCGGCGCCGTATTCGCGACGGTCCACCGGCAGGCCCAGGTCCGTGTTGGCGTCCACCGTGTCGCGCCCGGCGTCCTGCAGGGCGTAGGCCTGGATCTTGTGCAGGATGCCGATGCCGCGGCCCTCGTGGCCGGTGAGATAGATGACGGCGCCGCCCTCCTGCGCCACGCGCTCCATGGCGGCGTGCAGCTGCGGGCCGCACTCGCATCTCACCGAGCCGAAGGCGTCGCCCGTCAGGCACTCCGAGTGCACGCGCACGATCGGCACGACGCCCTCGACGGGCGCGCGCCACAGCACCACGTGCTGGTCGCCCGTGCGCTCGTCGCGGAATCCCTTGATGGTGAACTCGCCGTACTGGGTGGGCAGGCGGGCTTCGCCGTCGAAGGCGACACGATGCGGCTGCGGCTCGACGGGCTCGGGGACGTCGTTCTTGGCGCGGCGGTAGTGGATGAGGTCGGCGATCGTCATGAGGACGAGGCCCTCCTTCTGGGCGAGCTGTGACGCGTCGCCCTGGCGCATCATCGTGCCGTCGTCGTTGACCAGCTCCGCGATGACTCCCACCGGCTCCAGGCCGGCGAGGCGGCACAGGTCGACGGCGGCCTCGGTGTGTCCAGGACGATGCAGGACGCCACCTGCAACAGCGCGCAGGGGCAATACATGCCCGGGACGGATGACGTCCTCCGGCTTCGCGTCCGGACGTGCCAGGACCTGGAGGGTGCGGTGGCGGTCTGCCGCGGAGATTCCCGTCGTGATGCCCGATGCCGCGTCCACGGACACGGTGTAGGCCGTGCGGCGGGGGTCCTCGCTGCGCGGCACCATGAGCGGCAGGTGCAGGGCATCGGCCTTCTCGCTCGGCATGGGCGCGCACAGGTAGCCGCTCGAGTGGCGGATTCCCCAGGCGATCCACTCCACGGTGGCGCGCTCGGCGGAGAGGATGAAGTCCGCCTCGTTCTCGCGATCGCGCGAGTCGGACACAAGGACCGGCTTGCCCTGCTTGAGGTCCTCCAGGGCGCGCTCGACGAGCTCGACGATGGGATCGCTCATGCTCGCTCCTGCAGCAGGCGCTCGACGTGCTTGGCGATGACGTCGACCTCGACGTTCGCCCGGGCGCCCACCTCGAGCGCGCCGAAGGTGGTCTCCGCCAGCGTCGTCGGGATCAGCGACACGGTGACACGCGCGCCGTCCACGCCGGCCACGGTGAGCGACGTGCCGTTGAGGGCGATGGAGCCCTTGGCGACGACGTAACGAGCAAGGTGCTCAGGGATCTCGAAGGTGAGGTCGTCCCAGTCCGGCTGCGAGTCGCGCGCCACGAGCGTCGCGATGCCGTCCACGTGGCCCTGCAGGATGTGCCCGCCGAACCGGCCGTCCGCACGCATGGCGCGCTCGAGGTTGACGCGCGCGCCCGGCTGCACCGAGCCGAGCGTCGTGAGCTCGCGGGTGATGCGCATGACGTCCGCGATCCACTCGTCGCCCGTGTGCTTGGCGACGGTGAGGCAGACGCCGTCCACCGCGATGGACTCGCCGTGCTGCAGATCCGCTCCCCATCCCGGGGTGGAGATCGTCAGCTGGGAGCGAGCGCCGTCCTCCGCGACGGAGGTGACGGTGCCCATCGCTTCCACGATGCCCGTGAACATCTCGCCTCCTGTCAGCGTGCGTCGGGGCTCACGAAGGCCCGTATCAGGGTATCCGCACCCAGCGGCGTGGCCTCGACCCGTGAAGCCCTCAACGCCTGCGACAGGGAGTCGATTCCCAGATCGCCCACGGCCGATGTGCCGGCTCCCAGCAGCGCGGGCGCCACGTAGGCATGGATCTCGTCCACGAGGCCGTGGGCGAGGAAGGCGGTGACGACCGCCGCGCCGCCCTCGACCATGACGGTGCGCGCCTGTCGCTCGTGGAGCACGGCCAGGACCTCGTGCGGATCGTGCGTGGGCACGTGGACGGCGTTGGCGTCCCGCCACACGCGCGCCCCGGGCGTCTCCCGCCGGCCCATGACGACGCGCAGCGGCTGGTGCTCTGCGTCCTGGCCGCCCGGGCGCGCGCTGAGCTGAGGGTCGTCGGCGAGCACGGTGCCCGTGCCCACCACGATCGCGTCGACCTCGGCTCGCGTGCGATGCGTGTGCTCGCGCGCCTCCTCGCCCGTGATCCAGAAGCTCGAGCCGTCGCGCGCGGCGATCCGGCCGTCGAGCGTCTGCGCCCACTTGGCGATGACGTAGGGGCGCTGGCGCCGCATGGCGACGAGCCACCGTGCGTTGAGCGCGGCGGCCCCGGGATGCGGCTCCAGGCGTGCAGGGATGCCCCGCTCGGCCAGCACCTGCGCGCCGCCGGCGGCGGCCGGATTCGGATCGGCCACCGCGTACACGACGCCGCCGACGCGCGCGGCCGTGAGCGCATCGGTGCATGGACCGGTGCGTCCCGTGTGCGCGCACGGCTCGAGGGTCACATACGCCGTGGCCCCCTCGGTCGACAGGCCGCGCCGTGCGGCGTCGGAGATGGCCTCGACCTCGGCGTGTGGCGTGCCCGCGCCGTGGTGCCACCCCTCCCCCACGATCGAGCCGTCAGGGCCTACCAGGACGGCGCCCACGCGCGGGTTCGGCCCGTGTGCGGGTCCCAGGGCGGCGAGCTCGACCGCCCTGTCCATGGGGCTGCGCTCGTCAGCGGGCATGGCCCTGGGCGGCGAGCGCCGCCTCGCGGAGAGCGCGCACCTGGCTGCCCGGGTCGTGGTGGTGATACACGAACGAGCCTGCGACGAGCGTGTCCGCCCCGGCGCCCACGGCGTCGGCGACGGTGTCGAGCGAGATGCCGCCGTCCACCTGGAGCCACAGGTCGACCCCCGCCTGCTGCGCAGCCTCCCGCAGGGCGCCCAGCTTGGGAAGCACCTCCGGCATGAAGGCCTGGCCCCCGAATCCGGGCTCGACGGTCATCACGAGCACCATGTCCACCTCGGGCAGGAGATCGAAGACCGCCTCGGCCGGGGTGCCTGGCTTGATCGCCACGGAGGCGCGGGCGTCCAGGGAGCGGATGTCGCGCGCGATGGCCACGGCGTCCTTGGCGGCCTCATAGTGGAAGGTGACGGAGTTCGCGCCGACCTCGGCGTAGCGGGCCGCCCAGTGGTCGGGGTCGTCGATCATGAGGTGCACGTCCAGGGGCAGCGGGCTCACCTCGGCGATGCGCTTGACCACGGGCAGGCCCAGGGTCATGTTGGGAACGAAGTGGGAGTCCATGA
>QGUM02000142.1:0-4109 GCA_003242455.2 Actinomycetes bacterium
CCTTGTACTTCATGCGCTTGTACTTGCCGCACAAGCACTCGTAATCCTTGATCGGGCCGAAGATGCGGGCGCAGAACAGACCGTCACGCTCGGGCTTGAACGTGCGGTAGTTGATCGTCTCCGGCTTTTTGATCTCGCCGTAGGACCAGGACAGAATCTTTTCCGGGCTGGCGAGCGAAATCTTGATCTGGTCGAAGGCCTGCGCCGGAGCCTGGGTATTGAAGAGATTCATGACCTCTTGATTCATCGCCGTCTCCTCGGTTGCGGAGGCGCCGCCTGGGCGACCCGTCTCCGCCGGCATCTCATGCGGACGTCGGGGCGTCCCCCGACATCGACGCTCGTTTCGATGGGTCGCGGCCCTGTTGCGTCCGCGACCCCTTGTCCCTCAACCCCACGCGGGTGACACGGCGCCCGTGGCGCCGGTCATTCCGCGGCCTCCGACGGAGGCAGCTCCGCAGCCGGCCTCTTGGTCGAGATGAGCTCGACGTTGAGGCCGAGCGAGCGCATCTCCTTGACGAGCACGTTGAAGCTCTCCGGAATGCCGGCCTCGAAGGTGTCGTCGCCGCGCACGATGGCCTCGTAGACCTTGGTGCGGCCGGCCACATCGTCCGACTTGACCGTGAGCATTTCCTGCAGGGTGTAGGCGGCACCGTAAGCCTCGAGCGCCCACACCTCCATCTCGCCGAAGCGCTGACCGCCGAACTGCGCCTTGCCGCCAAGCGGCTGCTGCGTGACGAGCGAGTACGGACCGATCGAGCGAGCATGGATCTTGTCGTCGACGAGGTGGTGGAGCTTCAGCATGTAGATGTAGCCCACCGTCACCTTGCGATCGAACGGCTCGCCCGTGCGACCGTCGTAGAGCGTCGACTGGCCAGAGCGGTCGAGACCCGCCTGCTCCAGCATCTGCTCGATGTCCGCCTCCTTGGCACCGTCAAACACCGGCGTCGCGATGGGCACGCCGCGCCGCAGGTTGGCGCTCATCTCGACGAGCTCCTCGTCCGACATCGCCGCGACCTCGGGATTGTCGCCGTAGATCTCGTGGAGCTTCTTGCGCAGAGGCTCGATGTTCTGCGTCTTCATGTACGCGTCGTACGCCTGCCCGATCTGGAGACCGAGGCCGGCGCAGGCCCAGCCAAGGTGCGTCTCCAGGATCTGGCCGACGTTCATGCGGCTCGGCACGCCCAGCGGGTTGAGCACGATGTCGACAGGCGTGCCATCCTCGAGGAACGGCATGTCCTCGACGGGGACGATCTTCGACACGACACCCTTGTTGCCGTGGCGGCCGGCCATCTTGTCGCCGGGCTGGATCTTGCGCTTGACGGCGATGAAGACCTTGACCTGCTTCATCACGCCCGGAGGCAGCTCGTCGCCGCGCTGCAGCTTCTCGACCTTGTCGAGGAAGCGCTGCTCGAGACGCTTCTTCGACTCGTCGTACTGCTTGCGCATCGCCTCGATCTCGCTCATCACCGCGTCGTCGGCGACGGCGAACTGCCACCACTGCGAGCGCGGATATTCGTTGAGCGACTCGCGCGTCAGCTGCGCATCCCGCTTGAAGCCCTTCGGACCGGCGATCGCCGTCTGGCCGATCAGCATCTCGGCGAGACGGGCGTAGACGTTGCGGTCGAGGATCGCCTGCTCGTCGTCGCGGTCCTTGGCCAGGCGCTCGATCTCCTCGCGCTCGATCGCCTGGGCGCGCTCGTCCTTGTCCACGCCGTGGCGGTTGAACACGCGCACCTCGACAACGGTGCCGGTGACACCCGGCGGCACGCGCAGCGAGGTATCGCGCACGTCGGAGGCCTTCTCGCCGAAGATGGCGCGCAGAAGCTTCTCCTCCGGCGTCATCGGGCTCTCGCCCTTAGGCGTGATCTTGCCGACAAGGATGTCGCCGGCGTGGACCTCCGCGCCGATGTAGACGATGCCGGCCTCGTCGAGGTTCTTCAGCGCCTCTTCCGAGACGTTCGGAATGTCGCGCGTGATCTCCTCCGGCCCGAGCTTGGTGTCGCGGGCGCTGACCTCGAACTCCTCGATGTGGATCGAGGTGAAGACGTCGTCCTTCACGATCCGCTCGGAGAGCAGGATCGAGTCCTCGAAGTTGTAGCCGTTCCACGGCATGAAGGCGACGAGGACGTTGCGGCCGAGCGCAAGCTCGCCAAGATCGGTCGAGGGACCGTCGGCGATGATGTCCCCCTTCTTGACAAGATCGCCCACCTTCACCAGTGGCCGCTGGTTAATGCAGGTCGACTGGTTGGAACGCTGGAACTTCTGCAGCCGGTAGATGTCGACGCCCGACTTGCTCGGGTCGAGATCCTGCGTGGCGCGGACGACGATACGGGTCGCGTCCACCTGGTCAACGATACCGGTGCGGCGGGCGGCGATCGCGGCGCCCGAGTCACGGGCGACGACCGCCTCCATGCCGGTGCCGACGAAAGGCGCGTCCGCCTTCACCAGCGGCACGGCCTGGCGCTGCATGTTCGAGCCCATGAGGGCGCGGTTGGCGTCGTCGTTCTCGAGGAACGGGATGAGCGCCGCAGCGACCGACACGAGCTGCTTCGGCGACACGTCCATGTAGTCGACGCGATCCGGCGGAACGACGACGACGTCGCCCGCGCGGCGACAGACCACGAGGTCCTCCGTCAGCCGGCCCTCGCCGTCGATGGCGGCGTTCGCCTGGGCAATGTTGTACTTCTGCTCCTCCATCGCCGAGAGGTAGACCACCTCCTCGGTGACACGCCCGTCCTTCACCTTGCGGTAGGGCGCCTCGATAAAGCCGTACTTGTTGACGCGCGCGAAGGTGGCGAGCGAGTTGATGAGGCCGATGTTCGGACCTTCCGGCGTCTCGATGGGGCAGATGCGGCCGTAGTGCGTCGGATGCACGTCGCGCACCTCGAAGCCGGCGCGCTCGCGCGTCAGGCCGCCCGGACCAAGCGCCGAAAGGCGACGCTTGTGCGTCACTTCCGACAGCGGGTTCGTCTGGTCCATGAACTGCGAGAGCTGCGAGGAGCCGAAGAACTCGCGCACCGCCGCCGCAGCCGGCTTGGCGTTGATGAGGTCCTGCGGCATCACCGTGTCGATGTCGACCGAGGACATGCGCTCCTTGATGGCGCGCTCCATGCGCAGGAGGCCCAGGCGATACTGGTTCTCCATGAGCTCGCCCACCGAGCGCACACGGCGGTTGCCGAGGTGGTCGATGTCGTCGATCTCGCCGCGGCCGTCGCGCAGGTCCACGAGGGCCTTCACCACCGCGATCATGTCCTCGCGGCGCAGCGTCCTGACCGTGTCCGGGCAGTCGAGATCGAGGCGCATGTTCATCTTCACGCGGCCGACCGCCGAGAGGTCGTAGCGCTCCGGATCGAAGAACAGCGAGTGGAACATCGCCTCCGCCGTCTCCAGCGTCGGCGGCTCGCCCGGGCGCATCACCCGGTAGATGTCGAACAGGGCCTCCTCGCGCGAGGAGTTCTTGTCGATGGCAAGCGTGTTGCGGATGTAGGGGCCGATGTTGACGTGGTCGATGTCGAGCACCGGGATCTCGGTGAAGCCCTGCTCGGTGAGCGTCGTCAGCAGCTTGGCCGTGATCTCCTCGCCGGCCTCGGCGAAGATCTCGCCCGTCGAGAGGTCGACCAGGTCCTCGGCCACGTACTGGCCGTACAGATCCTCATCGCTGGCGCGCAGGGCCTTGACGCCCTTCTCCTCGAGCTGGCGGGCAGCGCGGGCCGTGAGCTTCTTGCCGGCCTCGAGCACAACCTCGCCCGTGTCGGCATCAACGAGATCGGCAACAGCCTTGTAGCCCCTCATGCGGCCGGCGTCGAACGGCATGCGCCAGCCGTCCTTGTCCTTGCTGTAGACGATCTTGTTGTAGAACGTATTGAGGATTTCCTCGCCGTCCAGGCCCAGCGCATAGAGCAGCGACGTCACCGGAATCTTCCGGCGCCGGTCGATGCGCGCATAGACGATGTCCTTGGCGTCGAACTCGATGTCGAGCCACGAGCCGCGGTAAGGAATGATGCGGGCGGCGAAGAGCAGCTTGCCGCTCGAGTGCGTCTTGCCCTTGTCGTGATCGAAGAACACGCCCGGCGAGCGGTGCATCTGCGAGACGATGACACGCTCGGTGC
>QGUM02000143.1:0-4086 GCA_003242455.2 Actinomycetes bacterium
GCTTGAGGATGTTGTTGCTCGAGAGCATGAGGATGCGGGCCTCGGCCTGCGCCTCAGCGCTCAGGGGCAGGTGGACGGCCATCTGGTCGCCGTCGAAGTCCGCGTTGAACGCGGCGCACACGAGCGGGTGCAGGTGGATGGCCTTGCCCTCGACGAGCTGCGGCTCGAACGCCTGGATGCCCAGACGGTGCAGGGTGGGCGCACGGTTGAGCAGGACCGGGTGCTCGCGGATGACCTCCTCGAGGACGTCCCACACCTCGGCACGGCTGCGCTCGACCATGCGCTTGGCCGACTTGATGTTCTGCGCGTGGTTGAGCTCCACGAGGCGCTTCATGACGAAGGGCTTGAAGAGCTCGAGCGCCATCTGCTTGGGCAGACCGCACTGGTGCAGCTTGAGCTGCGGGCCGACGACGATGACCGAACGGCCCGAGTAGTCGACGCGCTTGCCGAGCAGGTTCTGACGGAAACGGCCTTGCTTGCCCTTGAGCATGTCGGAGATCGACTTGAGCGGGCGGTTGCCGGGACCCGTGACCGGGCGGCCGCGGCGACCGTTGTCGAACAGGGCGTCGACCGCCTCCTGGAGCATGCGCTTCTCGTTGTTCACGATGATCTCGGGCGCGCCGAGGTCGACCAGCCGCTTCAGGCGGTTGTTGCGGTTGATGACGCGGCGGTACAGGTCGTTGAGGTCGGAGGTCGCGAAGCGGCCGCCGTCCAGCTGGACCATGGGACGCAGGTCCGGCGGGATGACCGGGATCGCGTCCAGCACCATGCCGGCAGGGCTGTTCGTGGTGGTGAGGAACGCGTTGACCACCTTGAGGCGCTTGAGGGCGCGGGTCTTGCGCTGGCCCTTGCCCGTGGCGATGATCTCGCGCAGCTTCTCCGCCTCGGAGACGAGGTCGAAGGTCTGCAGGCGCTTCTGGATCGCCTCGGCGCCCATGGAGCCCTTGAAATAGCTGCCGTAGCGGCGAGCCATCTCGCGGTAGAGCTGCTCGTCGCCCTCGAGGTCCTGGACCTTGAGGTTGGCGAAGCGGTCGAACACGGCCTGCAGACGCTCGATCTCGGCATCGGCGCGCTTGCGGATGTTCGCCATCTCGCGCTCCGCGCTGTCCTTGACCTTGCGCTTCACATCGGCCTTGGCGCCCTCGGCCTCCAGGGCCGCGAGGTCCTTCTCGAGCTTCTCCGCACGCGCGTTGATCTCGACGTCGCGCTGGTTGGCGATCGCCTTCTTCTCGAGCTCGAGCTCGTTGCGCAGCTGCGGGAGGTCCTCGTGACGGCCCTCGACGTCCACCTCGGTCACCATGTAGGCGGCGAAGTAGATGACCTTCTCGAGGTCCTTCGGCGCCAGGTCGAGCAGGTAGCCCAGGCGCGAGGGAACGCCCTTGAAGTACCAGATGTGCGTCACGGGCGCGGCGAGCTCGATGTGGCCCATACGCTCACGGCGCACCTTGGAGCGGGTCACCTCGACGCCGCAGCGCTCGCAGACGATGCCGCGGTAGCGCACGCGCTTGTACTTGCCGCAGCCGCACTCCCAGTCACGGGTCGGGCCGAAGATCTTCTCGCAGAAGAGGCCGTCCTTCTCCGGCTTCAGCGTGCGGTAGTTGATCGTCTCCGGCTTCTTCACCTCGCCGTGCGACCACTGCCGGATGTCGTCCGCCGTCGCGAGACCGATGCGCAGCTCACGGAACTCGTTCACGTCAAGCATTCGTCGAATACCTCTTCTTTAGATCTCGTCCACGGAGGACGCGTCGGGACGGCTGGAGAGCGAGATGCCCAGGGACTCGGCGGCGACGTAGGCGTCGTCCTCGGACTCCTTCATCTCGACGACGTGGCCCTCAGCGTTCAGGACCTCGACGTTCAGGCACAGCGACTGCATCTCCTTCATGAGCACGCGGAAGGACTCCGGCAGGCCCGGCTCGGGGATGTTCTGGCCCTTGACGATGGCCTCGTAGACCTTCACGCGGCCCAGGACGTCATCGGACTTGATGGTCAGGAGCTCCTGCAGGGCGTAGGCCGCGCCGTACGCCTCGAGCGCCCACACCTCCATCTCGCCGAAGCGCTGGCCGCCGAACTGGGCCTTTCCGCCCAGCGGCTGCTGCGTGATCATCGAGTACGGACCCGTCGAGCGCGCGTGGATCTTGTCGTCCACGAGGTGGTGGAGCTTCAGGATGTACTTGTAGCCCACCGCGATCGGCTCCGGGAACGGCTCGCCGGTGCGGCCGTCGAACAGGATCGCCTTGCCCGTCTCGTCGACCAGCTGGTCGCCGTCACGGTTCGGCAGAGCCACGGAGCGCAGGCCGTCGAGCACGTCCTCGGTGATGCCGTCGAAGACGGGCGTCGCGACCGGGGTGCCGGGCTCGGCCTTGAGGGCCTCCTTGGGGAGCTTCTTGACCCACTCGCCCTTGGCGTTGGTGGCGTCCCAGCCCTGCTTCGCAACCCAGCCCAGGTGCGTCTCGAGGACCTGGCCGACGTTCATGCGGCCGGGCACGCCGAGCGGGTTGAGGATGACGTCCACCGGGGTGCCGTCCGCGAGGAACGGCATGTCCTCCACCGGCAGGATCGTCGAGATGACGCCCTTGTTGCCGTGGCGGCCGGCGAGCTTGTCGCCCTCCTGGATCTTGCGGCGCTGCGCGATGTAGACGCGGACCAGCTGGTTCACGCCGGCGGGCAGATCGTCGCCGTCCTCCTCGGAGAACACGCGGACGCCGATGACGGTGCCGGACTCGCCGTGAGGAACCTTGAGGGAGGTGTCGCGCACCTCGCGCGCCTTCTCGCCGAAGATCGCGCGGAGCAGGCGCTCCTCGGGCGTGAGCTCGGTCTCGCCCTTGGGGGTCACCTTGCCGACGAGGATGTCGCCGGCACGGACCTCCGCGCCGATGCGCACGATGCCGCGCTCGTCGAGGTCGGCGAGGACCTCCTCCGAGGCGTTGGGGATGTCGCGCGTGATCTCCTCGGGGCCGAGCTTGGTGTCGCGGGCGTCGACCTCATGCTCCTCGATGTGGATCGAGGTGAGGACGTCGTCCTGGACGAGGCGCTGCGACAGGATGATCGCGTCCTCGTAGTTGTGGCCCTCCCAGCACATGAATGCGACGAGGAGGTTCTTGCCCAGGGCGAGGTCGCCGTCCTCGGTGGCCGGGCCGTCGGCGATGACCGAGCCCTCGACCACGCGGTCGCCCTCGTCCACGACGACGCGCTGGTTGTAGCTCGTGCCCTGGTTGGAGCGCTGGAACTTGGCGATGCGGTACGAGCCCGTGGTGCCGTCGTCGTTGGCCACCGTCACGAGGTCGGACGAGACCTCGGTGACGACGCCCGGCTTGGTCGCGACCACGACGTCACCGGCGTCGATCGCCGCGCGGCGCTCCATGCCGGTGCCGATGAGCGGCTTCTCCGAGCGCACGAGCGGGACGGCCTGGCGCTGCATGTTCGCACCCATGAGGGCGCGGTTGGCGTCGTCGTGCTCGAGGAACGGGATGAGCGCCGTGGCGACGGACACCATCTGGCGCGGGCTCACGTCGATGTAGTCGACCACCTCGGGGGCGACGAACTCGATCTCGCCGCCGCGGGTGCGGACCAGGACGCGGGAGTCGGCGAAGGAGCCGTCCTCCTTGAGCGCCGCGTTGGCCTGCGCGATGACGAAGTGGTCCTCGTCGTCGGCGGTGAGGTAGTCGACCTGGTCGGTGACCTTGCCGTTGACGACCTTGCGGTACGGAGTCTCGACGAAGCCGAGCGGGTTCACGCGGCCGAAGGTCGCGAGCGCGCCGATGAGGCCGATGTTCGGGCCCTCAGGGGTCTCGATGGGGCACATGCGGCCGTAGTGCGACGAGTGGACGTCGCGGACCTCCATGCCGGCGCGGTCACGGGACAGACCGCCGGGGCCCAGCGCCGAGAGACGGCGCTTGTTGGTCAGGCCGGCGAGCGGGTTGTTCTGATCCATGAACTGCGACAGCTGCGAGGTGCCGAAGAACTCGCGGATCGCGGCGACCACCGGACGCGTGTTGATAAGCGTCTGCGGCGTGATGGCCTCGACGTCCTGGGTCGTCATGCGCTCGCGCACGACGCGCTCCATGCGCGACAGGCCAGTGCGGATCT
>QGUM02000027.1:0-17792 GCA_003242455.2 Actinomycetes bacterium
CGCCACCGGTACCCACGCCGATGCCGTGGGCCTGTACGCGGCGACGTAGGCGGAGGAGCGGCAGTCGACAATGAGCCCGCCGTCGCTCTCGGCATCGAGCAGGCCGGTCAGGCGCGGCCTCCACCATGTCGCCAGCGCGCCGACGCTCCCCAGGCTGGTTCCCATGGACAGGCGATACGCCGGGATGCGGTCCGTTGGCGTCACCACGCCCCACAGCGCGGAGACGATCCGCACGCAGCGGCTCGCGCGCTCGAGCGCGTCCGCGCCCCAGCTCGTCATGCCGGCCGCGTCGTACAGCACGCCCGAGTACACGCGTGCCGCCGCATCGGCCGGGTTCGCCCACACCGTCGTGTTGCGCGCGACCTCGTGAGCGAGGCTCGCTCCCACGCCGAGCGCCGTGAGCGCACGCCGCTGGCCGCTGACCCTGGCGAGCTCGTCGCCGACCCGGCGACGTGCGCCGGCGAGCTCGGGATGCGTGAGGGAGTCGAGGTCCACCGGGGACCCCGATGCCGGTGCCGTCTTGCCTTCGGACGGGGGCAGGAGGATCAGCACGGCGTCTACCCTAAGCGCGCCGCGAGCGGCGGATGACCCGCCCGGCGCCGAGCGGCTTCTCCTGCACGCATGGGAGCGAGACGTCCCCTTCAGCGGAGCGCGAACGACCCTGATCGTGTCGCACGCGGCATCGGCCGCAGGCTCGTTTAGGGTCGTGTGGTGACCACACCAGGTGATCAGGGCAACGTCCCCCGGCGGCCGCCCACCATCAGGCCGTCGTCCTCGGGCAAGGCCGCGAAGCCCATGCCGCCGTCCGTCGAGCCGCGTCGTCGCGCCGATGCGCCAGGCGGCTCTCAGCAGCCGCGCCGCCTTCCACCGCAGGCCCCCGCGCCGCGCCAGCGTCCCATTCCGCCGTCGGGGCAGGGGCCCGTGCGCCGCACGCCGACGTCGGGCCAGTCCCGTACGGGCGCGCCTCGCTCGGTGCCGCCGCTCGCGCCTGCGCCGCGCCAGCGCTCGCTCCCGAGCTCCTCGGACACCGTGCGCACGCGTGGGCCGCGCAGCGCTGCCCGGCGCGTCGGGCAGCTGCTGGGCGCCGTGGCGGCGGTGCTGGTGCTGGGGCTCGCGGGCACCTGGATGTGGGTCGAGAGGAACATGCAGAGGGTCGATGCCCTCAGCGGCGCGGCGGACACGCCCGGCACGACGTACCTCATCGTCGGATCGGACTCGCGCGACGGCTGGGGCGACGACGGCACCGAGGGAGCCCGCACGGACACGATCCTGGTGCTCCACAGGCCCGTGAACGGTCCCGTGGCGCTCATCTCCATCCCGCGCGACTCCTACGCGGAGATCCCGGGCCACGGAGGCAACAAGATCAACGCGGCCTTCGCCTTCGGCGGCGCGCCGCTGCTGGTCCAGACCGTGGAGCAGCTGAGCGGACTGACCGTCGACCACTACATCGAGGTGGGCTTCGGCGGCGTCGAGTCGATCGTCGACGCCGTGGGCGGCGTGGAGCTGTGCTACGACCGCGACGTCAGCGACGACTACAGCGGCATGTACTGGACGGCCGGCTGCCATGAGGTCGACGGCCCCACGGCGCTCGCCTTCTCCCGCATGCGCTACGAGGACCCGTTCGGCGACATCGGCCGCACCCAGCGTCAGCGTCAGGTCGTGGGCGCGGTCGCGGACAAGGCGACGAGCCGCGACATCCTGCTCAACCCCTTCAAGGCGTTCCCGGTCGCCAAGGCCGGGCTCGATGCCGTGGCGGTGAGCGAGGGCACGAACGGATTCGACATGTTCATGGCCGTGCGCGCGTTCCGCGCCGCGACCGGGCCCGAGGGCGTCACCGGCACCCCGCCCATCGCGAGCCTCGACTACCGCCCCGGCAAGATCGGCTCGGCCGTGCTGCTCGATCCGGACAGGAGCCCCGCGTTCTGGAGGGCGATCGCCGACGGCGACGTCGAGCCCGGCTCGGTGGTCGGCGGCATCGGCTGAGCACGCCTCATCGGGGCGTCACAGCCGGGACGATGCGCGTCCCTGGATCTCGCGGCTCTCCGCGTTGCCCAGGCCCCACCGCACAGCGCGCGTCGCAACCGCGCCGGCAAGCGGCCCGAAGGTGCGGTGGCGCCACGTGTCGACGCGCAGCTCCTCGCGCGCCCACGGGGGCAGGAGCGCGACGGCGCCCGACGCGAGCGGCCCGTAGGCGAAGCGCATGCCCCGCGGCAGAGGAGGCTCGCGCAGGAGGAACTGCGCCGTGTCGAGCGCCTGCTCGCCCGCGGCGAGCTCCGGCCGGAAGGCCTCGAGCGCGGCCTCGAGCTCCGCGACGGACTGCGGGACGTCCTCGGCGCCCAGCTGCTGCGCGACGAAGCCGGCCTGGCGCACATACTCGTCGGCGTCGTCGTCCGACAGCGGCTGCGCGCCATAGCGCTGGTAGGCGCGCAGGAACGAGTCCGCCTCGGCCACGTGGACCCACAGCAGCAGGTGCGGATCGCTCGCACGGTAGGGCCGTCCGTCGGGGGCCTTGCCGCGCACGCGCTCGTGGATCTGCCGCACGCGCTCGATGACCTCGTGGGCGTGCTCGACGGTGGCGAAGGTCGTGTACGCGATGTACGTCGAGGTGCGCGCCAGGCGCCCCCAGGGATCGCCCCGGTATCCGGAGTGGCCTGCCACGCCCGCCATCGCGAGCGGGTGGAGCGACTGCAGCAGGAGCGCGCGCAGGCCGCCTACGAAGCTCGACGCGTCGCCGTGGACGCGGCGGATGGGCGCGCCCTCGGGGAACCAGCGCGGGCCTTCGGTGAGGTGGATGCGGGCCGCGGCGTCGTACCCGCCCTCGCCCGCGATACGCGTGAAGAGAACGTGGCCCACGCGGGCCCGCAGTCGCGTCACGGGGGAGGGGCGGCTCATGGGGCCAGTATCACCCGGCGAGGCGAGGGCGCGGACCTCAGTCCTCGTCGTCAGCGCTGTCGGCGAGGGCCTCGGCCGCACGCTGCGCCGCCTTGGCCTCCGCGCGCGCCGCGCGGTGCGCGAAGGCCGCCGCGCCCACGATGCCCGCCTCGTTGAACAGCTCCGCGGGGATGATCGGCGCGCGCAGCCTCAGGTGCGGCAGGAAGGTCTCGTGATCCTTGGACACGCCGCCGCCCACGATGATGAGGTCGGGCCACAGGAGGTTCTCCATCTCGGAGAAGTAGCGCTGCAGGTGGGCGATCCACTCGGCATCGGTCAGGCCGTGGCGCTCGCGCGCGGACTCCGCGGCGTAGTGCTCCGCATCGTGGCCGTCGATCTGCAGGTGCCCGAACTCGGTGTTGGGCACGATCACGCCGTCCACGATGAGCGCCGTGCCGATGCCCGTGCCAAGGGTGGCCAGCAGGATGACGCCGTCGCGACCGTGCGCGCCCCCGTACATGAACTCGCCGTAGCCCGCGGCGTCGGCGTCGTTGAGGACGTAGACGGGGTATCCGGTCTCCTCGCGCAGAAGGGACTGCAGGTCCACGCCCACCCAGGAGTCGTCCACGTTCGCGGCCGTGAGCACCACGCCCTGGCGCACCACGCCCGGGAACGTCACGCCGACGGGCGTTCCCGGCTCGGGCTCGAAGTGCCCGATGACGTCCGCGACGACGGGCACCACCGCCTCGGGCGTGGCCGGCTTGGGCGTCGGGATGCGGTGGCGCGGCTTGCGCAGGGCGCCCTTCTTGAGGTCGACCGGGGCTCCCTTGATGCCGGAGCCGCCGATGTCGACGCCGAATCCGCGCTTCTTGCTCATGGGAGCGTCAGCACCTCCGGGCCGGTGTCCGTGATGACGATCGTGTGCTCGAACTGCGCCACCCACGAGCCGTCGTTCGTCACGACCGTCCAGCCGTCGTCCCACTCGTGGTTGTCCTGCGAGCCGTCCACGAGCATCGGCTCCACGGTGAAGACCATGCCCGGCTGGATGACGTCGTTGTGCCGCGGCGCCGCGTCGTAGTGGGGGATGATCAGGCCGGTGTGGAACGCCGGGCCCACGCCATGGCCGGTGTAGTCGCGAACCGACTCGTAGCCGTGGCGCGCCGCGTACTTCTCGATGACGCGGCCGATGACGTTGACCTCGCGCCCCGGCTGGGCGGCGGCGATGCCCCGCAGCATGGCCGCCTGCGTCACCTCCACGAGCTTCTTCGCCTGCTCCGAGCCGGCGCCCGCGATGAAGCTGCCGCAGTTGTCGCCGTGGACGCCGTGCTTGTACGCCGTGATGTCGACCTTGACGATGTCGCCGTCCTCGATGACCGTCGAGTCGGGGATGCCGTGGCAGATGACCTCGTTGATCGAGGTGCACAGCGACTTGGGGAACGGCGGTCGCCCCGCGGCGCCGGGATAGCCGAGCGTGGACGGATACGCGCCGTGGTCCAGGAGGAACTCGTGCCCGATGCGGTCGAGCTCGTCGGTCGTGACGCCGGGCCTGACGTGGCTGCCCACCTCGGCGAGGGCCTGAGCGGCGATCCTCGCCGCGTCGCGGATGCGCTCGATCGTCTCCTCGGAGTGGATGTCGCCGCCGGTCCAGGGGTCTGCCCGCTTCTTGCCGACGTACGGCGGGCGCTTGATCGCCGCAGGCACCAGGCGCTGCGGTGAGACCTCGCCCTTGACGATCCTTTCGCGCACGGGTCCCATGCCTGGCAGTCTAGAGGCGGAGGCGATGACGATGACGGACAGCGGTGTCGGAGAGCGGAAGTTCTGGTTCAACCTGACCACCGGGCAGGTAGAGGAGGGGCAGCAGAGCCCGTGGGACCAGGTCATGGGGCCCTACGCGACGCGCGAGGAGGCGGCGCGAGCGCTCGACATCGCGCGCGAGCGCAACGAGGCCTGGGACGACGACGATCGCGGCTGGAAGGGCGACGACTAGCCGCTACTCCTCGAAGTACTGCCCCGGCGCGGGGAACGTGCCCGCCTTGACCTCGGACACGTAGGCGCCGACGGCATCGGCCATCGCCTTGCCCACCTCGCCGAAGTGCTTGGCGAACGACGGGCTCCACTCGCCCATGCCGAGCGCGTCGAGCCACACGAGCACCTGGCCGTCGGTGTGCGGCCCGGCGCCGATGCCGATGGTGGGGATGTCGAGCGCGGCGGTGAGCTTGGTCGCGACGGGCTCGAGCACCATCTCGAGCACGATCATGCACGCTCCCGCCTCCTGCAGCGCGACCGCGTCGGCGAGCAGCTCGTCGTAGGCGCCGCCGCCGCGGCCCTGGATGCGGCGGCCGCCGAGCGCGTTCTCGGACTGCGGCGTGAAGCCCAGGTGGCCCACGAAGGGGATGCCTGCGTCCACGACCGCCTTGACCTGGCGAGCCACGCGGCGGCCGCCCTCGAACTTGACGGCGTTGGGCTGGCCGAGCTTCATCATCCGGATCGCGGACTCGACGGCCTGCTCCGGCGAGACCTCGTAGGTGCCGAACGGCAGGTCCGCCACCACGAAGGCGCGCTGGGCGCCGCGCGAGACGGCGCGCGCGAAGGGGATCATCTCGTCCAGGGTCACGGCCCCGGTGTTGTTATGGCCCAGGATGTTGTCGCCCAGCGAGTCGCCCACGAGCAGCACGTCCACGCCCGCCGCGTCGAAGATCCGCGCCGTGGGGTAGTCGTACGCGGTGAGCATGGTGATCTTCTCGCCGCGCTCCTTCATCTCCTTGAAGTGGTGGATGCGCACCTTCTTGGGCTTGTCGCTCATGGCTCCACTTTCTCACGCCAGCGCGACGTCACCGGAAGCCGGCGGTCGCGCCCGAATGCCAGGGCGGTCACCTTGGGGCCGAGCGGATACTGACGCCGCTTCCACTCGGCGCGGTCGACGAGCGAGAGGACCCTGTCCACGACATCGGCGTCGAAGCCCCGCGCGAGCAGCTCGGCGCGGCCCTCCGCGTGCTCCACGTAGGCGTCGAGCACCTCGTCGAGCAGGTCGTAGGGCGGCAGCGAGTCCTGGTCCACTTGGCCGGGCCGCAGCTCGGCGCTCGGCGGCTTGGTGATCGAGCTCTCGGGGATGGGCGGAACCTCGCCGCGCGCCTCGGCCTGGGCGTTCCGCCAGCGGGCGAGCTGCCACACGCGGGTCTTGTCGACGTCCTTGAGCGGGGCGAAGCCGCCGATGCTGCCGGCGTCGTAGATGGTCGAGTAGCCGGTGGCGAGCTCCGACTTGTTGCCCGGTGCGATGACCAGGTGGCCCTCACGGTTGCTGATGGCCATGAGGATGACGCCGCGCACGCGCGCCTGGAGGTTCTCCTCGGCGACGCCGGCCAGCGTGAGCTGGGCCTGGAAGGCGTCGACGATCGCGGAGATGGGCTCCACGCGGTAGTCCGCGCCGATGCGCTTGCACAGCTCTGCGGCGTCGTCGCGGGAGTGCTCGGAGGAGTAGGCCGAGGGCATCGACACGCCCACGACGTTCGCGCCGCCCAGGGCGTCGGCCGCGATGGCCGCGGCGAGGGCGGAGTCGATGCCGCCGGACACGCCGAGCACCACGGAGCGGAAGCCGTTCTTGTGGGCGTAGTCGCGCATGCCGGTGACGATCGCGGTGTACACCTGCTCGTCGTCGGAGGCGAAGTCCACGACGTCGCCCTGCACGGCGGGGGCGTCGTCGTCGGGAGGCAGGTCCCACAGCAGGAGCGCGTCCGCGAATCCGGGCGCGTTGGCCATCCACGCGCCGTCGGCGGCGACGATGAACGAGTGGCCGTCGAAGACCAGGTCGTCCTGGCCGCCCCACATGTTCACGTAGGCGAGGGGAGCGCGCACCTCGGCAGCGCGTCGACGCGCCAGCTCGGTGCGGATGCGGCCCTTGCCCTCCTCGAACGGGGAGCCGTTGAGCACGAGCAGGAGCTGGATGTCGGCATCGGCCATGCGCGCGACGGGCCCGCCGTCCTGCCAGATGTCCTCGCAGATGACGATGCCGATGCGCGTGCCCTCCACCTCGACGACGCACCGCTGGGTTCCGGGGGAGAAGATGCGGCGCTCGTCGAAGACCCCGTAGTTGGGAAGGTGGTGCTTCGAGTAGCGCGCGGTGACCTGCCCGTGCTGGATGACGACGGCGTCGTTGGTCGGCCTGCCCTCGGCGCTCGTGCCCAGCACGCCGAGCACGACGGTGAGGTCGCCGAGCCCGTCTGCGGCCAGATCGGCGGCGAGCTGGTCCACCGCGCGAGCCGCCGCGCGCTGGAAGGAGGCCCGCAGCGCGAGGTCCTCGACGGGGTAGCCGACGATGACCATCTCGGGGAAGGCCACGAGGTCGGCTCCGGCGTCGGCCGCCCGGCGCGACCACTCGCGCACGAGCGCCGCGTTGCCAGCGATGTCGCCCACACACGGGTTGACCTGGGCGAGTGCGATGCGCAGTCCCGGCATGGCGTCAGCCTACGCGGCGAGCCCCGTGGCGCATGCAACACAAAGGCAACATGCGTAAGGCAGGATAGGGGCCATGGACAAGCAGCAGGAGTATGTGCTTCGCAGCGTCGAGGAGCGCGACATCCGCTTCATCCGCCTGTGGTTCACGGACGTGCTCGGCATCCTCAAGTCGGTGGCCATCGCGCCGGCAGAGCTCGAGAACGCCTTCGCGGAGGGCATCGGCTTCGACGGCTCCGCGGTCGAGGGCCTCACCCGCGTGTACGAGGCGGACATGGTCGCCAAGCCCGACCCCTCGACGTTCCAGATCCTGCCGTGGCGCGGCGACCGCCAGGGTGCCGCTCGCATGTTCTGCGACATCTACACGCCCGACGGCGAGCCCGCGATGTCCGACCCGCGCCAGGTGCTCAAGCGCACGCTCGACAAGGCCTCGGCGCAGGGCTTCACGTTCTACACGCACCCCGAGATCGAGTTCTACCTGTTCAAGCCGCTCGAGGAGGGCCAGCCGCCCAAGCCGTCCGACCACGCCGGCTACTTCGACAACGTCCCCCGCGGCACGGCGCACGAGTTCCGTCGCACGGCGATCACGACGCTCGAGAACATGGGCATCTCCGTGGAGTTCTCGCACCACGAGGCGGGCCCCGGCCAGAACGAGATCGACCTGCGCTACGCCGACGCGCTGACGACGGCCGACAACATCATGACCTTCCGCACGGCGATCAAGGAGGTCGCGCTCGAGCAGGGACTGTTCGCGTCCTTCATGCCCAAGCCGCTCGCGGGCGCGCCGGGCTCGGGCATGCACACCCACATGAGCCTGTTCGAGGGCGACCGCAACGCGTTCTACGACGCGGGCGCCCCGTTCCAGCTGTCCACGGTCGCGCGCCAGTTCATGGCGGGCCTGCTCGTGCACGCGCCGGAGATCACCGCGATCACCAACCAGTACGTCAACTCGTACAAGCGCCTGTGGGGCGGAGCGGAGGCGCCCTCCTACGTGTGCTGGGGCTCGAACAACCGCTCTGCGCTGGTGCGCGTGCCGATCCACAAGCCCGGCAAGGGGCAGTCGACGCGCGTCGAGTACCGCGCGATGGACTCGGCGGCGAACCCCTACCTCGCCTTCGCGGTGCTGCTGGCCGCGGGCCTCAAGGGCATCGAGGGCGGCTACGAGCTGCCCGACGGCGCCGAGGACGACGTGTGGGAGCTCTCGCCCGCGGAGCGCAAGGCGATGGGCTACGAGCCGCTGCCGGCGTCGCTCGCGGACGCCATCACCGCCATGGAGCGCTCCGAGCTCGTCGCCGAGACGCTGGGGGAGCGGGTCTTCGACTTCGTGCTGCGCAACAAGCGCGCCGAGTGGGAGGCGTACCGCGCCCAGGTCACGCCGTTCGAGCTCGACCGCTACCTCGCGGTCCTCTAGGACGGCCGTCGAGCACGCGTCAGGACGCGCCTAGGCTGGTCTCGTGAGCATCGGCGCGACGGGAGGCAGGGAGGTCTCGCAGGCCACCTTGCTGCGCCGAGCGGGCGTCGCCGACACCGACCGCGCCGAGAGGCTCATCGCCGAGCTCACCGAGCTCACCGGGGCGACCATCGACGACGTCCCGCGTGCGCTGTCGTACCTTGCGGACCCCGATGCCGCGCTCCTCACCCTGGTGCGCCTGGCCGAGTCCGCACGCGACCAGGGCTGCCTTGACCGCCTTGCGGCGCTTGCGGGCACCCGTGCGGGCGCCCAGCTGGCCGTGCTCGTGGGAGCCTCGAGCGCGCTGGGGGACTTCCTCGTCCGCCACCCGGATGTCGTGAGCGACTTCGCGGAGTGGGCGGATCGCGATCCGTTCAGCGAGACCGATGCCCGCGCCGAGCTGCTGCGGGCCGTGGGCGCCGATCCGGCATCGGACCTGCCCGTGGCCTCCCTCACCGGCGCCGACGCCGTGGACGCCATGCGCATCGCGTACCGTCGGATGCTCGCCCGCATCGCGGCCGCGGACCTCTTCGCTGAGTCGGCCACCGCCGTCATGCCCGCCGTGGGCCAGCTGCTCGCCGACCTCGCGGGAGCCGCGCTCGAGGCGGGGCTGGCGATCGCGCGCGCCGAGCGCCCCGATCACGCGATCGCGCGCGTCGCGATCATCGCGATGGGCAAGTGCGGCGCGCGGGAGCTCAACTACGTGTCCGACGTGGACGTCGTCTACGCCGCCGAGCCCGCCGCGGGCGCGGACGAGCAGGAGGCGCTCAAGGTCGCCTCGGCGCTCGTGACGCGGGCCGCGGCCGTGTGCTCGGCGCCGTCGACCGAGCTGCCGCTGTGGCAGGTGGACCCGAACCTGCGCCCGGAGGGCAAGGACGGCCCGCTCGTGCGCACCATCGCGTCCCACAAGGCGTACTACGAGCGCTGGGCGGAGTCCTGGGAGTTCCAGGCGCTGCTCAAGGCGCGGCCCGTCGCAGGCGACACGGCGCTGGGCGAGGAGTACATGGCGGCCATGTGGCCGTTCGTGTGGACGGCGGTGGAGCGCGAGGGCTTCGTGGAGTCCGCGCAGGCCATGCGGCGCCGCGTGGAGCAGCACATCCCCGCGAACGAGGCCGACCGCGAGATCAAGCTCGGACCCGGCGGCCTGCGCGACGTCGAGTTCACCATCCAGCTGCTGCAGCTGGTCCATGGCCGCTCCGACGAGTCCCTGCGCGTGCGCGGCACGCTCGACGCCCTGTCCGCGCTGCGCGCCGGCGGCTATGTGGGGCGCACGCAGGCGGCCGTGCTCGATCGCTGCTACCGCCAGCTGCGCGTGTGGGAGCACCGCCTCCAGCTGCGTCGGCTCAGCCGCACCCACCTCATGCCCGCCACCGAGGAGGACCTGCGCCGCCTGGCCCGCGCATCCGGCTTCGCCACGGTCGAGTACATGGACGAGGTGTGGAGCGACATCCGCCGCGACGTGCGGGCCATGCACCTCGAGATGTTCTACCGGCCCATCCTGGGGGCGGTGGCGCGGCTCAGCGCGGACGAGGCGTCCCTGGACGACGAGGCCGCCCGCGCGCGTCTGGCCGCCGTGGGCTTCCGGGATCCCGAGGGAGCGCAGCGGCACATCGCCGCGCTCACCGCCGGCATCTCCCGGCGCGCGGCGATCCAGCGCCAGCTGCTCCCGGCCATGATCGGCTGGTTTGCGACGGGCCCGGACCCCGACGCCGGCCTCCTGGCCTTCCGCCAGCTGTCGGAGCAGCTCGAGAGCGCGCATTGGTACCTCAAGCTGCTGCGCGACTCCGGCACGGCCGCCGAGCGCCTTGCGCGCCTGCTGTCGACGTCCGCCTACGTGGCGCGCGCCCTGCTCGCCTCCGCGCAGGACATCACGTGGCTCGACAACGACGAGGACCTCGCGCCGCAGTCGCGCGAGCGCCTGCTCCAGGAGGCGGACGCGATCATCTCCCGCGCCGACGACGAGGAGCAGTGCATCACGGCGCTGCGCGGGCTGCGCCGCCGGGAGGTGGTCCGCACGGCAGCGGCGGACGTGCTGGGCCTCATCGACTCGGTCGACGCGGCATCGTCCGTCACCACCGCCGCCGACGTGCTCGTCCACGGCGCCCTGCGCCTTGCCGAGGCGATCGTGCTGGAGGAGTCCGGACGGGAGTCGACTCCCGTGACCATGGCGGTCATCGCCATGGGCCGCTATGGCGGCAGGGAGATGGGCTACACGTCCGATGCCGACGTCCAGTTCGTCTACGAGCCCGTGGGCGACGCGGAGGGCGCGCACGAGCATGCGGTCGCGATCGCGGCCAAGCTGCGCGATCTGCTGCAGCGCCCCAATCCGCAGCCGCCGCTCGCCGTGGACGCGGATCTGCGGCCGGAAGGCAAGAACGGGCCGCTCGCGCGCTCGCTCGAGTCCTTCGCCGAGTACTACCGCCGCTGGTCCGACCCGTGGGAGGCGCAGGCGCTGCTGCGGGCGCGTCCCGTCGCGGGCGATCCCGACCTGTGCGCGCGCTTCACCGAGCTCATCGATGCGGTGCGCTACCCGGAGGAGGTGACGCCGGCGGCGCTCAAGCAGATGCGCACGCTCAAGGCGCGCATGGAGTCGGAGCGCCTGCCGCGCGGCGTGGACCCGCGTCGCCACGTGAAACTCGGCCCAGGGGGGCTGTCCGATGTCGAGTGGACCGTGCAGCTGCTGCAGCTCGAGCACGGACGCACCGAGGAGTCGCTGCGCACGACGCAGACCCTCGAGGCGCTGCGCGCCGCGGCCGGGGCCGGGCTGCTGAGCGCTCAGGACGCCGCGGACCTGGAGGGGGCGTGGGTGCTCGCGACGGACGTGCGCGGCGCCATCGCGCTGCGCGGCGCGGCGCATGACGTGAACGTCCTGCCTCGGGACATGCGCGAGCTGCGAGTGCTGGCGGAGATCATGGGCACCCACGAGACCGGGCAGGAGCTCGACGAGAGATACGCGCGGGCTGCCAGGCGTGCGCGCGCGGTCACGGAGCGGGTCTTCTTCGGCTGGAGCCCCGAGCGCGGGTCCTGAGGGGCGCCGGACACGGACATGGGCCCAAACACACGGACGGGGGGCGAGGCCCGTCGGCCTCGCCCCCCTCTCACCGTGGGGTTGGTCTGACTCGTTCGCCGCGCCGCCACGAGATGGCGCGTCGGTCGAGCCGACCTATGCCGATCCTGAACGGCTCTCACCTCGCCCAGCATCGGTGGCCCTTGCACCCGGGGTAGGGATGCCCCGCGCTTGTTGCCACCAGCAACAATAGCACATTGAACCGGTTCTCGCAAGCCCTGTCGCGAACCGATTCACACGCGTGTTACCAGGCACTTCATTCTGCCGTGAGCCACGCCGCCGCGTCGCGCTCCAGAACCGGTCCACTTCCGACGGATCTCAGCAGCACCTCGCGGCCCCCGACCGAGACCGCCTCGCCCGCCACGTTGGCCACCACCTCGACCGCGCCGACGCGGAAGCGCAGCACCCCAGGCGGCGCCTCGAGCCACGTGAGCTCGCCGTGCGCGATCCGCAGCTCGCGGCGCAGTCGCAGAGCGGCCCGGTAGAGCTCGAGCGAGGACCCTGGCACCCCGTCCTGGGCCGACGCAGCGTGGGCGCCCCACTCGGCGGGCTGCGGCAGCCACGACGCTCCGGTGGGAGAGAACCCGAATGCCGGGGCATCGCTGTCCCAGGGCAGCGGAACCCGGCAGCCGTCGCGTCCGTACTTCTCGCCGTGCGTGCGCCGGAACGTGGGGTCCTGGCGCGCCTCGTCGGGAAGCTCGATCACCTCGGGCAGGCCGAGCTCCTCACCCTGGTACAGATAGGCCGAGCCCGGCAGCGCGAGCATGAGGAGCGTGGCGGCGCGGCCGCGGCGCCACGCCACCGCCGGATCCGGGCGCTGGGGCGTCGTGGGCCCGATGCCGTCGCCATGAGGGATCGGCACGGGCAGGGCCAGGCGCGTGGGGTGGCGGATGACGTCGTGATTGGACAGCACCCACGTGGCCGGCGCTCCCACCGCGCCGAAGACGGCGAGCGACTCGTCGATGACGGCGCGCAGGGCGTCGGCGTCCCAGCGCGTCATGAGGAAGGGGAAGTTGAAGGCCTGGTGCAGCTCGTCGGGCCGGACCCACTTGGCCGTGTCGGCGAGCGGCTCGACCCAGGCCTCGGCGACGAGGACGCGGTCCTCGCCGTAGGAGGACACGAGCGAGCGCCACCGGCGCCAGATGTCGTGCACGCCCTCCTGCGCCCACATCGGGCCCATGCTGCTCATGGAGGCTTCCACGTGGACGATGCCGTCGTCCTCGGGTGCCGAGGCCGCGGTCGCGGCAACTCCGGCGGGGTGCCAGTCGGGCAGCCCGTCCGCCTTGACCAGGCCATGCGCCACGTCGATGCGGAATCCGTCCGCACCGCGCTCCAGCCAGAAGCGCAGGACGTCCTCGAAGTGGGCCTCCACCTCGGGGTTCGTCCAGTCGAAGTCCGGCTGGGACGAGTCGAACAGGTGCAGGTACCACTGGCCCGGCCGGCCGTCCGCCTCGGTCACCCGCGTCCATGCGGGACCGCCGAAGACGGACTCCCAGTTGTTGGGCGGCAGGCTGCCGTCGCCGCGGCCCTCGCGGAAGATGTAGCGGGCGCGCTCCGGCGAGCCCGGGCCGGCGGCTAGCGCCTCCTGGAACCATCGGTGCTCGCTCGAGGAATGATTGGGCACGACGTCGACGATGACCCTCAGGCCCAGCTCGTGGGCGCGGGCGACCAGGGCGTCGAAGTCGGCGAGCGTGCCGAACAGCGGGTCAACGTCGCAGTGGTCGCTCACGTCGTAGCCCGCGTCGCGCTGTGGCGAGCGATAGAAGGGGGACAGCCACACGGCATCGGCGCCCAGCGCGGCGACGTGGTCCAGCCGCGACGTGATCCCGGGCAGGTCGCCGATGCCGTCGCCGTTCGCATCGGCGAAGGAGCGGGGGTAGACCTGGTAGATCACGGCGGTGTGCCACCACACCACGTCGTCGGCACGGTCCTGCCTCGCGGACGTCTCCTCAGCCATAGCGACAACGTAACGCGCCGGGGGAGCCGTGGCTCGCACCCGCATCGGGGTGGTTCCGCGGCCGCCTGTCTGGCAGTGCCTTTCTCTGGTGAACTTCCTGGCACATCACCCTGGCCGACGCTGGTCGGTCGCCAGCGCCGCCCTCGCCGGGGTGTGGGCGCTGTTCCTGCTTCCCCCGCAGCTCGTCGAGTGGGGCGACGCGCCCGCATGGGCTGAGGCGCTCAACGACTCGCCCTTCTACCGAGGAGTCGACGCGCTGCGCGAGACGCTCGGGCTGCACGACGCCTACGTCGCCTCCGGATCGGCGATCGCGCTGTCGGTCGTCCTCGTGTGGTGGGCGACCGGTCCCTCGCTGCGGTGGCTCGGGTGGAGCGGACACGTCTTCAGCTGGGTGCTGCTGTCGCTCGCGCCGGTGACGGTGCTGAGCTACGCGAGCTGCAAGGAGACGTCGCCCCTGCATGCGCTGTGGGGCGCGTTCGCGCCGCGTGCCGAGATCGGCGCCGACGGCCAGCCGGGGCGCCAGCCCGCGACGGCCTGAGCACCGGACAACGCCAAAGGCTCCGAGCAACGCCAGAAGCCCCTGGACAACGCCAGAAGGGCCGCCCCTGTGTCCCGGGACGGCCCTTCTGAGAGCTGATGCGACTTACACGTCGTAGTAGAGCTCGAACTCGTGCGGGTGCGGGCGGAACCGCAGCGGGTCGATCTCGTTGGAGCGCTTGTAGTCGATCCAGGTCTCGATCAGGTCCTCGGTGAAGACGCCGCCCTCCGTGAGGAACGCGTGGTCCTTCTCGAGGTTGTCGAGCACCTCGGCGAGCGAGCCCGGGACCTGCGGGATCTGGGCGTGCTCCTCCGGCGGCAGCTCGTAGAGGTCCTTGTCGATCGGGGCCGGGGGCTCGATGCGGTTCTTGATGCCGTCCAGACCCGCCATGAGCAGAGCCGCGAACGCGAGGTACGGGTTGCCGGAGGAGTCGGGAGCGCGGAACTCGATGCGCTTGGCCTTGGGGTTCGAGCCCGTGATCGGGATGCGGACCGCGGCCGAGCGGTTGCGAGCCGAGTACACGAGGTTGACCGGAGCCTCGTAGCCCGGGACCAGACGGTGGTACGAGTTCACCGTCGGGTTCGTGAAGGCGAGCAGCGAGGGGGCGTGCTTGAGGATGCCGCCGATGTACCAGCGGGCGATGTCCGACAGGCCGCCGTAGTTCTTCTCGTCGAAGAAGAGGGGCTTGCCGTCCTTCCACACCGACTGGTGGACGTGCATGCCGGAGCCGTTGTCACCGAAGAGCGGCTTGGGCATGAAGGTCACCGTCTTGCCGGCCTGCCAGGCGACGTTCTTGATGACGTACTTGAACTTCATGATGTCGTCGGCCGCGTGCAGGAGCGTGTTGAAGCGGTAGTTGATCTCCTGCTGACCGGCCGTGCCCACCTCGTGGTGCGCGCGCTCGACCTGGAGGCCGACCTGCTCGAGCGTCGCGACCATCGTGTCGCGAAGGTCGGCGAACTGGTCGGCGGGGGAGACGGGGAAGTAGCCGCCCTTGTAGCGCGTCTTGTAGCCGCGGTTGGGCGAGCCGTCCTCCTCGTAGGCGACGCCGGTGTTCCACGCGCCCTCGATCGAGTCGATGTGGTAGTAGCCCTCGTGCTGGTTGGTCGCGAAGCGGACCGAGTCGAAGATGAAGAACTCGGCCTCGGGAGCGAAGTACGCGGTGTCGCCGATGCCGGTCGACTTCAGGTACGCCTCGGCCTTCGCGGCGACGTTGCGCGGGTCACGCGAGTAGGGCTCGTTCGTGAACGGGTCGACGATCGAGAAGTTGATGACGAGAGTCTTCTGCTCGCGGAACGGGTCGATGAAGGCCGTCGCAACGTCCGGCAGGAGCTTCATGTCCGACTCGTTGATGGCCTGGAAGCCGCGGATCGAGGAACCGTCGAACATCGCACCGTCGGTGAAGATGTCCTCGGTGAACTGCGAGGCAGGAATGGTGAAGTGCTGCATCACGCCCGGGAGGTCGCAGAAGCGGATGTCGATGAACTTGACATCCTCCTTCTTGACGTAGGCGATCGCCTCTTCGGCGGTCTTGAACATCGGATTGCTCCTCAAGGTCAGGTCTAGCCAGGTTTGGCTGTGCCCCACAGTAGGGGGGAGTGGTTACCCCTGAATGTTGCGAATGTTACGAGGGCGTTACGGAATGCTGGCCGTGCCGACGGCCTTCCCTGGGCAGGGGAGAGGCCGCGGCGCGGTCAGGGGAGAGGCTGCGGCGCGGTTAGCATGACGCGGTGACCGACGCCCTCATCCAGATCCCCCAGCTCATGGTCGACGGCGTGCTGTTCGACATGGACGGCACTCTCGTGGACTCGACCGTCGTGGTCGAGCAGATGTGGACGGAGTTCGCCCACGAAGTGGGCGTCGACGCCGCTGAGGTGGTGGAGTTCGCCCACGGCCGCCCAAGCCGCGAGACCATCGCCAAGTACGCGCCCGATGCGCAGGACGAGTGGAACGCCCGCTTCACCGAGGGCGAGGCGACGCGCTTCGACGACGTCGTGGAGATCCCTGGCGCCGCGGCCTTCGCCAACAGCCTGCCGCGCGGCCGCTGGGCGCTCGTCACGTCGGCGCTGCACCACCCGGCGCGGGCGCGGCTCAAGGCCATCGGCATCGAGCCTCCCGAGGTCGTCATCGGAGCTGAGGACGTGGAACGCGGAAAGCCGGACCCGGAGGGCTATCGCAAGGCCGCGGCGCTCCTGGGGCTCGACCCCGCGCGATGCGTGGTGTTCGAGGACACCGATGCGGGCATGACCGCAGGACTCGAGGCCGGCTGCGTCGTCATCGCGATGGGCGATCGCGAGGGCCACGAGCTGCCGGTGGCGGGCCGCATCCCGGACATGACGCACATCCGTGCGAAGGTGGCGGCGGACGGGATCCTCATCTGCGGTGTCGACGCCGAATGATCCCTCGTAGACGTGCGTGACAGGCTGAATGCATTTCAGTGGGCTTGCCGGCAGTCCGTCGACAGGCGGCTGACCGCAGAGCCGAAAGGAATGTCATGCGCAAGGACCGCGCTCCTCTCAGCAAGACCAGGATCGCGGGCGCGAGCATCGCGCTTGTCTGCGCGGCGGGACTCGCCGCGGCGCCGGTCGCCCTCGCGGGGGCAAGCGCCTCCGGCGACGCCCAGACGGGCAACTGGCGCTGGCACGACGTCACGGACAACGGCGTGAGCATCGACGACGTCAGCGCGTACTACCCGGACTTCGCGGGAACGGGCCTCGGTCTGTTCGGCTGGGCGCGGGACGGCTTCGACGAGCTCTTCTTCGACCCCTTTGGAGGGGACCCCACGGGCGAGTGGTTCTACCTCGGCGAGACGGCGCAGATCGACTTCGACCCGATCGGCGCGCCAGACTACGGAAGCGACAGCATCGTCTCCCAGGGCTACCAGCGGGTCGTCATCGACCTCGAAGAGGGCGCGACCGCGGAGTTCGACGCGTACATCACCTTGGAGATGGAGGGCTCGTTCGCCCGCTGGACGTTGCGAATCGAGCCGGCCAACGGGGCTGACGTCAGCAATCTCATCTACGATCTCCGGGGCGAGCTCGGCTCCGACTTCGAGACGACCGTGGTGACCGTCGCGGACAATCAGCTCGTGTCGTACCAGGCGCCCGCGGATGCCATCGACCCCATCATCGGCTGGCATCTCGAGGCCGACAGCGCCGCGATCGGCGTGCACCCCGGGGACCCCGACAACATCGGGCCCTGGCTCGGCGGCGAGGTCGTCGTGAGCGGTGTCGGCGACTTCGTGCTCACGATCGGCGTGGTGGACTACGACCCATGCTCGTTCGACGAGGCGCTCGACTACATGGTGGCGACGGTGCCCGACTTCCCGGCGGTGGCCGGCGGCTCGCTCGCGAGCTTCTACACGGTCGACTGCCTGCAGCTGCCCACGCCGGCTCCGCAGGTCGTCGGCACACCGCTCGACATCCTCATCCCGCTGGAGCTGCCGGCCGAGTTCTTCGTG
>QGUM02000144.1:0-4039 GCA_003242455.2 Actinomycetes bacterium
GCCGTGGGCTATCGTCACGTGGCTCGTGGGCGGGACGGCCGACGTGGTGCCCATCCGTGCGGCCGATGCCGGGGCGATCGGCGCCGCCTTGGCGCAGGTCCACCAGGTCGCGCCGCCGGAAGCGCCGCACAACGTCGAGCAGTCGATCCCCATGGCCGCACGCGACGCGAAGGTGAGGGAGCGGATCGGCAGGCTCGCGGCATCGGGCGGGCCGGACGGGTGGCGGCTCGACGCGCGTGCCGCGGAGGAGATCTGGGAGCGCGCGCTCGCCGCGCCCGAGCCAGGGCGCGAGGAGTTCGTGTGGTCCCACGCGGACCTGCACGGCTCCAACGTGCTGTCGGTCGACGGGGCCTTCGGCGGGATCCTCGACTGGGGCTCGATGGCCGCGTGCGACCCCGCCGTAGACCTGGGATTCGTGTACTCGCTGACCTCGCGCGAGGGAGTCGAGGCCGCGCTCGCCGCCTATGCCGAGGCGACCGGGCGCACAGGCGAGGACTTCGAGGCCAGGGTGCGCGGCATCGGGCTGGCGAAGTGCCTCAACATCGCGCTGACCGTGCGGCCCGTCGCGGAGGCGATGGGCTGGCGCGGACTCGCGGCACTGGGGGTCGCGTCGCGCTGAGCGGTGCCCTGCGAGGCGGCGAGCGGCACCTGAGTCGCGCGCCCCGGGCACGCCGGGCACGTCCCGACCGCGACCGCTCCCCAGGCGGGTTCGCCCGTCCGCGCTTACCGTGGCCATATGGCCACCGTGCGCAGCATCTCCCCCGACGTGCAGGAGGGCGCCCGCTCCGGCGTCCCGAGGGTGACGGTGCTCGCGCCCGCGCCCACCGTCAATGTGGAGCTCGTGACGGATCCCACGGGCGCCGACACTCCCGGCAACGCGGAGGTCCATCTCCACCCCGGCGGGCAGGGAGCGTGGGTTGCGGGGATGGTCGTGGCGCTAGGCGCGGAGGTGTCGATGTGCTCGCCGCTGGGCGGAGAGCTCGGCGGGGTGCTCGCCCAGATGCTGCGCAGCGCGAACATCTCCGTGAAGGACATCGGCACGGGCGTGGCGACCGGGGCGCAGGTGGTGGACCTGCGCGGCGAGGAGCGGCAGGAGCTCGCCACCATGGTCCCCGCGCCGCTGGGCCGGCACGAGCTCGACGACTTCTACGGCATGGCCCTGGTGGACGCGCTCGAGTCCGATGTCCTCATCGTCACCGGCGTCAATCCGCCCGAGCTGGTGCCCGCGAGCTTCTTCGCCCGCCTGGTCGCCGATGTGCGCGCGGCCGGGCGGACCGTCGTGGCGGACCTCTCGGGCGAGGCGGCCGAGGCCGTCATCCCCGAGCGGCCCTCGGTGCTGAAGATGAGCCACGAGGAGGTGCTCGCGGGCGGGCTCGCGGCATCGGAGTCGTTGGGGGACCTGCTCGTGGGCGCGCGGCGGATCGTGACCGACGGCGTGGAGGGTCTCGTCATGTCGCGCGCGGCGGATCCCGCACTGCTGGTCACCGCCGAGGGGGCGTGGCTCGTGACCGGCCCGTCGGTGCGGGCGGTGCAGCCTGCGGGTGCGGGCGACTCCATGACGGCGGGCATCGCCGTGGGGCTCGCCCGGGGCCTCGGCATCGTCGATGCCGTGCGCCTGGGCACGGCCGCCGGAGCGCTCAACGTGGCACGGCGCGGGCTGGGCTCGGGCCGAAGGGAGCAGATCGAGCGACTTGCCGCGCAGGTCACCGTGGAACGCGTGGAGGAGCCGCGCGGCGAGGTGGCGTGATGCGGGTCCTCGTCACCAACGACGACGGCATCGCCTCGCCCGGGCTCACCGTCCTCGCCGATGCCGCCCTCGCGGCCGGGCACGAGGTCACCGTGGTGGCGCCGTTCCGCCAGTACTCGGGCGCATCGGCGGCGATCACGTCGGTGGAGGCGGACGGGCAGCTCGTGTTCGTGGACGAGCGGCCGCCCGGGCTCGACCCGTCCGTGCGCGCCGTGGGCGTGAAGGCGGCGCCGGGCCTGATCGGGTTCGTGGCATCGTCCGGGGCGTTCGGGATGGTGCCGGACATCGTGCTGTCCGGGGTGAACCTGGGCGCCAACACGGGCAAGGCGATCCTGCACTCGGGGACCGTGGGCGCGGCGCTGTCCGCCGCCGCGCACGGCTGCAAGGGGATGGCGGTGTCGATCGCCTCGGCCGAACCGCAGCACTGGGACAGCGCGCGGCTGGTCGTCGACCATGCGCTCGCGTGGCTGGCGGCGACGGACATGGGTGACCGCATCATCAACGTGAACGTCCCCGATGTGGCGCCGGAGCGGCTGCGCGGGCTGCGGCCGGCGCGACTGGCAAGCTTTGGCGCGGTGCAGGCGCGGGTGCGGGAGGAGGGGCACGGGTTCGTGCAGCTCGAGTACTCGAGCGTGGTGCCCAACGAGGAGCCGGACAGCGATCACCACCTGCTCACGCGCGGGTGGGCGACGTGGACGCTGCTGCGCGCGCCGGTGGCGGATCGCGGCGGGCTGGAGCTGCCGCGCATCGACATGGCCGGAGAGGCGACGGGGCGGCTGGACGTGTCCGCGGGCGTGGTGATGCGGGGCGTGGTCGTCCATGAGGCCGTCGCCGACGACCTGGGCGAGGAGCCCGCCGACGAGCCCTAAGGGCTGGGCGCGGCGTGCACAACTACGATGGGCGGCGGGCCTCTAGCTCAGTTGGTAGAGCAGCGGACTTTTAATCCGTAGGTCGTGGGTTCGAGCCCCACGGGGCCCACTGCCCTGCTACTCGTGCTCCGGCAGTCGCGGCGCACGCACCCCTGACGCGCGGCCCAGCAGCGCCGCCCGCGTCACGGCCCCCGCTCCAAAGCGATCGCGCACCGAGTCCAGCGCCTTGTCCACGCGCGCGCCGTCGTTCCAGTCGATGGGCAGCTCCAGCTGATCGGCGCTCGCCCTGTCGAGGTGCGCGAACGACACGCCCACGAGCGTCACGCCGCGCTCCGCGATCTCGCGCTCCACGTTCTGCAGCAGCCCCAGCGCGGTCTTGAGCAGCACATCGGTCCGGTCGCTCGGGACCGCGAGCGTGTGCGACCGCGTCGCCCTGGCGAAGTCCCCGTACCGGACCCGCAGCACCACCGTGGCGCACGTCGAGCCGCGGTCGCGCAGGCTCTTGGCCAGCTCGTCGACGATCTGCGTCACGATGAGCTCGAGCTCCGCGAACGACCGCGGCCGGCTCCCGAGCGCCCGTTGCGACCCGATGGACTCGCGCCGATGCGTGGCCTCTACCGGGCGCGGGTCGCGCAGCCGTGCGAGCGCGTGCAGGTGGGCCCCCGCTGCCTTGCCGAGCCAGCGCTCGGCGGTCTCCGCCTCGAGCTCCGCGAGCTGCCCGATGGTCCGGATTCCGCGCGCATGCAGCTTCTCCGCGGTCTTGGGCCCCACTCCCCAGAGCCGCTCCACGGGCAGCGGGTGGAGGAACTCCTCCTCGCGCTCGGGCTCCACCACGAGCAGGCCATCGGGCTTGCTCACCCCGCTGGCGATCTTGGCGAGGAACTTGGTGCGCGCCACCCCCACGGAGATGGGCAGTCCCACCTCCTCGCGCACGCGCGCCCGCAGCCGCACAGCGATCTCCTGCGGGGTCCCGGCGATGCGCCGCAGGCCGCCCACCTCCAGGAACGCCTCGTCGATGGAGATGCCCTCCACGTAGGGAGTCGTGTCGTGGAAGATCGCGAACACCTGCCGGCTCGCCGCCGAGTACGCCTCCATCCGCGGCCGCACGACCACGGCATCGGGACACAGCCGGAGCGCTCGACCCGTCGCCATCGCGGTGCGCACCCCGCGCCGCTTGGCCTCGTAGCTCGCGGCCGCGACCACGCCCTCGCCCACGATGACGGGACGCCCGTGGAGCTCGGGGTTGTCACGCTGCTCCACGGAGGCGTAGAAGGCGTCGAGGTCGGCGTGAAGCACCGTCGCCTCGTCCCGCACCGCTCACCTCCTGCACTCAAGCGCCGATGCCGGAATCGTCTCACCCCGCCCGGACACGACAGCAGCGGGCACGGCTCACTCGACGGGCTGCGCCAGCGCGACCACCACA
>QGUM02000145.1:0-4035 GCA_003242455.2 Actinomycetes bacterium
CGGCGCCCGCAGCGAGCGAGGTGTTCGCAGCGAGCGAGGTGAGCGGGGCGACCGCAGCGAGCGAAGTGTTCGCAGCGAGCGAGGTGAGCGGGGCGACCGCGCTGGCTTCGGCGACCGACCCGCGCGTGCCAAGCGCAAGCCTGGCGGCAAGCGCCACGGCGACCGCCCGCAGTACGCACAGTCCGCTCGTCGGGACCGCTGATCGCCTCTCCGCCGAGCGCGTCGCTCGTACGATAGTCTCGCGGCGCCTCGGCGGACACCGTCAGGGTCGCAGGCCATCGACCAGACGACCATGACGAGGGGGGCACCCCCGTGGAGGCGCTCGTCATCGCCACGCTGGCCCTGCTCGCCATCGCGGCCTCCACTCAGCTCGGCCCGCGCGTCGGCCTCGCGACGCCCCTGATCCTCGTCGCGCTCGGCTGGCTCGCCTCGCTTCCCAGCTTTGTGCCCGATGTCGAGGTCGACCCCGAGTGGATCCTCGCCGGCATCCTGCCGCCGCTCCTCTACGGCGCGGCCGTGTCGATGCCCACCACGGAGTTCCGGCGCGAGTTCCGTCAGATCTCCGGCCTGTCCGTCGCGCTCGTCGCCATGACGACGCTCGGCATGGGCTTCTTCCTCCACTGGCTCATCCCGGACCTCGCGCTCCCGTGGGCCTTCGCGCTCGGCGCCATCCTGAGCCCCACAGACCCCGTCGCCATCGGCATCGTCAAGAAGCTCGGCATCTCGCCGCGCGTCGTCGCCCTCCTGGAGGGCGAGAGCCTCCTCAACGACGCCACCGCCCTCGTGCTCCTCCGCACCGCCGTGGGCGCCGCCGTGGTCGCCGGCCTCATCACCGGCGCCTCCGACGTCCGCCACCTCTCGCCGCAGCACCGCATCTCCGACCACCAGAACTGGCGCACTGTAGAGCTCGTGCTCGAGGGCGCCGTCTATCTCATCATGGGCCTCGAGCTCACCGCCGTCATCCACGACGTGCAGGAGAACGCGAGCCACAGCATCGGCGGCGCCGTGGGATACGCCGCGCTCGCCCTGGTCGCGTGCCTCGTGCTGCGCGCCGGGTACACGGTGCCGCTGCTCGCGGGCATGCGCCGCGCCGCCGCGCGAGCGCGCCGCGTCGCCCCTCGCATCACCGAGGTGCGCAACCGCATCGAATCCGGCGATGCCGTCATCATCGCCGGCGGCCCGCGCGGCATGTTCGGGGCCATGCGGCACGCCCTTGAGCCCGACCGCGAGGCCATCCGTCGTCGCATCCGCCGCTACGAGAACGACATCGACTACATGCTTCGCCAGAACCTCGGCTGGCGTGAGGGGCCGTGGTTGTGTGGTCAGGCATGCGAGGTGTCGCGACCATCGCCGCGGCGCGGGTCCTGCACCTCAAGGCGGAGCGCGAGGCGCTGCTGCAGCTGCAGGCGCTCGGCACATTCTCGTCGGCCGCGCTGGAAGAGCGTCTGCACTCGATCGACGTCGAGCAGCTGCACCTCGAGCCGTAGACACGCGGACGAGGCGTGCGCGGTGTGCGCGGTGCGCCTCCACATCTCCCCTGGTCAACGGGCGCAAACGTTTGCGTCGGATTAGCCTGCCCCTATGAGTCACCCCGTGCGCGACGTCGATGGCGTGCCTGGGGGTCAGTCTGCGCGGGGCGGGCGCGTGCCGGAAGAGCCTGCGGCGCCCGCGCCGATGAGCTTCGTCCTCATCCACGGCATGTACGTGACGGCCTCGGCGTGGGACCCGTGGGTGGAGCGGCTGACCGCGCTCGGCCACGACGCCCGCGCCATCGAGTGGCCGGGATACGACCTGAGCCCCGCAGAGCTGCGCGGCCACCCGCCCGAGGACCTTCCGTCCCTCACGTTCGGCAAGCTTGTCGAGCACTACGAGGAGCAGCTGCGCTTCGTCGGTCTCGAGGACGCCGTGCTCATCGGTCACTCCATGGGCGGACTCGTGGTGCAAGCGCTGCTCGCCCGCGGCATCGGCGCCGCCGGCATCGTGATATCGCCCGCTCCTCCCTCGGGCGTCGTCTCGCTCGACCCCAGATTCCTGCGTGCCAACCTGACCCACCTGAACGTCCTGGCGCGCTCGCGCCCTGCGCACCTCTCGCCGCAGCGCTTCCACACGTACTTCGCCAACCGGATGACGCGCGAGCAGTCGGATGCGCTGTGGGCCGCTCACTGCGTGCCGACGGCGCGCTCCGTGCCGCTCGGCTCCCTCGGCGAGGAGGGAGTCGTGGATCCCGCCGCGCTGACGCGGCCTCTGCTGGTGTACGGCGGAGCGGACGACCGGATCATCCCGGCCGCCCTCGCCCGCCGCATCGCCAACCGCTTTCCGACCGCCGAGTACCGCGAGCTGCCCGATGCCGACCATGCCGTGTGCTTCGCGCCCGGCTGGGAGAGCCTGGCCGATGCGTGTGTCGCGTGGGCGGCCGAGCGCGTGGTGCGAGACTGAGAGCTGCGAGAGGAGCGAGCATGGCGAGCGAGCAGGACGTGCCCACTCTCTACGTCCTGACGGGTCTGCCCGGGTCGGGCAAGTCGACCCACGCCGCGCGGCTCGCCGCCCAGACCGGCGCCGTCCACGTCGCGATGGACGACGAGGTGGTCGCCCGAGGGCTGAGCCTCGTCGACTACGAGGCCCGCTTCGCCCTGCAGCCCCAGGTGGAGGCACGCATCCCCGGCCTCCTCGCGGAGGGGAGCTCCGTCATCGCGGAGTTCGGCTCCTGGGAGCGCGAGGAGCGCGATCGCCTGCGCGGTCTCGCCGACGGCACCGGCGCACGCACCGAGCTGCACTTCGTCGACGCGCCCGTCGAGGTGTGCATCGAGCGCGTGCTGGCTCGCGGCGGGCTGGGTGCGGAAGGGCTTGCGCGCGACGTCCTCGGCGGCTCCGCGCACCTGTACCACGTGCCCGATGCCGAGGAGGCTGCGGCTTACGACGCCTTCGTCCACATCCGGACGTAGCGTTCGCGACGCGACGCGAGGGCGCCGCTCAGCGTGCGCGCGGGTAACCGAGCCGCGACGAGCGTCAGCGCGCGGGGTTGCCACCGCGCCGCGCTGCGCTCGCCGCTGCTAGGCGAGGATCAGCACGAGGATCGCGCACACGAACACGATCACGGCCGCGCCGATCACCGCCGTGGCGCCGCGCAGGAACCCGATCTTGTCGAGCAGCCCCGCCGACGCATCGATGACCTTCTCCACATCGATGGGCGTGCCCGCGCTGGACAGGCCCACCTTCGCCTTCTCCATCGTCACCACGATCGATCCCGGCTCGACGCGCCGTCTCAGGCGGCCTCGCGTCTCGAGCGCACCGAGGTACGCGCCGACGAGCAGCAGGATCGTCGCGAGCGACGCCAGCACCAGGAAGGCGATGAAGGCGGTCGTCTCGCCGTAGTCGGGCGCCATCTGCGCATCGGCCGGGAGGCGCTGGCTGCTCTGCGGCAGGTGCGACATCTGCTCCTTGATCATCTGCGACATGAACATCGCGATCCCCGTGCTCACGCTCAGGAGCAGCAGTCCCGTGAGCAGCGCGAACAGGCCGCCGAACTCGCCCGCCGCCGGTTCGACGAGGACCTTGACCCTGGCATCGGGAAGCTCGTGGGAGGCGGACGACGCGGGGGTCGCCCCGGAGGACGATGCCCGGCCGGGCGACGCCGCTCGGCCGGACGACGCCGCTCGGCCGGAGGACGCCGCTCGCTCGGGGGTCGCAGTCTGGCCGGGCGTCGCTGCGGATCCCGATGCGCTGCCCGACGTCACCGCGGATCCCGATGCGCTGCCCGACGTCGTGGTCGCAACGCTCTTGGCCGTGGTCTTGGGTGTGCCGCTCTCGGGGGTGTTCGTCGCGTTCGCGGCCTGGCTCTTGCGTTTCGCGCTGCTGTCCATCGCGTCTCCCTCTGTGTCGGGCGCCCGCGGCGCCGCCCGGGACGACGACTGTCACGGCGGCCGCGATGCCGTCTGAGGCCAACGTCTCACGCACTCGGGTCGCCTGCAACCGGAAGGGGTCCCGGCTCTGCGCCCTCGGCGCGCCCGCTTGCGCGCGCATCGAACACATGTTCGA
>QGUM02000028.1:0-17591 GCA_003242455.2 Actinomycetes bacterium
CGCGCGACGCGCCGATCGCGCGACTCGCGCGTGGAGCGTGAGCGGCTCCTGATGTACCGGATAGGTCGTGAAATCGACCTCATGTCGATCCTGCTGTACTGAAAGTGCGTTGCGCACGCGCCGAGCCGCCTCGAGGCCGGTGCGACGCTGAGCCGGTGCGACGTCGCGCGCGAGACGAGGCTGGCACGCGGCGAGCGGGTGCGACGCTGAGCCGGGGCTGTCGCGCGTGCGGGCCCTGGATTGCGAGATCGCAGATTCGGTACATCAGGATGCGGCGAGGGCCGAAATCGCAGCCATTCCGGTACATCAGGGCGACGCGGGCAGGGTGGACGAGTGCGCGAGTGCGTGCGCGGCGAAGCCCGACCTCACGCGCGTGCGGGCAGGGGTGCCTGCGTGCGCCAGTGCGCGTGGCGTGAGGCCGCTCAGCCCGTGAGCCGCGCCCACCGGGTGAGCGTGTCGATGTCCTGGACGATCTCGTCCATGACGCGGTCATGCGTGCGCGCGTCAAGGCCCCACGGGTCGTCGAGGCTGCGCAGCGGCGCGGGCTCACGGCGGTGCTCTTCGGCGAGTGCAGCCGCGGCGTTGATGAGCCGCTCGGCGGGAGTGTCGCCCTCAGGAGGAGCGGCCCGGCGTGCGAGGTCCGCCGCCTGGCGGATGCCGAACACGTGCGGTGGCAGCCCTTGCATGCGCCGCTCGATCCAGGTCGCGTGCTGCTGCGTGGCCACGAGGACCAGGTCGGCGCGCTGCACATGAGACTGCTCGAGCTGCGTTGGCCGATGCCGGGGAAACTCCAGGCCGTAGCGCCGGGCGGTTGCGCGCATCTCACGGGTGGCATCGAGGCCGACCTCGGCCCACGTTCCCGCCGAACTCACGTCGGCCGTCTCGCCCCACTCGCGCGCCGCGTAGTAGTGCATCGCGGGGGAGCGGCAGATGTTGCCCGAGCAGACCATGAGAACGCGCGCAGGTCGATCCGTCACGGTGTAGACCCTAACCCGCGCCGCGCCTGCGTCCTGCCGTGCGGGGGTCGCTCAGTCCGCCCCGCGCCCACGCCATTGCCGTGCGGGGGATGGCACCCGCGCCGCGCCGGCGGCCTCCCGTGCGGGGGTCGCTCAGCCGACCCCGCGCCCACGCCAGCGCCAGCGGCGCAGGATCGTGACGCTGGGCTTGTCGCCCGGGTGACCGTAGAGCGTGCCCTCCTTGGCCTTGAGCGCGGCGACGATGACGAAGCTGAGGCTCACGAGGAGCGCCCATGAGCCGAGCTTGCCCACGTGCACGGCGGTCCACACGTGGAGCTGGTCGGGGTACTTCCACGCGCCGAGGAACGTCGCCGCGTTCTCGGCGACCCACAGCGCGCCGCCGATGCCGACGAACGCGAGCCACAACGGCATCCGATAGCGGTGGCCCCGCACGGTGAAGTGGATCAGCGAGGTGCGCAGCTCGATCAGGAAGCCGAGCGCGATGAGCCAGCGCACGTCCGGGAGCCAGTGGTGCGTGAAGAAGTTCGCGTACGCCGCGACGGCCAGCACCGTCATCGGGACCAGACGGAAGGCGGTCACGCGCAGGTCGAAGCGCCGCCACGCCTGCACGATGTACGAGCCCACCGCGGCGTACATGAAGCCGGAGTACAGCGGCACGCCCGCGAGCTTGGTGAACGCCTCCTCGGGGTAGACCCACGAGCCGACGTTGACCTTGAAGATCTCGAGCGCGAGCCCCACAACGTGGAACGCCGCGATGACCCCCACCTCGCGCCCAGTCTCCCAGCCCGCCAGCCACAGCCCCAGCGTGAGCACGATGCCGAAGATCAGGAGCGCGTCGTAGCGGGCGATGGGCAGGTCCACCACGGAGGTGACGGCGAGCGCCGCGAAGATCGCGATCGCGAACGGCAGGCAGGTGAGCTCGGTCCACACAAAGCCGACGGCGAAGCGGGCGAGGCGTCGCGGGCGCCAGCGGGACGGGTCGAGGACGTCGCGCTCGCCCGCGCCGCTCACGCCCTCGCCGGTCGGCGGGTCGAGGACGTCGCGCTCGCCCGCGCCGCTCACGCCCTCGCCGGTCGTCGCGGCACCGTCGCCCTCAGCCATGCCCCTCCCTCAGCCGATGCCCGCATCGGCGGCGGGCCCTGGGCTTCCAACGTGCCTGGAGCCGCCCGTGCTCCACATCTCGCGGACCAGCCTGCCGGAGCCCGTGCTCAGGCTAGAGTTATGGCCGTGCCAGCCCCGTCGTCGGACCCCGTCAAGATCGCCCTCCTGGGTCCTGGAACCGTGGGCGCCAACGTGGCGCGCCTCCTGCAGCAGCAGGCCGATGAGCTCGCCTCGCGCGTGGGAGCCCCGCTGGTGCTTGAGGGCGTCTTCGTCCGCGACTCCTCGAAGCCGCGCGAGGGCATCGACAGCGCCCTCCTGACCGAGGACGCGCCTGGTCTCGTCGCGCGCTCCGACGTCGTGGTGGAGCTCATGGGCGGGATCGAGCCGGCGCGCACGCTCCTGCTCGACGCGCTCTCCCGGGGCAAGGCGGTCGTGACGGCCAACAAGGCGCTGCTCGCAGCCCACGGCCCCGAGCTGTTCGAGGCCGCGGACACGGCAGGCGCCGACCTCTACTTCGAGGCCGCCGTGGCCGGCGCCATCCCGCTCATCCGTCCCGTGCGCGAGTCTCTCGCGGGCGACCACATCCGCCGCGTCCTCGGCATCGTCAACGGCACGACGAACTACATCCTCGACGAGATGACCGAGCGCGGCCTCGCGTACGACGTGGCGCTCAAGCAGGCCCAGGAGCTCGGCTTCGCGGAGGCGGACCCGACCGCCGACGTGGAGGGCTTCGACGCCGCGGCCAAGGCCGCGATCCTCGCGAGCCTCGCGTTCCACCAGCGCGTCAGCCTCGACGACGTCTACCGCGAGGGCATCTCGCAGGTCACCGCCGACGACGTCATCGCCGCGCGCGACAACCATCAGGTCATCAAGCTGCTCGCCATCGCGGAGCGCACCGAAGCGGGCGTCACCGTCCGCGTCCACCCCGCGCTCATCCCGCTGAGCCACCCGCTCGCAGGCGTCCACGGCGCGTTCAACGCGGTCTTCGTGGAGGCCGACGCCGCCGGCGGCCTCATGTTCTACGGCCAGGGCGCGGGCGGGCTGCCGACGGCATCGGCCGTGCTGGGCGACATCGTCTCCGTGGCGCGCCACCGCGCCCACGGCGGCAAGGGCCCGCGCGAGTCGAGCTACGCCGCCAATGCGATGCTGCCCATGGACGCCGTCCTCACGCGCTACTCCGTCCGGCTGTCCGTCCAGGACCGCCCGGGTGTGCTCGCGCGCGTCGCGGAGGTCTTCGCCACGCACCAGGTGAGCATCGAGGCCGTACGCCAGATGGCCGGACGCGGCACCGCGAACCTTGTCATCTCGACGCATCGGGCCCCCGAGGGCGACCTCGCACGCACCGTCGCGGACCTGCGCACCTCCGATGCCGTCAACGAAGTCCTGTCCGTCCTGAGGATCGAGGGAGAGTGATGGCGCACCAGTGGCGCGGAATCATCCGTGAGTATCTGGACCGGCTGCCGTTCGACGAGGGCGACCGGATCATCACCCTGGGCGAGGGCGGCACGCCGCTCATCCCGGTGCCCACGATCTCCCGCGAGGTCGGCGCCGACGTCTACGTGAAGTTCGAGGGCATGAACCCCACGGGCTCGTTCAAGGACCGCGGCATGACCTCCGCGATCACGCAGGTCGTCAAGGACGGCGACCACACGGTCGTGTGCGCGTCCACGGGCAACACCTCCGCGTCTGCCGCGGCGTACGCGGCGCACGCCGGGCTGCGCTGCGTCGTGATGATCCCGCAGGGCAAGATCGCGGCCGGCAAGATGGCGCAGGCGATCGTCCACGGCGCCGACCTGCTGCAGGTGGACGGCAACTTCGACGAGTGCCTCGACATCGTGCGGTCGCTGTCCGAGGAGTACCCGATCGCGCTGGTCAACTCCATCAACCCGTACCGCCTGCAGGGTCAGAAGACCGCGGCCTTCGAGATCGTGGACGCGCTGGGCGACGCCCCCGACATCCACATGCTCCCCGTGGGCAACGCGGGCAACATCTCCGCGTACTGGATGGGCTTCAAGGAGTACGCCGATGCCGGGGTCGCCTCCCGCACCCCGCGCATCTGGGGCGTGCAGGCCGAGGGGGCGGCGCCGTTCGTCAAGGGCGAGCCCGTCAAGGACCCCGAGACGGTGGCCACCGCGATCCGCATCGGCAATCCGGCATCGTGGGACCTGGCCATCGCGGCGCGTGACGAGTCCGGCGGCTGGATCCGCGCGGTATCCGACGCCCAGATCCTCGCAGCCCAGGCGCGCCTCGCGGACGAGGCGGGAGTCTTCGTGGAGCCGGCATCGGCCGCTCCCATCGCGGGCCTGCTCGCCGCGGCGGAGAAGGGCGAGGTGCCGCGCGGCGCGACCATCACCGTGACCGTGACCGGCAACGGGCTCAAGGACACCGCGACCGCGCTGGGCGGGCGCGAGCTCGAGCCGCAGGTCATCCCCGTCGACATCGAGGCCGCAGCGGCGGCGCTGGGGCTGTAGCCATGCGTCTGGTCGCCGATCACGTCCGCGTCACCGTTCCCGCGACCGCCGGGAACCTGGGACCGGGCTTCGACGCGCTCGGGCTCGCCATGGGCGTGCGCGACGAGGTCGAGGTCCGTGCCGTCGCGGCCGACGAGGTCGTCATCGACATCGAGGGCGAGGGCGCCGAGACGCTCGCGCGCGACGAGAGCCACCTGATCGTCCAGGCCATCCGCGTGGCGCTCGACGAGGTGGGCGCGTCGCAGACCGGCCTGCACATCCGCGCCGTCAACCGCATCCCGCACGGCCGTGGACTGGGCTCGTCCGCCGCTGCCGTGGTTGCCGGCCTTGCCGCCGTGCGCGGCATGGTCGCCGACCCGAACGCCTTCGACGAGGCGGCGATGCTGCGCATCGCCACGACGTTCGAGGGCCACCCCGACAACGCGGCGCCTGCGATCTACGGCGGCGCGACGGTCGCGTGGCAGGATGCCGACGGCGCGCACGCGGTGCCGCTGGAGCTGTCGTCTGAGATCGAGAGCGCCGTGCTCGTGCCCGGCTCCGTGCTGCCCACCAAGGAGGCGCGCGCCGCCCTCCCGCCGCACGTGCCGCACCCGCACGCCGCTTTCAACATCGGCCGCGCCTCGCTGCTGGTCCACGCCCTCGCGGGACGCCCCGACCTGCTCATGCCCGCCACGGAGGACAAGCTCCACCAGACGTACCGTGCCGACTCCATGCCCTCCGCCATGGCGATGCTTCGCCATGTGCGCGATCAGGGGCTGGCTGCCGTCGTGTCGGGAGCCGGCCCCTCTGTCTTGGTGCTGGGCGTGGGCCTCGCCGAGAAGGGCTTCGCCACCGGCCGCCCCGAGTGGGCGCAAGGCATCGGCGGCGACGAGTGGGCCTGCGTGCACACCGTGGGCCGCGTCGCCGGCGCAACCTTCGAGCGCCTCTAGCCCGCTGAGCGCCGTGCGGCGCCGCACGGCGCCGTGCCGTGCCGCGCGTCGCCCCCACCCCCACCCCCACCTCGCGAAATGTGTCACTTCCAGCACACGTTGGGGGCCGCATCGGGCGAAATGTGTGCGATCCAGCCGCACTTTGCGGGAGGGTCCGCTCAGGTTCGCGCCGCGCGCGCCGTGTGCGATCCAGCCGCGCTTCACGAGAGGGAGCGCCGGGGCCGCGCGAACCGTGTGCGGTCCAGCAGCGCGTTCACGCGCGCGTCTGTCGCATCGCGACTGTTCGCAGCACGAGATCCCGGCACTCGGCCGGCTGACGCAGGAGGTCGCGACCGGCGAAGCGGATCGTCACGAACGGCGAAGGAGACCAAGGCGTCGGGGAGGGCGGTCGGCGCGAAGGCGACCACGGCGTCGGGCCGGGCGTCGCGCCCGACACCCCGCGCGCGTCGACTCCGCGATCCTCGACGGCGAGATCGTCGCGCTCGACGCGCGCGGGGTGCCCAGCTTCGCCCGCCTTCAGCCGCGCTTCGGCCTCACGCTGCCCCGGGAGATCGCGGCCGTGCAGGAGGAGGCTCCGGTGACGGTGGTGTTCTTCGACGTGCTCGGCATCAACGGCGAGGACTGCCGCTCGCTCCCGTACGACTCGCGCCGCGAGCTGCTCGAGAGCATGGTGCCGGACGGCGGCGTCGCGTCGCTGCTGCTCGCCACCCCCGGCCCGCGCGGCCTCGAGTACGCGGGTCGGGTCAGCGGCGGCTTCAGCGCCGACGACCGCACACGCCTGCGCGCGACGATGCGCCGCCTCGCAGCGCGCGGACCGGCGGCCGATGTCCCGGCATCGGACCGACGAGATGCCCACTGGGTGAGGCCTGAGCTCGTGGGAGAGGTGACCTACAGGGAGCGCACGAGCGAGGGGCGCTTCCGACATCCGGTGTGGCGCGGGCTGAGGCCGGACAAGGAGGCCTAGGGCTTCGGGGCGGACGTGCCGACGCCGTCTCTGCCGACGCCGTCCCCGCCGGAGCCACCCCCGCCGACGTCGTCCCCGCCGGAGCCGCCCTCGCCGACGCCGTCCTTCTTCCTGCGCTTGGCCTGGGCCTTGGCGCGCAGGCGCTGCTCGAGCTCGTACGCGCGGCGGCGCGGCTGCGGCACCTGGACGTGGAGCAGCGGCCCGGTGAGCCGTACCAGGAACGTGACGACGACAGCCGCGAACACCGCGACCTCATGCAGCCCTGCCTCGTAGATGAGCGCATAGGTGAGCGCGCCCGCCATGCCCGCGGCCGCGTTGGGCGGGCCCACATAGAGGATCTCCGACGGTCGGCCCTGGAGCATGTCCGCGATGATGAGGCCGCCCACCGACGCGACCGTCCCGATGAGGACGGCGGGCAGCACGCTCAGCCCCGCGAGCAGAGCCGCGTTCGCGCCCACCGACGCGAACAGGCCGATGGTGAGCGCATCGAGCACCCACAGCACCTTGCCCAGACGCTTGAGGTAGTACAGGAACAGCGCGCCCACGGCGGCCGCGACGCCCACCGCGATGAGGTACGCAGGGTCGCGCAGCACGGCCGGCGGCAGGTTGCCCACGAGCACGTCGCGGATGAGGCCGCCGCCGAAGCCCATGACGGCCGCGAGGGTGACCAGGCCGACCAGGTCTGTGCGCTCATCGTCGCCGGCGCGAATAGCGCCGGACAGAGCGCCCACCGACACCGCCGCGAGGTTGATCGCGAGCGGAATCTCGAGCGGCTCGAGCCCAGGGGTCGCCATGAGGACAGGGTAGGGGAGCGTCGCCCAGCGCCCACCTCAAGCAGCCCCGATCGCGCCCAGACCCGCCCAGCCAGGGCCACCAGCGCCCACCCCGGCCGCTCGCGCCCACCCCCGGCGAATGTGTGCGCTCGCGCACACATTCCAGCGCCAGCGGCCCCGAACATGTGTCGGAAGTGACACATTCCGGTGCGGGTGCGGGTGCGGGTGCGGTGGGCGGGTGTCGAGGGCGGTGCCGGCGGTGCGCACGTGGCCGCTCCCCCTTGCGGAGTGAGTGCTCACTCACTTACGATGGCATGCGTGAACATGGAGACGACGAGCCGCTCGAGGACTCGCCGTGCCGCACCGCTCTCGCCCGATGAGCGCCGCGCGTCGATCCTCGACGCGACCGTGCCGCTCGTCATGGAGTTCGGCGCCGATGTGACGACGCGCCAGATCGCCCAGGCCGCCGGAGTGGCGGAGGGCACGATCTTCCGCGTCTTCCCCGACAAGCAGGCGCTCATCGACGCGGCCGTGGAGCGGTTCCTCGACCCCACGCCCACCGTCGCGGCCATCGAGGCGATCGATCCGTCGCTGCCCCTCGCGGACAAGATCGAGAGGATCGTGGAGATCGTGCGCCACCGATTCGAAGGCGTGACGGGTATCCTGACCGCCCTGGGGTTGCGCGAGCACCCCATGGCGGGCACCACGACCTTCCCCCACCCGGGGGCGCGCGGCCGCGCGGCGGCGGCGCGCATCCTGGAACCCCACCGGAGCGAGCTGCGCCTCGATCCGGAGGATGTCATCCGCCTCCTGCGCCTCATGTGCTTGGCGGCGTCCCTGCCGCCCATGGGCGCTGTCAGACCCACAACGAATCGCGAGATCGCAGACGTCTTGCTTCACGGCGTCGTGGCCTAGCAGGCCCGCGCGGCTCGCCCGGACCCCCACCATCACTCAGGAAAGAGGCCCCACCTCGTGCTGTGGAAGCTCTTGGTCCGCTACGTGCGGCCCTACACCCCGCTGCTGCTGGCGGTGATGGCGCTGCAGGCGGTGCAGGCATCCGCCTCGCTGTACCTGCCGACCATCAACGCCGACATCATCGACGACGGCGTCGCCAAGGGCGACATCCCGACGATCTGGCGTCTTGGCGGCTTCATGCTCGTCGTCACGTTCGTCCAGGCCGTCTGCGCCATCGGCGCCGTGTACTTCGGCGCCAAGATCGCCATGCGGGTCGGCCGTGACCTGCGCGGCGACATCTTCTCGACGGTCGCGGCGTATTCGGAGAACGAGGTGCAGAAGTTCGGCGCCCCGTCGCTCATCACCCGCACCACGAACGACGTCCAGCAGGTCCAGATGCTCGTGCTCATGTCCTGCACGATGCTCCTGTCGGCCCCGTTCACGGCGATCGCGGGCATTGCGCTCGCGATCCACAAGGACGGGCCGCTGTCGTGGATCATGGCCGTCGCGATCCCGCTCCTCGCGGTCATCGTGACGCTCATCGTGTGGCGCATGCTCCCGCACTTCAAGCGGATGCAGGGCCGCATCGACCTCGTGAACCGCGTGCTCCGCGAGCAGCTCACGGGCGTGCGCGTCGTGCGCGCCTTCGTGCGCGAGGAGGTGGAGACGCAGCGCTTCGCCGACGCGAACGCCCAGCTCACCGACTCCGCCTACAAGGCCGGTCGCCTCATGGCCGCGATGTTCCCGCTCGTCATGCTCGTCGTGAACTTCGGCTCGGTCGCGGTGCTGTGGTTCGGCTCGGCCCGCGTCGACGCCGGCCAGATGGAGGTCGGCTCGCTCACGGCGTTCCTGTCCTACCTGATCCAGATCCTGTTCTCGGTGCTCATGGCGACGTTCCTGTTCGTCCTGGTGCCGCGCGCCGCCGTGTCGGCGGGCCGCATCGGCGAGGTGCTCGAGACGTCCACCTCGGTCGCCAACCCGGCCGATGGCGTGGCGGAGTTCCCGCGTCCCGGCGAGGTGGTCTTCGAGCATGTGGGCTTCTCGTACCCCGGTGCGGAGGCCCCGGTCCTCCACGACATCTCGTTCACGGCCAAGCCCGGCACGGTGACGGCGATCATCGGCGCCACGGGCTCCGGCAAGACGACGCTCGTCCAGCTCGTCCCGCGCCTGTACGACGCGACGGAGGGCGTGATCCGCGTGAGCGGCACGGATGTGCGCACGGCAGACCTCGAGTCGCTGTGGAAGCGCGTCGGCATGGTGCCGCAGCGTCCCTACCTGTTCGCCGGCACTGTCGCGAGCAACCTGCGCTTCGGCAGCCCGGACGCGACGGACGAGGAGCTGTGGGAGGCGCTCGAGATCGCCCAGGCGGCGGACTTCGTGCGCGAGATGCCCGACGGGCTAGACACGGAGATCGGCCAGGGCGGCACGACCGTCTCCGGCGGTCAGCGTCAGCGCCTGTCGATCGCTCGCGCGCTGGTGCGACGTCCGGAGGTGCTCATCTTCGACGACTCGTTCAGCGCGCTCGACACGGCGACAGACCAGCGCCTGCGCGCGGAGCTCGCCAGGCGCATCACGGACACGACGATGATCGTCGTCGCCCAGCGCGTCTCGAGCATCGTCGACGCCGACCAGATCCTCGTCATCGAGGACGGTCGCATCATCGACCGCGGCACGCACAGCGAGCTGCTCCAGACGTCGCCGACGTATCAGGAGATCGTCAGCACCCAGCTTCGAGTCGAGGAGGCGGCATGAGCGCCGAAGAGACCAAAGAGCGCCCGATGCCGCGGCCCCCGGCGGGGCGCGGTCACGGCCCGATGATGGGCCAGATGCCAGCGGAGAAGCCGCAGGACTTCAAGGGCACGGTGCGCCGCCTCGCGGGCATGCTCGCGCCCGAGAAGTGGTGGGTCTACCTCGTGATCGTCCTGGGCGCCGCATCGGTCGTGCTCGCCGTCATCGGCCCCAAGGTGCTCGGCAACGCGACCACCGTGGTGTTCGAGGGCTTCATGATGGGCACGGGAGTCGACTTCGATCGCCTGCACCGCATCCTGCTGACAGTCGCGGCGATCTACGCCGGCTCGATGCTGCTGAGCCTCGTCCAGGGCCTCGTGCTCAACGCGGTGACGCAGCGCACCATCTACCGCCTTCGCGAGCGCGTCGAGGCCAAGCTCAACCGCCTGCCCCTGAGCTACTTCGACAAGCACCAGCGCGGCGACCTGCTGAGCCGCGTCACCAACGACATCGACAACGTCTCGATGGTCCTTCAGCAGACGCTCAGCCAGCTTTTCATCTCCGTGCTGACCGTCGTGGGCATCCTCGTGATGATGTTCTCCATCTCGTGGATCCTCGCGCTCATCGCGATCGTCTCCGTGCCGCTGACGATCCTGATCGTCGCCCAGGTGGCGGGCCGGTCGCAGAAGCTCTTCGTGGCGCAGTGGAAGCACACCGGCGAGCTCAACTCGCAGGTCGAGGAGGGCTACACGGGCCACGCGCTCATCAAGGTCTTCGGCCGCCAGGGCGAGGTCAAGGAGAGCTTCGCGCGCAAGAACGAGGAGCTGTACCAGGCGTCCTTCGGCGCCCAGTTCATCTCCGGCGTCATCATGCCGGCGACGATGTTCGTGGGGAACCTCGTGTACGTCGCGATCGCCGTGGTCGGCGGGATCATGGTCGCGGGCGGCAGCCTGCCGCTGGGCGACATCCAGGCGTTCATCCAGTACACGCGCCAGTTCCAGCAGCCGCTGAGCCAGCTCGGCTCCATGGCGAACCTGCTGCAGTCCGGCGTCGCGTCGGCCGAGCGCGTCTTCGGCCTGCTCGACGCCGAGGAGCAGACGCCCGATGCCGAGCCCGCCAAGAGCCCCAGCGAGGGCAAGGGCCGCCTGGTGTTCGAGGACGTGACCTTCAGCTACACGAAGGACGCGCCGCTCATCGAGAACCTCAACCTCACGGTGGAGCCAGGGCGCACGGTCGCGATCGTGGGTCCGACGGGCGCGGGCAAGACCACGCTCGTGAACCTCATCATGCGGTTCTACGAGCTCGACGGCGGCCGCATCACGCTCGACGGCGTGGACATCAAGGAGATGACGCGGGCTGACCTGCGCTCGCGCACCGGCATGGTGCTGCAGGACACGTGGCTGTTCGGCGGGACGATCCGTGACAACATCGCCTACGGTCGCCCCGGCGCGACCGAGGAGGAGATCGTCGCGGCGGCCCAGGCGGCCTACGTGGACCGCTTCGTCCACGCGCTTCCCGACGGCTACGACACCGTCCTGGACGACGATGCGACGAACATCTCCACGGGCGAGAGGCAGCTCATCACGATCGCCCGCGCGTTCGTGGCGCAGCCCCAGGTGCTCATCCTCGATGAGGCGACGAGCTCCGTCGACACGCGCACGGAGCTGCTGGTCCAGCGGGCCATGGCGCAGCTGCGCAAGGACCGCACGGCGTTCGTCATCGCGCACCGCCTGTCGACCATCCGCGATGCGGACCTCATCCTCGTCATGGAGCACGGCAGGATCGTCGAGCAGGGCAGCCATGACGAGCTGCTCGCCAAGCAGGGCGCGTACGCGCGGCTCTACGAGGCGCAGTTCGCCGCCCCGATCGACGCGGCTTGAGCGCCGACAGACGGCGCCGACAGACGACAGAGGGCTCCCCCGCCTGAGCGGGGGAGCCCTCTGTGTTCGGGGTCAGGACGCTGCGGGCGCCGTGTCGGGGGCCGCAGCCTTGGCCTCGCGGTTGGCGAAGCGCTGCTGCAGCATCACGGCCGCGACGATGATGATGCCCTTCGCCACGAGCTGCACGGACGTCGACAGGTTGTTCTGCGTGAAGACGTTCGTCAGGGTCGCGAACAGCAGGACGCCCAGGACGGTGCCGCCGATGGTGCCACGGCCGCCGATGAGGAGCGTGCCGCCCACGACGACCGCCGCGATGGCGTCGAGCTCGTAGAGCTGGCCGTGCGTCGACGTGCCTGCCGTGGTGCGCGACAGGAGCATCACCGCGGCGAGGCCCGCGGCGCCGCCCGCCAGCATGTACAGGTACACGGTGTGGCGCTTGACGTTGATGCCGGCGAGGCGAGCGGCGGTCGCGTTGCCGCCGATGGCGACGGTGCGACGGCCGAACGTGGTGCGATTGAGCACGAACCATGCCGCGACGGCGACGATGACGAAGATCCACACCACCCAGGACACGCCCAGCAGGTCGCTGCGGAAGAAGTTCAGGAAGCCCTGGTTGTCCACGACCTGGGTCTGGCGCTGCGAGATGAGCTCCGCGAGACCGCGGGCCGCGACGAGCATCGCGAGGGTGGCCATGAACGCGACAACCTTGCCGTAGGCGATGATCACGCCGTTGACAAGGCCCGCGACGATGCCGACGGCGATCGCGGCGACGACCATGAGGGGCCAGAAGCCGGTCGCGGCGTCCTGCAGCCACGCGATGCTCGCGATGACCGAGGCGAGGCCGAGCACGGAGCCCACCGACAGGTCGATGCCGCCGGCCGTGATCACGAAGGTCACGCCGATCGCGACCACGCCGATGACCGAGGCCAGGCGCAGGATGACCAGGAAGTTGTCCGGGTTCATGAAGTTGCCGCCGGCGGTGATCCAGCCCACGCCCACGAGGATGAGCAGGGCGATGACCAGGCCGATGTTGCGACCGGCCGCGCCGGAGAACAGACGGCGGCCCAGACCGCCGGAGTCAACGTTGTGGCTGCTGGCAGCCGTGGTCTGCTCGCTCACGCGGCACTCCCTTTCATCACGAGGTCGAGCACGTCGTGCTCGGTGAGTTCCTTAGCCTTCTTCTCCGCCAGGACGCGGCCGTCCGCGACGACGAGGACGCGGTCGGCCAGGCCGAGAACCTCCTCGATCTCGCTCGAGACGATGACCACGGCCGTGCCGGACGCGGCGACGTCGCGGATGAGGCGGTACAGCTCCATGCGGGCGCCGACGTCGACGCCACGGGTGGGCTCGTCCAGCAGCAGCACGTCCGTGCCGTGGATGAGCCAACGGGCGAGCATGACCTTCTGCTGGTTGCCGCCCGAGAGGGTGCGGGTGATCTTGTCCGGGTCCGCGGGACGCAGATCGAGCTCCTTGAGCTGCGTCATGGTCGCTCCGCGCTCCGCGCGCTCGTTGAGCAGGCCGCTCTTGGCGAAGCGCGTGAACGTCGACAGCGTCGCGTTGCGGTAGATCGGCTCCTCGAGGACCAGGCCCTGGCTCTTGCGCTCCTCCGGCGACAGGCCCATGTTGGCCTCCACGGCATCGGTCACCGAGCCGGGCTTGAGGAGCCTGCCGTTGACCGTGACCGTGCCGCTCGTCGCCTTGCGGTGGCCGTAGACGGTCTCGAGGATCTCGGAACGGCCCGAGCCGACCAGGCCCGCGAGGCCCACGATCTCGCCCGCGCGCACCTCGAAGCTCACGTCCTGGAACACCGTGCCGAGCGAGAGGTCCTTGACCTCGAGCACGACCTTGGCGTCGGCCGGGACGGGGTTCGCCGGCGGGAACACCTGGTCCACGTCCGCGCCCGTCATGAGCGCGATGAGCTCGCGGGTGGGCGTGCGCTTCACGGGCAGGTTGGATGCGGTGGAGCGCCCGTCCTTGAGCACCGTGATGCGGTCGCCGATGCGGTCGATCTCCTCCAGGCGGTGGGAGATGTAGATGACCGCGATGCCCTGAGACGTGAGCTCGCCCACGACGCGGAAGAGGTTGTCGACCTCACCCGAGTCGAGCACGGCGCTGGGCTCGTCCATGATCATGAGCCGGATGTCGTGCGAGAGGGCGCGCGCCATGGACACGATCTGCTTGTTGGCGGGGGAGAGGGTGCCAACCTCGCGGCTGGGCGAGAGGTCAGGGTGACCCAGGCGGCGCATGAGCTCGCGGGTGCGCTCGTGAGCCTCTCCCACATTGAGGACTCCGCCGCGGGAGATCTCGTGGCCAAGGAAGATGTTCTCGGCGATGGTGAGCCCGTCTACGACGTCGAGCTCCTGGTACATCGTCGCGATGCCCATCTGGAGGGCGGCGACGGGATTGGCGATCTCCACCGTCTCGCCGAGCCAGCGGATCTCGCCGGAGTCGGGCTGGTGGGCGCCAGACAGGGTCTTGATGAGAGTCGACTTGCCGGCACCGTTCTGCCCAAGGACGCAATGGACTTCACCGGCGCGGACCTCCAGGTCGACGCCGGCAAGGGCTTGCGCGCTGCCGAATCGCTTGGTGAGGCCCCGAACCTCGAGTAATGCCATCGGGTGGTCGTCTTCGATCACGAGGCGAACATAACATAGGTCGCCTTTCGTCGGAACCGTGGCGAACTGACCCCGTGTCGGCTTCCTCACACGGCCCGCACCTCTTATATGCACCTCCTCTCCAAGCACGATTCCGTTGCCGAATCGTTATGTCGAGAGACAGACAAAAGTTGCGCAAGGTCCGCCGTTCTCTGTTACGTTGGCCGAGTCAGTGTGGACACGGCTCATGAACTGCCCGCTCGGAGCAGCCCTGGGCAACCGGACTTCATTGGCAATGACGACAGTGAAAACACGTAGGAGGAACTCATGAACGCAGCAGGTTCCAAGCGCAAGCGCCTGCTTCAGGCCGGCGCCGCGGCGCTCGCAGTGAGCCTGATGGTCGCAGGCTGCAGCTCGGACAACACCAGCGGTGGCACAACCGAGACCAACACCGGCGGCAACAACGCCGAGGCTGGCGAGAAGGTCGTCATCGGCTGGTCCGGCCCCGCGGCTGACCACGGCTGGCTCGGCGCCATCAACTCGGCGGCCATCGCCGAGGCCGGCACGTACAGCGACGTCGAGCTCCGCATCGCGGAGGGCACGAACGACGCCAACCTGCAGATCAGCCAGGTCGAGACCTTCGTCAACGAGGGCGTGGACGTCATCGTCCTGCTGCCCACGGACGGTGCCGCTCTGACCGAGGCCGCTATCAAGGCGATGCGCGCCGGCGTGCCGGTCATCAACGTCGACCGCGAGTTCTCGTCGCCCGACGCCGCTCGCGTGACCGTCCTCGGTGACAACTACGGCATGGGCGTCGCCGCTGGTCGCTTCATCTGCGAGCAGCTCGGCGGCAAGTCCGACGCCATCGTCGCCGAGATCGCGGGCATCGACTCCCTGCCGCTCACGCAGGACCGCACCCGCGGCTTCAACGAGGCGCTGAGCGAGTGCGGCCTGAAGGTCTCGGCCCGTGTCGCCGCTGACTTCACGATCGCCGGCGGCCAGGCCGTCACCGAGCAGCTGCTCTCCGCCAACCCGAAGATCGACGCGATCTGGAACCACGACGACGACCAGGGCATCGGTGTCCTGGCGGCGATCGAGGAGGCCGGCCGCTCCGAGTTCTTCATGGTCGGCGGCGCCGGCTCGCTCAACGCGATGAACGCCATCAAGGCGGACAACACGGTGCTCAAGGCCACGGTCATCTACCCCGCGACCCAGGCCGCTGACGGCATCGCCCTGGCCCGCCTGCTCGCGCAGGGCAAGAGCCTTGGCGACATCGTGTCGGCCGGCATCCCGCGCCGCATCGTGCTGGACGCCCCTGTGGTGACCAAGGACAACGTCGACGAGTACATCCACTTCGGCTTCGAGTCCTGAGTAAGTCGGAGGCTGGGCGGTCGCCGCGATCCGGCGGCCGCCCAGCCTCCGCTGGCCCTCACCACAGAAAGCGAGAACCACAATGTCCGCGCCTCTGCGCGTCGCCATGGTCGGAACCGGCTTCATGGGCGCCGCACACTCCCAGGGCTGGCGAGTCGCCCCCCGCTTCTTCGACCTCGCCCGCCAGCCGCAGATGACCGTCGTCGTCGGTCGCGATGCGGCGAAGACCGAAGCTGCAGCCGCCAAGTGGGGCTGGAGCGAAGCATCCACTGATCTGAACGCGGTCCTCGAGCGCGACGACATCGACGTCGTCGACATCGTGACCCCCGGCGATTCGCACTGCGACATCGCCATCGCAGCCCTCGAGGCCGGCAAGCACGTCCTGTGCGAGAAGCCCCTGGCCAACACCGTCGAGGAGGCCCGCCGCATGGCGGACGCCGCCGCGGCGGCTGCCTCCAGGGGCGTCTTCGCCATGGTCGGCTTCACCTACCGCCGCGTCCCTGCGGCGACCTTCGCCCGCGAGCTCGTGCGTCGCGGGGCGGTCGGCGAGATCCGCCAGGTCCGCGGCCAGTACCTCCAGGACTGGCTGTCCGACCCGGAGGCTCCGCTCACGTGGCGTCTCGACAAGTCCCGCGCGGGCTCCGGCTCGCTCGGCGACATCGGCGCCCATGCGATCGACCTGTCGCAGTTCATCACGGGCCAGAAGCTGACGAGCGTCTCGGGCGTGCTCGAGACCTTCGTCAAGGAGCGCCCGACGATGGGCGAGGGCATCGGCCTGTCCGGCACCGCCGGCTCTGGTCGCGGCCCCGTGACGGTCGACGACTACGCGGCCTTCCACGCCCGCTTCGACGGCGGAGCGATGGGCCTGTTCGAGGCCACGCGCTTCGCCATGGGCCACAAGAACGGCCTGCGCGTGGAGATCTCGGGAGACAAGGGAGCGATCCTCTTCGACCTCGAGGACCTCAACGCGATCCAGTACTACGACGCGACGGCGCCCAGCACGGAGCAGGGCTTCCGCCGCATCCTGGTCACGGAAGCCGATCACCCGTACCTCAAGGCGTGGTGGCCCGCGGGCCACATGCTCGGCTACGAGCACGGGTTCTCCCACCAGGTGGTCGACTTCACCGAGGCGATTGCGAAGGGCGAGCAGCCCACGCCGTCGTTCGAGGACGGATACCAGGTCCAGTGCGTGCTCGACGCCGTGGAGCGCAGCTCTGCGGCGGGCAGCGCCTGGACTGAGACCACCACCGCCTGACACGAGAGGAACGGAGCAATGACGCGACCGATCACTTTGTTCACCGGCCAGTGGGCCGACCTGCCTCTCGAGGAGGTCGCACGCCTGGCGTCCGAGTGGGGCTACGACGGCCTCGAGCTCGCCTGCTGGGGCGACCACCTCGACCCGTGGCGCTGGGACGAGCCCGGCTACGCGGAGAGCAAGCTGGAGCTGCTCGACAAGTACGGCCTCAAGGTCTACGCCATCTCGAACCACCTCAAGGGCCAGGCCGTCTGCGACGACCCGATCGACCACCGTCACCAGGCGATCGTCGGCCCCACGGTCTGGGGCGACGGCGACCCTGAGGGCGTGCGTCAGCGCGCCGCGGAGGAGATGAAGAACACGGCCCGCCTGGCCCGCAAGCTCGGCGTGGACGTGGTCATCGGCTTCACCGGCTCGTCGATCTGGAAGTACGTGGCGATGTTCCCGCCGGTGAGCCAGGAGGCCATCGACGCCGGCTACCAGGACTTCGCCGACCGCTGGAACCCCATCCTCGACGTGTTCGACGAGGTCGGGGTGAAGTTCGCCCACGAGGTGCACCCCAGCGAGATCGCCTACGACTACTGGACCACCGTC
>QGUM02000029.1:0-17411 GCA_003242455.2 Actinomycetes bacterium
AGACGATGACCCTCAACAACCTTGAGGCGGCCGAGGAGATCGTGCGCCAGCTGCGCCTGCGCGACATCGGCGGCATCATCGTCATCGACTTCGTCGACATGCTCCTCGAGTCCAACCGCGACCGCGTCCTGCGTCGCCTCATCGAGTGCCTCAGCCGCGACCGCACCAAGCATCAGGTCGCCGAGGTCACGTCGCTGGGCCTGGTGCAGATGACGCGCAAGCGCGTGGGCCAGGGCCTCGTCGAGGCGTTCTCCACGACGTGTGAGCACTGCAAGGGCCGCGGCTTCCTCGTCCACGGGGAGCCCGTCGCGGAGTCCTCCGGGGCTCAGCCCGAGCAGCGCCGTCGCGGCTCGCGCGGCGGCAAGGGCCGCGCGGAGGAGCATGCTCACGCCCCCGTCGAGACGCATGCGCTCGACGAGCGAGAGGACGCCCGTGCGGCGGTCAAGGCCACGCTGGCCTCGATCGCCGCGGCGGCGGAGAAGGCGCACCACGCGCACGAGGAGCACGGCGAGGAGCACGCCGCGGACGAGGCGGCGCCCGATGCCGGCGCCGATGCCGTGGAGTCTCCAGCGGCTCCCGCGGCCGATGCCGGGGCGGCTTCCGAGGTCCCGGCGCCTGAGGCCAGCGAGGCTTCCGAGGCTCCTGCGGCCGATGCCGCAGCACCGGTCGCGGAGGCCGATGCCGAGGCGGGGGAGACCGGCTCGGAGCAGTAGTCCATGCCGTCGGTGCGCCGTTTGACCGTGTGCGCTCGCGACGGGTAACCTAGACAGTCGGCGCGCGAGCGCTCAGCCCTGCCAGCGCCCTCACGGGAGCGGCTGCGGCAGGACTTCTGTCAAGACCTAAGGGATTCGAAATGGTGTACGCGATTGTCAAGGCCGGTGGCCGTCAGGAGAAGGTCTCCGTTGGCGACATCGTCGTGGTGGACCGCCTCAAGGCGGACGCTGGCGAGACGGTGGAGCTTCCTGCGGTGCTTCTCGTCGACGGTGACAAGGTCACCTCGGCTGCCAAGGACCTCGCGAAGGTCAAGGTCACCGCTGAGGTGGTCCGTGACGAGCGCGGACCCCGCATCACGATCCTGAAGTACAAGAACAAGACCGGCTACCGCAAGCGCCAGGGTCACCGTCAGGACCTGACGCGCCTCAAGGTCACGGGCATCAAGTAGGCGAGGACCACTCATGGCACACAAGAAGGGCGCGAGCTCCTCGCGCAACGGTCGCGACTCGAACCCCCAGTACCTGGGCGTGAAGCGCTTCGGCGGCGAGGTCGTCAACGCCGGCGAGATCATCGTTCGTCAGCGCGGCACGCACTTCCACCCCGGCCACAACGTCGGCCGTGGCAAGGACGACACGCTGTTCGCGCTCGCTGCGGGCTCGGTGGCCTTCACCAACCGCCGCGGCCGCCGCGTCGTCGACGTGGTCGCAAGCTGACCCATTCTCTCTGAAGCACAAGGGGCGCCTCCTTCGGGAGGCGCCCCTTGTGCTCTCTGCCGCCACGGGCCCGAGGGCCACGTCAGGTGACGTCGATCGTGACTTTGGCGGGAGCGCCGTCGTCCGACGCGATGACGCGAGACACGCAGCAGCACATCTTCGCGTTGGGGGCCTTCTGGCGCTCGGAGTAGAACACGTCGCGGTGGTCCACCCGGCCGCTGAGGCCCTCGATGTAGACCTCGCACAGCCCGCATTCGCCGCGGCGGCAGTCGTACATCATCTCCACGCCGGTGCGCTCGAGCGCCTCGAGCATCGACTCGCCGGGCTGGACCTCGACCGTCACGCCCAGCCGCGGCACCTCGACCTGGAACACCTCGGGCGCGAACCAGCCGGAGTTGCCGAAGGTCTCGAAGCGCAGCGAGGTCTTGTCCCTGTCCGATGCGTCCCACACGCGCTTGATGGCCTCCATGAGGCGGATGGGGCCGCACATGTACATCTCGGCATCGGCCGGCGCGGACGCGACGAGGTCGGCCACCTGCAGGCGGCCGTGCTCCGTGGTGACGTGCGCGCGCAGGCGGTCGCCGTGCTCGGCCTCCAGCGAGTCGAGATAGGCCATGCGAGCCCGGCTGTTGCCGATGTAGTGCAGCACGTAGTCCGCGCCGATGCGCTTGAGCGTCGAGGCCATGCCGCGGATCGCGGTGATGCCCACGCCGCCCGCGACGAGCACGTACGAGGACGCGCCGATGCGCAGCGGGAAGTCCTGCAGCGGATGCGTGATGCGCACCGTGTCGCCCGTGCGCAGGGTGTGCATGAACAGCGAGCCGCCGCGCGAGGTCGCGGGGCGCGCGACGGAGATCGACAGGTAGCTGCCGTCCGGTGCCGCTCCCGAGATGGAGTACGAGCGGGTGTCGTGGCGCCCGTCGGGAAGCGTCACCGCGATGTCGATGTGCTCGCCGGGCTTCGCGGGCGTGGGCGTGACGGGCTCGAAGTCGAGCCGGACGATGCCCTCGGCGATCGCCGTGCGCCCGCTGACGCGGGCGTCCTGCCACTCGACGTGCTTGTCCGCCATCGGCGCTACTTCCCGGGGTGTGCGGGCGAGGCCGCGCCGCGACCCTCCGCCTCGAGGGCCTTCTCCAGGATCCGGCGCACCCACATGCCGCCCGCGTCGATGTTCAGGTTGTAGAACTCGTAGTCCGGGTTGGCGTCGATGGTCTCCTGCTGGGCCTTGAGCATGACCTCGTCCTCGCCGAAGACGCCGTGCACGCCGTTGCGCAGCTGGGTGGTGATGGTCTGGCTCTCCAAGCGGTAGTTGCGCATGAAGGCCCAGTAGTAGTGGCACGTGCGGTCGGTCTCGGGGCTGATCGTGTTCATCACGTAGCCGTTGACGCCTTGCGAGCGGTCGCCCTCGGGTGCGCCGGTGCCGGCCTTGGCCACGCCCACATCGATGCAGATGGTCGACGGGTAGTAGTAGTGGATGATCTGCCAGCGGTCGACCTTGCCCTCGAAGCCCGGGAACTTGTCGCGCATGTTCTTGAGCCAGAACGGCGGCGGGTCGATGCCGAGCATCCAGCGCGTGACGGTCACCGACCTGTCGTCGTGGGTGACGCGGAACTCCGACTGCGACAGCTCCTCCTGGCCGATCGAGGACTTGTGCACGAACTCCTCGTGCGTGAGGTCCATGAGGTTGTCGAGCACGAGCTGGTAGTTGCACGGGGCGTAGATGGTCTCGCCGTCGCCCGCCCACTCGTCCGACGTCATCTGGTGCATGTCCGGGATCGTGTCGGGATCGGCCAGCTCGGGGTCGCCGAGCCACACCCACACGTAGCGGTACCGGTCCACCACGGGGAAGGAGGGCACGCGCGCCGACGGGTTGATCGTCTCCTGCGCGGGCATCGCCGTGCACCGTCCAGCGGGGTTGAAGCGCAGGCCGTGGTACGGGCACTGGATCTCGTCCTTGCCGATGAGCTTGCCCTGGGACAGGGGAGCGAGGCGGTGCCAGCACGCATCGGCGAGAGCGACGGGCTTGCCGTCCTGGGTGCGGTAGAGGGCGAGCGGCCGCCCGGCGACAGTGCGGGCGAGGATGCCCTTGCTCGTGACCTCGTAGTCCCACGCGGCGACGTACCAGCCGTTCATGGGGTACGTGAGCAGCTTGGCGGTGTGGGTGGACGACGCTTCGACCGTCATGGTGGCACTCCCTTGTGTCCATCGCGGGCCAGATGCGGCCTCGTCGCCGCGTATAACTATCTACATAGTTATTGGCTCAGGGGATACGCTACCCCCGGTTGCCGCCGATGCCAAGAGTGAGGAGCGATCATGAGCCTGAGGGCCGCGTTGCTCGCGCTCATCTCCGCGGGCCCGCTCACGGGCTACGACGTCGTCAAGCACTTCCGCAGCTCCGTGGGCCACGTGTGGCACGCGCCGGATTCCCAGATCTACCCCGAGCTGCGCAAGATGCAGGCCGAGGGGCTGCTCGAGGCGACCGAGGTGCCGTGGGGCAGCAAGGGCGCGACCAAGACCCAGTACGCGATCTCGCCCGCGGGGCGCGAGGCCCTCGCGCAGTGGCAGGCCACGCCGCTCCAGTACGCGCCCGAGCGCGACCAAGCCCACCTGCTCGCCGCGTACTTCGAGTGGGGCACTCCGGAGACCGCGCGGGAGCGCCTGCGCGAGCACATCGCCGCCTACGAGGCTGCGAAGGCGAGCGCGCTCAAGCAGGCGCAGGACATCCGCGAGCGCACGAGCCCGACGCTCCAGCGCCGCCTCGCGGGCTACGACCCCCAGGACTGGGACCGCATCGCGGCGTTCAAGCTCTTCGCCTACGAGGGCAAAATCGCGCGCGCCGAGGCCGAGATCGCCTGGGCCAGGCGCGGCCTCGAGCTGCTCGACGAGCTCGACGGGGACTGAGGCCGCCCCGCCGGCCTACTGGCGGGTGACGACCACCGAGCGGTGCGTGAGCACCCCGTTGGGATCCTCAAGCGTCACGGTGTACTTCTGCGAGGCGTTCGAGCACGGGAACGGCAGCGTCGCCGAGCCCGACGGCGGGACGTCGCTGTACGGCTGGAGCTTCGCGTTGTCCGTGGCGACGCCGATCCACGCGTAGGCCGCGTTGCTGCTGGACCACGAGATCGTGACCTCCGGCGTGCTGTAGTCGTCCGCGCACACCACGCTCGCCGGGGCGCTGAAGGCCGTGAACTGCGGGCCGGACGGCTGCGGCTGCTGAGGCTGCTGAGGCTGCTCGGGCTCCGGCTCGGGCTCGGGCTCGGCCGACGGCGACGGCGACGGGCTCGGGCTCGGCGACGGGCTCGGGCTGGGGCTCGGGGAGGCGCTCACCGTGGCCGACGGCGTGGGCGAGGCGCTCGGCTCGGGCGAGGAGCCGCCGCGCGTCAGGAGGGACGCGATGAGCGACAGGGCGAGGATCACGACGAGCGCGACGAGCACCCACAGCGCGACCGATGTCGCCTTGCTGCCCGGCGCGGCGGCAGGAGGCTCGCCGACCGGCGGGGCGACCGACGGCGGCATGTCCGCGGGTGCGTGGTGCACGGGCGGCAGGACCTGCGTCGGCTGCGCGTCGGCATGCGGCGGCAGCACCTCGGTGGGCTGGTCCTCGCTCGCCGCGGGCAACGGCCGAGTCGGCTCCTCGGGCGTGGCGTTGTCGCGTGCGTCGGGCATGAGTTCTCCCCTCCTGGCTCGAATGCGGCCAGTGTAGGGCGAGGGCCGCGCGTCGCGCGGGGCGAGCGCGCCGCCCGATCCCAGGCACAATAGAGGGCATCAGGAGGAGGTGTGGGGCATGGCGTCCTTCGTCGATCGCGTCGTGCTCCATGCGACGGCAGGCAACGGTGGTCACGGCGTCGCGTCCGTGCACCGCGAGAAGTTCAAGCCGCTCGGCGGGCCCGACGGCGGCAACGGCGGCCGCGGCGGCTCCGTCGTCCTGTACGTCGACCCGCAGCTGACGACGCTCCTGGACTACCACCACGGTCCTCACCGCAAGGCGCCCAACGGCGGCCAGGGCGCCGGCGACATGCGCCACGGCGCCAACGCCCCCGACCTGCGCCTGGCGGTGCCCAACGGCACCGTGGTCAAGTCGCGCGACGGCGAGGTCCTGGCCGACCTCATCGGCGACGGGGCCGAGTTCGTCGTGGCGCGCGGCGGTCGCGGAGGGCTGGGCAACGCGGCGCTCGCCACGACCAAGCGCAAGGCTCCCGGCTTCGCGCTCCTGGGAGAGCCTGGCGAGGAGGTCGAGGTCATACTCGAGCTCAAGTCCATCGCCGACGTGGCGCTCGTGGGCTATCCGAGTGCCGGCAAGTCGTCCCTCATCGCCGCGATGAGCCGCGTGCGTCCCAAGATCGCGGACTACCCGTTCACGACGCTCCAGCCCAACCTCGGCGTGGTCGAGGCGGGCAGCGTCCGCTACACGATCGCCGACGTGCCCGGCCTCATCGAAGGGGCGTCCGAGGGCAAGGGCCTGGGTCACGAGTTCCTGCGTCACATCGAGCGCTGCTCGGTCATCGCGCATGTGCTCGACACCGCGACGCTCGAGTCCGACCGCGATCCGATCCGCGACCTCGAGGTCATCATGAACGAGCTGCGCGCCTACAGCGCCGACGAGGCGATCTCCGGCGTCCCGCTCGCCGAGCGCCCTCAGGTCATCGTGCTCAACAAGATCGACGTGCCCGACGGCCGCGAGCTCGCCGCGATGGTGCGCCCGGACCTCGAGGCGCTCGGCCTGCCGGTGTACGAGGTGTCCGCCGTGAGCCGCGAGGGCCTGCGCGAGCTGTCCTTCGCGCTCGCGGCCATGGTGGAGCGCGAGCGCGCGGCGGCTCCGGCCCTGGAGAAGGCGCCGATCGTCCTGCGGCCCAAGGCCGTGGACGAGTCGCCGTTCACGGTGAGCCGCGTGACCGACGGCGGCGAGGTGGTGTACCAGGTGCGCGGCTCCAAGCCCGAGCGCTGGGTCAAGCAGACCGACTTCCGCAACGACGAGGCGGTGGGCTACCTGGCCGATCGCCTCGCCGCGCTCGGGGTGGAGGACGCGCTGTTCGAGGCGGGCGCCGTGCCGGGCTCGGTGGTCGTCGTCGGCCCGCTGGACGGCGGGGTCGTCTTCGACTGGGAGCCGACCATGACCGCCGGCGCAGAGCTCCTGGGCCGTCGCGGCACCGACCTGCGCATCGAGGAGTACGAGCGCGGTCACCGCGCCACGCGCGCGGAGCGCCGCCAGGCGTTCAAGGAGCGCATGGACGCGAAGGCGGCGGCGCGCCAGGAGCTGTGGACCGAGCGTGATGCGGGACACTGGATCGACCCCTCCGCGGACGACGAGGACATGGAATGAGGACGACCCCGGCATGAGCACCGCCCGTGAGCAGATCTCGCGCGCACGCCGCATGGTGGTCAAGGTCGGGTCCTCCTCGCTGACGGGAGCCGACGGCCACCTCGACGAGGCGCGCCTGGGCCTCATCGTCGATGCGGTCGCCGCCGGCCGCCGCGCCGGTCGCGAGATGGTCCTCGTGACCTCCGGATCGATCGCCGCCGGCATCGGCCACCTGGGCCTGCCCGCCCGGCCGCGCGAGCTCGCCCTGCAGCAGGCGACCGCGGCCGTGGGGCAGGGGATCCTCATCGCGTCGTACACGACGGCCTTCGCGCGGCATGGCCTGGACGTGGGCCAGGTGCTCCTGACCGCAGACGACATGATCCGCCGCACCCACTACGGCAACGCGCAGCGCGCGCTCAACCGCCTGCTCGAGCTCGGCATCGTGCCCATCGTCAACGAGAACGACTCGGTGGCGACGGACGAGATCCGCTTCGGGGACAACGACCGCCTCGCGGCGCTCGTCGCGACGGTGGTGCACGCGGACGCGCTCGTGCTGCTCACGGATGTGGACGGCCTGTACACGGCCGCTCCCGGCACGCCGGGGGCCGCGCGCATCTCGACCGTCGCGAGCGAGGCCGACATCGAGGGCATCGACGTGTCCCGGCGCGGCTCCGCGATCGGCACCGGTGGCATGGTCACCAAGCTCGAGGCCGCGAACATCGCGACGAGCAACGGCATCACCGTGGTCCTCGCGGGAGCGGCCGATGCCATGGAGGCCGTGGCGGGCGAGGACGTCGGCACGCTCTTCCTGGCGCGCGGCAAGCGCTCCGCCACCCGGCTCACGTGGCTCAGGCACGCGGCCAAGACCAGCGGCCAGCTCGTGCTCGACGCGGGCGCGGTCAAGGCGGTGCGCGGTCGGCGCGCCTCGCTGCTGGCCGCCGGCGTCACCGCCGTGCGCGGCGAGTTCGAGCCGGGACAGCCGGTGGAGATCGTGGGGCCCGACGGCGTCGTGGTCGCGCGCGGGCTCGCCGCGTTCGCCGCGCACGAGATCCCGGCGATGCTCGGCATGTCGACCGAGCAGCTGCGCACGCAGCTGGGGGAGCACTACGCGAGGCCGCTTGTGCATCGGGACGACCTCGTCGTCGTCGGCTGAGCCCTCGCGCGGTCGTCTGAGCCGTCCTCGCGCGCCCTGCCTGACGGTTGTCAATTCCCACTCAACCTATAGACTTCACGGAGAGAATCTCGGACGATGCGTCCGCTACAGTGCGGGCGAGGACCGACCGCAGTCGAAGGGGGAAGGGCATGGTTGACGTCAACCCGAATGCCGGAACGCTGGGAGAGGCCGCGGCCCGTCAGCTGGCCACCGTCACCACGAGCGCACCGCAGTGGTCGGGCATCACTCCGCGCTGGGTGGTGCCGCTGCTCGAGTGGGTGCCTGTCGAGTCCGGCGTCTACCGCGTCAACCGCGTCAAGGACGCGAACGACACCAAGGACGTCGCCGACATCGAGTGCAGCCCCGAGGGCAACCGCGGCCTTCCCGAGTCGTTCGTCGACTACGAGGAGAGCCCTCGCGAGTTCGTCCTCAACGCGGTCACGACGGTGCTCGAGGTCCAGACCCGCGTCTCCGACCTCTTCTCCTCGCCGCACGACCAGGTGCGCGAGCAGCTGCGCCTGACGGTCGAGAAGGTCAAGGAGCGCCAGGAGCGCGAGCTCATCAACAACCCCAGCTACGGCCTGCTCAACCAGGTGGTCGACTCCCAGCGCGTGCGCACCCGCAAGGGACCGCCCACGCCGGACGACCTCGACGAGCTCATCTCCAAGGTGTGGAAGCAGCCGTCGTTCTTCCTCGCGCACCCGCGCGCCGTCGCCGCCATCGGCCGCGAGTGCACGCGCCGCGGCGTCCCGCCGGCCACGGTCAGCCTCTTCGGCTCGAGCTTCCTCACGTGGCGGGGCATCCCCATCGTCCCCACGGACAAGCTCGCCGTGAACTCCAAGGGGCGCTCGTCGATCCTGCTCGTGCGCTCGGGACTGGAGAAGCAGGGTGTCGTGGGACTGTTCCAGCCGGGCGTGCCCGGCGAGATCCAGCCGAGCCTGTCGGTCCGCTTCAACGGCATCGACAACCGCGCGGTCGCGTCCTACCTGGTCTCGCTGTACTGCTCCGCCGCGGCGCTCACGGACGATGCGCTCGGCGCGCTCGATGACGTCGACGTGACGAACTACTATGACTACGCCTGATGCGGGAGCATCGCTGCCGAGCGTCGACGAGCTGACGCGTCTGGCCAACGAGCTCTACGGCTTCGGGGCCGCCTCGGCGCCCGCTCCTGTGGCGACCAACTCGCCGCCGCCCGCCCCGGCGTCGCCCCCGGCTCCCGCGGTGGCTCCGCGCCTGCATGCCGCTCCGTCGCCCTCGCACGCGGGGGCAGCGCATCCCCTCCCTGGCGTGTCCGCATCGGTCCTCGACCTGTCGCGTGTGCCGCTCATCCCGGAGAGCGTGCCTGCGGTGGCGCCCTCGTCAGCGCCGCGCGGCCAGGAGGCGGTGCCTGCGGGCGCGGGCGCGGACAGCGTGACGAGCCACGGCTCGCTCGCCGCGCTCGACAGCCTCGCCGCGCTCGCGGTCACGCCGCAGTGGCCCTTCGCGTTCCCGGAGGTGCCGCTCACGCTCAGCCCGCACCTGCCCTCGCCCGCGACCGTCGCGCCGCGCACGGAGCTGCCGGCCGATGCCGGGGTCCAGTCCTTCGTCTCCGTGCCCGCGGTCGGGCACGCGCCCGTGGGCTTCGACGCGAACATCGCGCGCCGCGACTTCCCGCTGCTGCGCACCACCGTCCACGGCAAGCCTCTCGTGTGGCTCGACAACGCGGCCACGACGCAGAAGCCGCGCCAGGTCATCGAGCGCCTCGTGGAGTTCTACGAGCACGAGAACTCGAACATCCACCGCGCCGCGCACACGCTCGCCGCGCGCGCGACGGACGCCTATGAAGGCGCCCGCGAATCCGTGCGGCGCTTCATCAACGCCGCGTCCACGGAGGAGATCGTGTTCGTGCGCGGCACCACCGAGGGCATCAACCTCATCGCCAAGACGTGGGGCGCCGCGAACATCGGCGAGGGCGACGAGATCCTCATCACCCACCTGGAGCACCACGCGAACATCGTCCCGTGGCAGCAGCTGTGCGCGGCTACCGGGGCGGTGCTGCGCGTCGCGCCGGTGGACGACAACGGCGACGTCATCGTCGAGGAGTTCGAGCGCCTCATCACGGACCGCACCAAGATCGCCGCGTTCACCCAGGTGTCCAACGCGCTCGGCACCGTCACGCCCGCCCAGGTGCTCGTCGGCATCGCCCGCGCCCATGGCGTGACGGTCCTGCTCGACGCCGCGCAGTCGATCGCGCACTCGCGCGTCGACGTGCAGGCCCTCGACCCCGACTTCCTCGTGTTCTCCGGGCACAAGATCTACGGCCCGACGGGCATCGGCGCGGTGTACGGCAAGCGCTCGGTGCTCGAGTCCATGCCTCCGTGGGAGGGCGGCGGCAACATGATCGCGGACGTCACGTTCGATCGGACGCTCTTCCACGGCCCGCCGACGCGCTTCGAGGCGGGCACGGGCAACATCGCCGATGCCGTGGGACTGGGCGCCGCGCTCGACTACGTCGCGGCGCGCGGCATCGACGCGATCGCGGCCTACGAGCACTCGCTCATGGACTACCTCGTGGCGCGGCTGGGGGAGGTGCGCGGGCTGCGGCTCATCGGCTCGCCGACGCAGCGCGCGGGCGCCGTGTCGTTCGTCCTCGACGGCTACGACCCGCCCGAGGTGGGCAAGGCGCTCGACGAGGACGGCATCGCCGTGCGCTCGGGCCACCACTGCGCCCAGCCCATCCTGCGGCGCTTCGGCGTCGAGGCGACGGTGCGGCCGTCGCTCGCCCTCTACAACACTCCCGAGGACGTCGACGCCCTCGTCGCGAGCCTGCACCGGCTGTCCGCCCGGCGGGGCTGACCGGGCGCTCGTTCGCGAGCTTGGCGCGCTGAGACGACGCCTCGTCGAGCGCTCGCGGGCCCATTTTGCGTCCACGCCGAGGCTGCGGGCATCGAATGTCCTCGTATATGCCAATGAACCGATTCGAAACTTTTCGTTGCCAAACCGTGCCCATTTGGTAGAGCATCCGCGAAACTCGGCGCGCTAGCGTGAGATAGCCCTCACACCGTGGGGGCGTTCTTGGGGGATCCAAGATCAACACACAGAGAGGTGTGACGTGAGGAAGAAGTACACCCTTCAGTCTGCGGCGGTCTTCGCTGCCGCGTCTGCACTGGTCCTGGCCGGCTGTTCGGCCTCGGACTCCAACACCAACAATTCCGCTGCTCCGGGGGGCAACGGCGGCGGAGACTCCGCTGGTCGTGCGTGCGTGATCCTTCCCGACGCGGCTTCGTCGCCCCGCTGGGAGAACGGTGACCGCCCGGCCCTCGAGGAGGCCATCACGGCCGCCGGCTTCGAGGTCGACATCCAGAACGCGCAGGGCGACACGGCCAAGTACGCCACCATCGCCGACGGCATGCTCACCCAGGGCTGCGACGTCATGCTGCTCGTTGACCACCAGGGTGCGGCTGTGGCCGTGACCGAGAAGGCCCAGGCTCAGGGCATCCCGGTCATCGCGTACGACCGCCCGATCCCCGGTGCCGACTACTACGTCTCCTTCGACAACTTCACCGTCGGCGCCCTGCAGGGCCAGATGGTCGTCGACGGCCTGAAGGAGAACGGCATCGACCCCGCCACCGCGACCGTCGTCTACATCGGCGGTGACCCGGCCGACGGCAACGCCGCGATGTTCCACGACGGCGCCGTGTCGGTCATGGAGGCCGCTGGCATCACGCCGGCCGCCGAGCCGCCGGGCAAGTGGGACGGCGACCACTCCGCGACGGTGTTCGAGCAGGCTCTGACCGAGCTCGGCGGTTCCGTCGACGCCGTGTGGGCCGCGAACGACACCAACGCCGCCGGCGTCATCACGATCCTCGACAAGAACGGCCTGACCGTTCCCGTCTCGGGTCAGGACGCCTCGGTCGCGGGTCTCCAGAACATCCTGCTCGGCAAGCAGACCGGCACGGTCTACAAGCCGTACCAGGTTGAGGCCGCCGCTGCCGCCGACCTCGCGATCAAGCTCCTCAAGGGCGAGACCGTGACGGTGGAGAAGACCCTCGACGACGGCACGCCGTTCATCGCGTCGCCGCCGATCGACGTCCGCCGCCACAACATCCAGCAGGTCATCGACGACGGCAACGCCTCGTACGACGAGATCTGCGCCGGCGACGTCAAGGCCGCCTGCGACGAGGTGGGTCTCAAGCCCGCTTCCTGAGCAGCGCATCACCGCTTGAAAGGGAGGGTTCCGCATCTCTAGGGGTGCGGAACCCTCCCCGCGTGAGCAACGATGTTTGCGCGAGCCTTCACGTCAAAGGAGACACAGTGAACACGCCGATCATTGAATTGCGGCACGTGACCAAGAGCTTCGGCCCGGTCGACGTGCTCAGGGGCGTCAACTTCACCGCCTACCCGGGCCGCGTCACCGCGCTCGTGGGTGACAACGGTGCTGGCAAGTCCACGCTCATCAAGGGCCTTGCAGGGGTCCAGCCTTACGACGGCGGAGAGGTCCTCTTCGAGGGCGAGCCCGTCAACCTGCACCACCCGCGCGATGCGGCCCGTCACGGCATCGAGGTCGTCTACCAGGACCTGGCGCTGTGCGACAACCTCGACATCGTGCAGAACATGTTCCTCGGCCGTGAGGAGCTCCTCACAGGGACCTTCGACGAGGGGCGCATGGAGGTCGAGGCCGCTCAGGCGCTCCAGTCCCTGTCCGTCAAGACCGTCAAGTCATTGCGCCAGAAGGTGTCCTCGCTCTCCGGCGGACAGCGCCAGACCGTCGCCATCGCGCGCTCTGTCGTCAAGCAGGCCAAGGTCGTCATCCTCGACGAGCCGACGGCCGCGCTCGGCGTCGCCCAGACGGAGCAGGTCCTCAACCTGGTGCGTCGCCTCGCCAACTCGGGCGTGGCGGTCATCATCATCTCCCACAACCTGCAGGACGTCTTCAAGGTCGCGGACGACATCTCCGTCCTGTACCTGGGCACCATGACCGCGCGCACCGCCGCCAAGGACACGACGCCCGACGACGTCGTCGGCTACATCACCGGCACCAAGCGCATGGAGGAGGTGGCCGCATGAGCGCTCAGGACTCGCACGCTCCGACCGCGGCCAATCCCGAGCAGGCCCCCAGCCTGCTGGGCAAGGGCATGGACTCTTCGCTCAAGGGGGCTTTCGAGGCATGGATCAGCCGCATCCGTGCGGGCGACATGGGCGCGCTGCCGGCCATCGGCGGCCTGGTCGTGCTGCTCATCCTCTTCTCGCAGCTCAACGACAACTTCCTGGGCCCGCGCAACATCGCGAACCTGCTCACCCAGTCCGCGGCGCTCGTGACGCTCGGCATGGCCCTCGTCTTCGTCCTGCTGCTGGGCGAGATCGACCTGTCCGCTGGCGTCACCTTCGGCGTGGCGGCATCGGTCTTCGTCCGACTCACCCAGCCTGAGGGCCTGAACTGGGTGCTCGCCCTCGTCATCGCCCTGGCCATCGGTGCGGCGATCGGCGCCTTCACGGGCTTCTTCGTGGCGAAAGTGGGCGTCCCGTCGTTCGTCGTGACGCTCGGCCTGTTCCTGGGCCTGCAGGGCGTGCTGCTCGTCATCATCGGAGCGGGCGGCACGTACCGCCTGATCCCGGAGCCCATCAAGGCGATCCAGAACTCGAACATGCCCACGTGGGCCGGATGGCTGATGCTCGCCATCGCGCTGGCGCTGCTGCTTGCGGTGGCGTACCTGGACCGCTGGCGCCGTGCCCGCGCCGGAGCGCCCAACCCGCCGCAGACGGTCATGTGGATCAAGCTGGCCGGCATCGCGCTCGTGGGCGCGTTCATGGTCTACTACATGAACCTCGACCGCGGCACGGCCGCCAAGTCGCTGCAGGGCGTCCCGATCGTGGTGCCCATCGTGCTGATCATCCTCATGATCGGCACGTACGTCCTCGACCGGACCAAGTACGGCCGCTACATCTACGCGATCGGCGGCAACGCCGAGGCCGCGCGTCGTTCCGGCGTGAACGTCGACGCGGTGAAGTGGATGGCGTTCGTCACGTGCTCGGTGCTCGCGGTCATCGCGGGCGTGTTCCAGGTGTCGAAGGTCGGCTCGGTCGACGCGTCGACGGGCCGCGAGATCGTCCTGTCCGGCGTCGCCGCCGCCGTCGTCGGCGGCGTCAGCCTCTTCGGCGGGCGCGGACGCCTGGTGCACGCGGCCATCGGTGCGCTCGTGATCTCGGTCATCGCCAACGGCCTGGGCCTCATGGGCTTCTCCGCCGGCGCGAACCTGGCCGTGTCCGGTGCCGTCCTCATCCTCGCCGCGACGGTCGACGCCCTGGCGCGTCGCCGCTCCGGCAACGTGAGGATCTAGCTCAGCCGACTCGTCAGAGGGGCCGTGCCTGCGGGAACGGCCCCTCTGCGCGTCTGCGGCCCCTCTGCGCGAGTGCGGGCGCGGCCCCTGTGCGCGAGGGTGCAGCGCAGCGGGGAAGACGGGCGTGCAGGGGCGCAGGTGCCATGCGGGGCTGTCGCGGCGCCGACGCCCCTGCCTAGACTGGGCGCCATGACCGACACTGCGATCGACGTCGAGGCCGCGGTCCTCGAGGCGTGCTCGCGAGCCAAGCTCGCATCCCGCGCGCTCGCCACGGCCACCCGCACCGTCAAGGACGCCGCCCTGCACGCCATGGCCGACGCCCTCGTCGCCCAGTCCGAGCGCATCCTCGCCGCGAATGCGGTGGACGTGGAGCGCGAACGCGAGGGCGGGATGTCACCCGGCCTGCTCGACCGCCTCACGCTCACGCAGGAGCGCATCGGCGCGATCGCGGAGGCGCTGCGCTTCCTCGCGTCGCTGCCCGACCCGGTGGGGGAGATCCGTCGCGGCTCCACGCTGCCCAACGGCCTGCGACTCATCCAGAAGGCGGTCCCGCTCGGCGTGGTCGGCATGATCTACGAGGCGCGACCCAATGTCACCGTGGACGCCGCCGGGCTCGCCCTGAAGTCGGGCAATGCCGCGGTGCTGCGCGGCGGCTCGGCGGCGCGCGAGTCCAACGAGGTCATCGTCGCCGTGCTCCAGGACGCGCTCGAGTCCGTGGGGCTGCCGCGCGACGCCGTGCAGTCGATCGACGCGTACGGCCGCGAGGGCGCCAAGGTCCTCATGAACGCCCGCGGCCTCGTGGACGTGCTCGTGCCCCGCGGCGGACGCGACCTCATCCAGACCGTCGTGCGCGAGTCGACCGTGCCTGCCATCGAGACGGGCGAGGGCAACTGCCACGTCTATCTCGATGCGAGCGCTCCGCTGGAGAGGTCCGTGGACATCGTGCTCAACTCCAAGGCGCAGCGCGTCGGCGTGTGCAACGCCGCCGAGACCCTGCTCATCCACCGCGACGCCGCCGAGGCCGGCGCGGCAGTCCTCAAGTCTCTGCACGACGCGGGCGTGACCCTGCACGCGGACGATGCCGCCGCCGCTCTCGCTCCCGAGGGCGTCCCCACCGTGCCGGCCACGGACGAGGACTGGGCGACGGAGTACCTCAGCATGGACATCGCCGTGAAGGTCGTCGCCGACATCGACGAGGCGATCGCGCACATCCGCCGCTACTCGACGCAGCACACCGAGGCGATCGTCACGAGCGACCTCGCGGCGGCGGACCACTTCGTCAGCCAGCTCGACTCGGCCGCGATCATGGTCAACGCGTCGACGCGCTTCACCGACGGCGGGCAGTTCGGTCTGGGGGCGGAGATCGGCATCTCCACCCAGAAGCTGCACGCGCGCGGCCCCATGGGCCTCGGAGAGCTCACCACCACGACGTGGGTCGTCCACGGCGACGGACACATCCGGACCTGACACGCGGGCTGGGCGCGAGCCCGGCCTCGCCGTGGAATACTTGCCACAGACGTAAAGGAGCACACGTGAACACCCTGCTGAGCGCCGCCGCCGCTGCCGAGGAAGCCCACCGCGAGCTTCCGATCCCGCCCCTCGCCTACGGCCTCCTGGCCTTCGCGGGCCTCATCGGCCTGCTCTTCGTGGCCTACGCCTTCCGGAGCATCGGCACGCGGCACTGACGTGCCTACGCTCCGGCGCCTCGGCGTCTTCGGCGGCACGTTCGACCCCATCCACCTGGGGCACCTGGCCGCCGCCGACGAGGTGCGTCACGCGCTCGGCCTCGACGAGGTCGTGTTCGTCCCTGCCCACGCGCAGCCGCTCAAGCCTGCCCCGGTGGCCTCGCCCGAGCATCGGCTCGCCATGACGCGCCTGGCGGTCGAGGGCGACGCCGGCTTCTCTGTCAGCACGGTGGACCTGGACCGGGGAGGGGCGACGTACACCGTGGACACCCTCGCGGACCTCACCGCACTCCATCCCGATGCCGAGCTCACCTTCATCGCGGGGGCGGACGCCGTCGCGACCCTGGACCGGTGGAAGGACCCGGAGCGTCTGATGACGCTCGCGCGTTTCGTAGGAGTGACCCGGCCGGGGCACGAGGCGCCCGATCCAGGCAGGGGAGTGCGGGTGGTTGACGTTCCGGGCGTAGCGGTATCCTCTACCGAGGTTCGCCGCCGCGTGAGCGTCGGTGCTCCCATTCGGTACCTCGTTCCCGATGCCGTGGTCGAGTACATCGACAGACACCGGCTGTACCTCGGAGGCAACGCATGACGGAAGAGCGGCTTTCGCGCCGCGCTCGGCGTGCCCAGGAGGAAGGCGCCCGCACGGGCGAGGTCCCCACGACGACAGCTCCCACCGACGTGGATCCCCTGCTGAACCCGCCGCGCACGCTGTCTCGCCGCGACCGTCGTCGCCTCGAGCGCATCGTGCACCCCATGGAGACGTGGACGGCGGAGGAGGAGATGATCGCGACGGGCCAGATCCCGGCGCTCACTCCCGAGGTCATCGCCGAGCAGGAGCGCATCGCGCGGGAGAAGGCCGCCCAGGCGCAGGCCGAGGCGGAGGCCGCGTCGGCCGAGCTGCGTCGCCTCGCTCTCGCCGAGGTCCTGCCCGAGCGCGCCGCCGAGATCACCGGCGAGGTGTCGCTCGGCGGTGCGGCCCCTGAGCCCTTCACCCCGTCCGAGCCGACTCCTGCGGCAGGGCCGGCGCCTGTGGCGGAGCCCGCTCCCGTGGCGGAGCCCGCTCCTGCCGCGACGGGGCCGGCGCTCGAGCCCGCCGAGCCGGCAGAGTCCACGGCTGCGCCGTCCGAGCCGGTCCCGTCGGCGCCGCTGCCCCTGAGGAACCTCTTCCCGCCCGGTTCGCTCCAGGCGCGTGCCTTTGAGGAGAGCCAGCGTCGTGCGGCCGAGGAGGCGGCGGCTGCTGAGCCCGCGTCTGCCGCTCCGGATCCGGCCACCCCCGACGCATCCCCGGCGGCCGGCGGTGCCGCACAGGCCGAGGCCGACGCAGCAGAGGAGATCCGCCGCCTCGCGGCAGCGGCCATGGCGACCATCGAGAGCGCCGCCCCCGTGCCGACCCCCGACGCCGTGCCCCACGTGGCCGACGCCGTCGAGGCCGTGCCTCAGGACGACGCCGCGCCCGCCACGCCGTCGAGCGCCTTCGCCGTGCTGCCGCTCACCGCCGACACCGTCCGCCTCAGCCTGCACGTGCTCGCC
>QGUM02000030.1:0-17246 GCA_003242455.2 Actinomycetes bacterium
GGCCCACTTCGCGCCCGCCCACCTGGTCGAGTCGCCGCTGCCGCAGATCCCGCTCCTGGGGGCGCTGCCGACGGCCGCGGGGGGCGCGCTCACGTGGATGCCGCTCGTGGTCGTGGCGCTCGCTCTCGCCGTGCGTCTCGCGCTGCGCTCGCGTCTGGGGAGCGCGCTCGACCGGCTGGCCTCGGGAGGCGTGGCCGTCGCGTGCGTCGCGGGAGCCACGGCCGTGCTCGGCTCGCTCGCCGAGGGCGCCATCGGCCCCGGCACGCTGGCGGCGTCAGGCGTGGAGTGGGGGCCCTTCGTGGGGCTGTCCGTCGCGTTCGCCGCGGCTGGGCTCGCGCTCGCCGAGCTCGTCGAGGCGGGACTGCGCATGCTCGGCATCGGCGCCGCGGCTCACAAGCCCATGTCATCGACGCGGATCAGGACGGCCAAGGCCGAGTCGTCGTCGGAGCACAGGACGCGCTCGGGAGAGCAGCCGCCCCGCCCGCGCGAGACGCCCGAGCGCGAGGTGCCCGAGCGCGAGGCGAGGACTCCTACTCCGGACGAGTGATCGGCAGGCGAGCCTCGATCGAGTCCCAGAACTCGTCATAGCAGCGCTCGAGCGCGAGCGAGGTGAGCGCCCGCTGCTCGCACTGCGACTGGGCGATGAGCTCGTCGGCGATGACCAGGGTGACGGCGGTCGACAGGGTCGTGAGCATGGCGACGCCTCCTGCCACCGCGAGCAGCATGCGCATGAGGAGCGGACGCTCCATGCCCGACGTCGCCCACAGCGCGAGCGAGGCGAGGATGACCGCGACGGCGCCCGTCGCGATGACGCCGAAGCGCGCCGGATACGGCAGAGAGTTGACGATCCAGGTGAGCACCATGGACGCGGCGAAGAGGTGACACAGCAGGCGCAGCCGCTCGGGCATCGTCGGGATCGGCTCACGCGCCGTCGTCACGATGCTCACCTCCTCGTACAGGTAGGGTCTCACTGTGACACATCCCGACGCACCTTCCCGCATCGTGGTGCTCATCTCGGGAACGGGCTCCATCATGTCGGCCCTCATCGCCGCGGCCGCCGATCCCGCGTACGGCGCGTCGATCGTCGGCGTCGTGAGCGACAAGGCCGATGCCGTCGGCCTCGACAAGGCCCGCGCAGCCGGCATCCCCACGGCGGTCGTGGCGCTCGAGGACTTCGCGGACCGCGCCCAGTGGGATGAGGCCGTCGCCGCGGCGGCGGGCGCGTTCGATCCGGACCTGGTGGTCCTCGCGGGCTTCATGCGCATCCTGGGCGCTCCCATGCTGGAGCGCTGGGGCGGACGCATCGTCAACACGCATCCGGCCCTGCTGCCGTCCTTCCCCGGCGCGCACGGCGTGCGGGACGCGCTCGCGGCGGGCGTGAAGATCACGGGCTGCTCCGTGATCCTCATCGACGCCGGCGTGGACACCGGCCCGATCCTCGCCCAGGCGGCCGTGGAGGTGCGCGACAATGACACGGAGGAGACGCTCCACGAGCGCATCAAGGGCGTGGAGCGACAGCTCGTCGTGGACACCGTGGGCCGCATGGTCCGCGAAGGCTGGTCCGTCGACGGCAGGCGGGTGACGCTCGGGGGAGCGTCAGAGGAGTAGGCATGACTGATCAGATTCCCGTGCGGCGCGCGCTCGTGTCCGTGTACGACAAGACGGGCCTGGAAGAGCTCGCGCGCGCCCTCGTGGACGCCGGCGTCGAGCTCGTCTCGACCGGCTCCACCGCCGCTCGCATCGCCGACGCCGGGCTTCCCGTGACCCCCGTGGAACACGTGACCGAGTTCCCCGAGTGCCTCGACGGCCGTGTCAAGACGCTCCACCCGCGCATCCACGCCGGCATCCTCGCGGACCTGCGCCTGCCCGCCCACGTCGCGCAGCTCGAGGAGCTCGGCGTCGAGCCGTTCCAGCTCGTCGTGGTGAACCTGTACCCGTTCGCGCAGACGGTCGCGTCCGGCGCCGGCGCCGACGACGTCATCGAGCAGATCGACATCGGCGGCCCGTCCATGGTCCGCGCGGCCGCGAAGAACCACGCGTCCGTCGCGGTGCTCACGAGCCCCGAGCAGTACGACGACGCGATCGCCGCGGTGCGCGCGGGCGGCTTCACGCTGGCTCAGCGCCGCTCGCTCGCGGCATCGGCCTTCCGCCACACGGCCACCTATGACGTGCACGTCGCGTCCTGGATGGGCAACGTCGTGGCGCCCGATGACGAGGGCACCGGCCTGCCCGGCTGGGTGGGCGTGACGGGCACGCGCACGGCGAGCCTGCGCTACGGCGAGAACCCGCACCAGAGCGCCGCGCTGTACGTCTCCGACCACGGCGACGGCGGCCTGGCGCGCGCCCGCCAGATCCAGGGCAAGGAGATGTCCTACAACAACTACGTCGACGCCGATGCGGCGTGGCGCGCGGCCCACGACTTCGACGAGCCGGCGGTCGCCGTGATCAAGCACGCGAACCCGTGCGGCATCGCCGTGGGCGCGACGATCGCAGAGGCGCACGCGAAGGCGCACGCGACGGACCCGTTGTCCGCGTTCGGCGGCGTGATCGCGGCCAACGGCGTCATCACCGCCGATGCCGCCCGCTCCATCGAGCCGATCTTCACCGAGGTGGTGGTCGCGCCCGGCTATGAGCCCGAGGCGCTCGAGATCCTCTCCGCCAAGAAGAACCTGCGCGTCCTCGAGGTCGCCGGAGGCCGCGGCGCGGCCGAGCTGCGGCCCATCTCCGGCGGCCTGCTCGTTCAGCACGCCGACCGTCTCACCGCCGCCGGCGACGACCCCGCCGCGTGGCAGCTCGTGGCAGGCGATCCGGCCGACGAGGCCACGCTGCGCGATCTCGTCTTCGCCTGGCACGCCTGCCGCTCGGTCAAGTCCAACGCGATCCTGCTTGCGCGCGACGGCGCGGCGGTGGGCATCGGCATGGGCCAGGTCAACCGCGTCGACTCGTGCGCCCTGGCCGTGCAGCGCGCGGGTCAGGAGCGTGCACGGGGCGCCGTGGCCGCATCGGATGCGTTCTTCCCCTTCCCCGACGGACTCGAGACGCTCATCGCGGCGGGCGTGAAGGCCGTGGTCTCGCCCGGCGGCTCTGTGCGCGACCCGGAGGTCATCGCGGCTGCCCAGGCCGGCGGCATCACGCTGTACCACACGGGCGCTCGACACTTCTTCCACTGATCGCAGGCCATGACGAACGACGACCGCGTGCCCTACGACGAGCCCCCTCCCATGACGCGCGCCGTCATGGCGACGGCCGTGGGCGTGGTGGGCCTGCTCGTCGTGGTGGCGGTGGTGTGGTCCGTGGAGCTCGCGGTGGTGGGCATGGCCGCGGTCGCGTTTCTCGCGGCCATGATGCGGGCGTTCGCGCCCGAGCGGTGGGCGTTCGGGGTGCGCAGCCGGACCGTGGACGTCGGCCTCCTGCTCGCGCTGTCGATCACCCTCACCGTGCTGGGCCTCACGACCCCCTACGACTGAGTCGGCCGGGGCGCCTGCGTGCGGCGCAGCCCGAGCGCATGCGCGAGCCTCCCGAGAGCCCGGCGCCACAGCGGTCGCTCGGCGAGCATGCGCGCACGCTCGTTCTCCTCGAGGACTCGCACGCGTTGCCGGAGCCTGTCCAGCTCCATGTCTGCCCGCTCCCGCATGAGGGCTGACATGGGCTGCTCCAGGAGGGCCCGCGTCTGGGCCGCGGTGTCCTCCGGCAGCAGGTTGACGAGCGGTCGCAAGGCGGCCTCGTCAGCCACGAAGCGCTCGAGATCCTCGTGCGACAGCGTGACGCCGAGCCGCTGCGCCCACTCCTGAGCCGTCTCCCACACCGTCCTCGCGTCCTCGGCTGGGTCGACGCGTCGGTCGCGCCGCGCGGCTGCTCGCGTGATCACCGCGGTCGCGATGCCGTACCGGAGTCGAGCCGCGTGGTCCCGAGTCAGCTCGATCCACTCCTGGTCGAACGAGACCGGTCCGTCGTCCGTGAGCTTGACGTTCCACGGCAGGACGTCGAGGAGCTCCGCGGGAGTGCGATGCGCCAGCTCGAGCCACTGCGCAAGCGGTGCGAGGGGATCCTTCGCGTCCCACATGACATCGGAGAGCCGCTCGCCTTCCACATAGCGCTCCTCGCCTCCTTGCCAGATGAAGGACGGGGAGACCTCCAGCCGATCGATCGCCGGGTGCGCGAGCAGTCTGCGATCCACGACGAGCTCAGAGCCCCGTCGGCGGAAGTCCACCCGAGTCATGAGGCTCACCTTCCGCCACGCCGTGAAGTACGCGGCGAGGAGGTCCTCGGGCCAGTGTGCCGAGCCGGCGCCGGCGTGGCCGACGACGAGCAGGGCGTCGGAGAAGTCCATCGCCACGCCCGTCGCGACGAGCCGCCGCCACAGCGCGCGACGGTCGATGGCGTCGACGGGCCCGGGAGGTCCTGGCTGATAGAGCTCGAAGGCGAGCTGCGGTCGCTCCCGGAACAGGTCAGGCGTCGCCACCGCCGTGACGCGGAGCAGATCCGACAGCACGGCGAACGGCTGGGCGGTGAGGCCCGCCCCACGCATGGCCTCCTCCACTGTCGAGCGCTCCCACAGGTGCAGGTCCTCGTCGAAGGGGAATCCTTCCGGCGCGTCGAAGGGGCGGCCGGTGCGCTCGTCGGCGCCGCCGGACAGGCGGCGCACGCCCAGGGGGTTGTCTGCGGCGAACACGAGAGAGCCGTCGGGCGTCAGGAGCGCCGCGAGGTCGGCGATCTCACGCGCGAAGGTCTCGCGATCGGGCAGTCCGCCGGTCTCCACCCAGACGACGACGTCATAGCGAGGAGAGGCGACGGCTGAACGCCACGGGCCGACGTCGACGCGCGCGCCGGGCAGGTCCTCGAGCCACAGGCGGGCGACCTCCGCTTCGGGCTCGTCCGCCGCGATGACGTCGACGCTCGCGCAGCGCTCCGCCAGATGGCGCGCGACGGCCATCCCTGTCGGCGGGATCACGAGGACGCGCGCGTGCGGCGCGACCTCGAAGCCGCGCACGACGTTCGCGCGAGCGGGGCTGAGGTGCACCTCGGACTCGTGCGAGGTGATGGCGGCGCCGAGCTCGGGGCTCAGGCTGGACTTGTCGTCCGCTCCAGCCAGGACGGCGGCGACGATGCGGAGCGGGTCGTCTCGCAGCGGGTCGTCATCGACCCTGCTGTGGTCACGCTTCGTCGCTGGCATCGGAGCCAATGTAGCGAAGGGCGCCCGCGCGCGGAAAGATGCGCGAGCGCCCCTCGTGGGAACCGACAGATTCAGTCCTCGATCGTCTCGAGGACCTCCACCACCTCGAAGTCCTCGTCCGGCGCGAAGGCGCGGAAGAGGAGGCCCACCACGGCCGCGCCGACGAGCGGAGCGACCCAGAAGGCCCACAGCTGCTGCAGCGCCCAGCCGTCGGCGAAGATCGCCGTCGCCGTGGCGCGGGCGGGGTTGAGGCCCGCGTTAGAGACGGGGACCGCCCACGTGATGACCGCGACGAAGGCGAGGCCGATGGCCCACGGGGCCAGGCCCTTGGGCGCTCGCACCGAGGTCACGGCGAGGATGACGGCCGTCAGGAGCGCGACGCCGACGGCCTCGACGATGAGCACCGGCGCCAGGCCGAAGCCGTTGGGCGAGTGGTCGCCGTAGCCGATGGCCGCATTCGTCAGGAAGCCGCGGACGTCGGGGATCTGCGGGTGGTTCGCGTAGACCGCGACCAGGATCGCGGCGCCCAGGGCGCCGCCGAGGACCTGCGCGATCGCGTAGTACAGGGCGTCGGCCGCGCGGATGCGGCCGGCGATGAGGGCGGCGAGGGTCACGGCCGGGTTGAAGTGCGCGCCCGAGACGTGGCCCGCTGTCGCGACGCCAGCGAGGATCACCAGGCCGAAGCCGAAGCCGACCGAGATCGGCAGGCCGCCCGTGGCGATGAGAGCGATGCCCACACCGACGAGGACGAGGGCCAAGGTGCCGACGAACTCGGCGACGAGGCGGGTGCTGAGCTTGGGGCCGACCGGCTCGTACGCCCAGACCTCCTCCGTGAACTCCTCCGCGTAGACGGAGGCGTCGGGGATCTCGGCGTCCCCGGTGGACTTCTTGGCAGCTGCCATGCGTGTTTCTCCCTTGAGACGAGCGGGCCGGTGCGGGCCCTCCGCCATCCTGCCATGAAGGCCCGCGCCGGGGCAGGGGCGCGCATCGGCTGCCCGTCCGGCGCCGCCGATGCAGGACGTTCGGATGCCGCCCGGGCCCGGGCACGAACCGCCCGCGCAGTCGATTAGCCTTGAACAGTCACACACTCGCACAAGGAGAGCCGCCGCATGGCAAAGATCAAGGTCGAGGGAACGGTCGTCGAGCTCGATGGCGACGAGATGACGCGGATCATCTGGCAGTTCATCAAGGAGCGCCTGATCCACCCCTATCTCGACGTCAACCTCGAGTACTACGACCTGGGCATCCAGCACCGTGACGCGACCGACGACCAGGTCACGATCGACGCCGCGCACGCCATCAAGAAGCACGGCGTGGGCGTCAAGTGCGCCACGATCACGCCCGATGAGGCGCGCGTGGCCGAGTTCGGCCTCAAGAAGATGTGGGTGAGCCCGAACGGCACGATCCGCAACATCCTCGGCGGCGTCGTGTTCCGCGAGCCGATCATCATCTCCAACATCCCGCGCCTGGTGCCGGGGTGGACCAAGCCGATCATCATCGGCCGTCACGCTCACGGCGACCAGTACAAGGCGACCAACTTCAAGGTCCCCGGCGCTGGCCAGCTGACCATCACCTTCACGCCCGAGGACGGCTCGGAGCCGATCGAGCATGTGGTCGCCGACTACGGCCCCGACGGCGGCGTCGCGATGGGCATGTACAACTTCACCAAGTCGATCGAGGACTTCGCCCGCGCGTCCTTCTCCTACGGCCTTGCGCGCAACTACCCGGTGTACCTGTCGACCAAGAACACGATCCTCAAGGCGTACGACGGCCTGTTCAAGGACATCTTCCAGGAGATCTACGAGCGCGAGTTCAAGGCCGAGTTCGAGGAGCGCGGCCTCACCTATGAGCACCGTCTCATCGACGACATGGTCGCCGCCGCGATGAAGTGGGAGGGCGGCTACGTCTGGGCGTGCAAGAACTACGACGGCGACGTCCAGTCCGACACGGTGGCCCAGGGCTTCGGCTCGCTCGGCCTCATGACCTCGGTCCTCATGACCCCCGACGGCCGCACGGTCGAGGCGGAGGCCGCGCACGGCACCGTGACCCGTCACTACCGCCAGCACCAGCAGGGCAAGCCGACGTCGACCAACCCGATCGCCTCGATCTTCGCGTGGACGGGCGGCCTCAAGCACCGCGGCAAGCTCGACGGCACCCCGGAGGTCACGGGCTTCGCGACCACGCTCGAGGACGTCATCATCAAGACCGTCGAGGACGGCTTCATGACCAAGGACCTCGCGATGCTCATCGGCCCCGACCAGCCGTGGCAGACCACCGAGGAGTTCCTCGCGACCCTCGACGAGCGCTTGGCCGCTCGCCTCGCCTCCTAGACACGCATCGGAGCCTGAGCCATGACCACTCCCGTCAACGTCACCGTCACCGGAGCCGCGGGCCAGATCGGCTACGCCCTCCTGTTCCGCATCGCCTCCGGCGCGATGCTCGGGCCTGACACGCCCGTGCGCCTGCGCCTGCTGGAGATCCCGCAGGCGGTCAAGGCCGCGGAGGGCACCGCGATGGAGCTCGACGACTGCGCGTTCCCGCTGCTGGCCGGCATCGACATCTTCGACAACGCGAAGGACGCCTTCGAGGGCGCGAACGTGGCGCTCCTGGTGGGCGCTCGTCCGCGCGGCGCGGGCATGGAGCGTGCGGACCTGCTCGAGGCCAACGGCGGCATCTTCGGCCCTCAGGGCAAGGCGATCAACGACGGCGCCGCGGACGACATCCGCGTCCTCGTCGTGGGCAACCCGGCCAACACGAACGCCCTCATCGCCCAGCAGCACGCTCCCGACGTGCCGGCCGAGCGCTTCACCGCGATGATGCGCCTGGACCACAACCGCGCCCTCGCGCAGCTCGCCAAGAAGGCGGGCGTCGGGGTGGGCGACGTGCGCAACGTCACCATCTGGGGCAACCACTCGGCCAAGCAGTACCCGGACATCGCCCACGCCGTCATCGGCAGCCGCCCGGCGACTGAGGTGATCGTGGACCAGGCCTGGGTCACGGACGAGTTCGTGCCCACCGTCGCCAAGCGCGGCGCCGCCATCATCGAGGCGCGCGGCGCGTCCTCGGCGGCCTCTGCCGCCAACGCGGCGATCGACCACATGCGCGACTGGGTGCTGGGCACCCCGGCCGACACGTGGGTGTCGGTGGCGCTGCCGTCCGACGGCTCGTACGGCGTCCCCGAGGGCCTCGTCTCCGGCTTCCCGTGCGTGTCCAAGGGCGGTGCGTGGGAGATCGTCCAGGGCCTCGAGATCTCCTCGACGGCCAAGGCCGGCATCGACGTGTCCGTCGGCGAGCTCGTGGAGGAGCGCGACGCCGTCAAGGAGCTCGGCCTCATCTGAGCCAGCTCGCTGAGCCTCAAGGGCCCGTCCTGCGCATGCGGGGCGGGCCCTGAGCCTTCCGGGGGCGGTCCCAGCGCATGCCGGGGGAGAGGCGTCGGGCCGATGTCCATGGCGGCGCTGCCCGGAGCCTGCGGTGTGTCACGGCCCGGTAACGATTCCTGTGAACTGGTTCGATCCGTTGACAGGCGTTTGTTCGTAATCTTTACTAACAAACATGACCGACGAGGTGATGCGCTCGCAGGCGGCCCCCAGGGCCCTGGCCGTGACAGCCGAGCGCGCTCCGCAGCGCCCCGGCGCCCGCCCTGAGGATGCCCGCTCCCACAATCGCTCGCGCGTGCTCCAGGCGCTCTACCGGGGCGAGGGCCTGTCCCGCGCCGACCTGGCTCGCGAGGTGGGCCTGACCCGCGTCACCATCTCCGACGTCGTGGCCGAGCTCATCGCCGAGGGGCTCGTCGTGGAGCTCGGCCTGCGCGCAGACTCCCGCCCTGGCAAGCCCGCCACGCTGCTCGACATCAACCGCGAGGGCCTTCAGGTCGTCGGCGTCGACCTGTCGAGCTCGGCGGCCTTCCGCGGTGCCGTGACCGACCTCGCCGGCACGGTCGTCCACCGCGAGGAGGTCGACGTCGCCGGCCTCACCGGCGAGGCCGCCGCCGAGGCCGCCGCCCGCCTCGTCAAGGCGCTCATCGCCCGGGCCGACAAGCCGCTCATCGGCGTGGGCGTCGGCTCGCCCGGTCTGGTCGACTCCGAGGGCGTCGTGCTGAGCGCCCCCGGCCTGGGCTGGTCCAAGGTCGACCTCCAGCGCTTCCTGGCCGATCGCGCGGGGCTGCCGGTCCTCGTCGCGAACGACGCGAACGTCGCAGCCCTCGCCGAGCGCACCTTCTGCGGCGGCAGCGACGACATGATCGTCGTGCGCATCGGCCGCGGTGTCGGCTCCGGGCTCATCGTCGCCGGCCAGCCCGTGAGCGGCTCGCGCTGGGCCGCCGGCGAGATCGGCCACGTCGTCGTCGGCACGGATCTGGGCGAGGAGTGCGCGTGCGGCAAGCGCGGCTGCCTCGAGACCTGGATCGGCGCCCCCCGCATCGAAGCCCGCCTCGCCGCCGCGACCACCGACGGCGAGCGAGAGGACGTGATCAAGGAGGCCGCAGGCCGCCTCGGCATCGCCCTCGCCCCCGTGGTCGGCGCCCTCAACCTCTCCGAGGTCGTGGTCGCCGGTCCCATCGACTCCCTCGGAGGGCCGTTCGTCGACGGCCTCTCCGAGACCCTTCGTCAGCGAACCATGGAAGAGCTCCACGGCGACCTGACGCTCCGCGCCACGACCCTCGGCCGCGACATCGTCGTCCTGGGCGCCGTGGTCCTGGTGCTCTCAAGCCAGCTCGGGGTCTCCTGACGCCGCGCTCCACCGCTCCCGTCCGCCTGGCCGGGACGACAACTCAGTAAAGGAACAGCTATGAGGAAGACGACGCGTTCCGCGTTTGCGGCTGCGGCCGCCGGTGCCCTCCTTCTCACCGGATGCTCCTCGTCCGGTGACGTGGAGACCTCGGGGGCTCCGACCGATCCCGGCGCCTCGCAGGGCCAGGACATCACCCTGTGGCTCATGGGCGCCCCTGACACCCCCCAGCCCCTCATCGACTACCTGGTCGACGAGTACAGCGAGCGCACCGGCGGCACTCTGACCGTCGAGGCCGTCGCGTGGGGCGACGCCCTCGCCAAGCTCACGACCGCCCTGCCCGACTCGGCCAACACGCCTGACGTGGTCGAGATCGGCAACACCTGGGCCCCGACCTTCACCACGGTGGGCGCCTTCGCCGACATCACCGACATGTACGACGAGCTCGGCGGCGACGCGCTGCTTCCCTCGTTCGTCGAGATCGGCTCGGTCGACGGCACCGTCTACTCCCTGCCGTACTACTTCGGCTCGCGCAACGTCTGGTACCGCAAGGACATCTACGCGGCCGGCGGCGTCGACGTGCCGACGACGCTCCAGGAGTTCACCGAGGTGCACGCCTCGCTCAAGGCCCAGGGCCTGGGCGGCGTGTACATGGGCGGCCAGGACTGGCGCAACGCCATCTCGTGGATCTTCGCCCACGGCGGCGAGCTCGCCGTCAAGGACGGCGGCCAGTGGAAGTCGGCCCTGTCCGACCCGAGCACCCAGGCCGGCCTGAAGGCGTGGCAGGAGCTCGTCCAGACCGCCTCGGTGGCCCAGACGAACGACACCGACGCCAACAACTACTTCATCATCAACGACGACCAGCTCGCCGGCATCCCGGCCGCCTCGGCCATGGCGCCGACGTGGGCCAGCTGCTGCATCGGCGTCCCGGTCGAGGGCGGCGAGGACGGCCAGGTCGCGTGGAGCGACGAGGTCGACGGCGCCTACGCCCTGCCCGGCGTGGACGGCGGCATCGCCCCCGTGTTCGCCGGCGGCTCGAACATCGGCATCTCGGCCGCGTCCAAGAACCAGGAGGGTGCGCGCGAGCTGCTGCGCATCATCTTCTCGGAGGAGTACCAGAACCTCCTGGGCGAGAACGGCCTCGGCCCCGCGAACGCGAACTACACCTCGTCGTTCGTGACCGATGACTTCCGTGCCATCGCGCTCGAGACGGCCATGGGCTCCAAGCTCACCCCGGCCGCCCCGGGCTGGGCCGCTGTCGAGGGCTCGGGCCTGCTGGAGGAGTTCTTCCAGAAGGTCGCCGAGGGCGGCGACATCGCCGTCCTGGCCGCCGAGTACGACGCCAAGATCGACGCCCTGATCAACGGCTGAGTCCGCCAGGACCCACCCGCCAGGGATCCCCCGTCGGCCCGGGTGCCTCACCCAGGCACCCGGGCCGACGCTTCGACGCCTAGACTCCCCTCACCGCCCGTCGGAAGGACCGCCATGACGGCACCAGCAGCCGCGTCAGGCGACACGGACACCGAGGCCGCTGCCCCGAGCCCTGCCGCGCGACGCAAGCGCATCCCCAAGCTTCCCTACGCCCTGCTCGTCCCCGCGATCGCGATCCTCGCGCTCGGCACCGGCTATCCGCTGCTGTGGCAGCTGCTCACCTCGTTCCGCGAGTACGGCCTCGCCCAGCAGTTCGGCAAGCCGGCCGAGTGGACGGGCTTCGACAACTACGCCGCGCTCCTGACGGACCCCGTCTTCTGGGCCATCGTCGGCAAGTCCATCCTGTTCTGCCTCGTGACGGCGGCGGCCACGATGATCCTGGGAGTGGGCGCCGCGCTCCTCATGCGCTACACCCCGGCCTGGGTGCGGCTGTCGCTCCAGGTGTCGATGCTCCTTGCGTGGGCCATGCCGGTCGTCGCCCAGATGACGGTGTGGACCTGGCTCGTCGAGGACCGCAACGGCGTCGTCAACTACCTGCTGACGCACCTGCTGGGCATGGACATGATCGGCCACAACTGGCTCGTCAACCCCTGGAGCTTCTTCCTGGTCGCGAGCGTGATCATCACGTGGGCGTCCGTCCCGTTCGTGGCCTTCTCCGTCTACGCGGGCTTCACCACCATCTCGAGCGAGGTCGTCGAGGCGGCGCACATGGACGGCGCCTCGGGCTTCACCATGCTGCGCACCATCATGCTGCCCATCGTCAAGCCCGTCCTGTCCATCGTCCTGCTCCTGCAGCTCATCTGGGACCTGCGCGTCTTCGCCCAGATCAAGCTGCTCCAGGACGCCGGCTCCTTCGGCCAGCAGTACGACCTGCTCGGCACCTACATCTACAAGCTCGGCACGGGCTCGCAGTCGTTCGGCATGGCCGCGGCAGCGGCCATCGTGACCATGGCGCTCACCCTGGCGCTCAGCTGGGTCTACGTGCGCCACCTGCTCAAGGAGGACAAGCAGGCATGAAGGGCATCGGTCGCATCGTCGTCAGCGCCGTCGCGCTCGTGACCGCGCTCGCGTGGATCTTCCCCGTCTACTGGATGGTCAACTCGTCGTTCCTGTCCACGGGCACGCTCAACAGGCTCACGCCCACGTTCGTCCCCTTCGGCGGCTCGACCCGCAACTTCGAGCACGTGCTGTTCGAGTCGGGCTTCTTCCGCGCGCTGGGCTGGTCCGCCGCGATCACCGGCCTCACGCTCGTCGTGTGCCTCGCGTTCGCGTTCCTCGCGGCGCTCGCGATCTCGCGCTTCCGCTTCCGCGGCCGCACGTCCTTCGTCCTCGCGGTGCTCCTCATCCAGATGATCCCGGCGGAGGCGCTGTTCATCGCGCAGTACAAGATGATCGCCGCGATGAGCCTGCTCAACACGGTCGTCGGCGTCTCGATCATCTACATCGCCGGGGTGGTGCCGTTCACCGTCTGGATGCTGCGCGGCTTCGTCGCCGGCGTGCCCGCCGACCTCGAGGAGGCGGCCATGGTCGACGGCCTGTCGCGCACCCAGGCCTTCCTGCGCATCACGTTCCCGCTGCTCGCGCCGGGCCTCGTGGCATCGGGCGTCTACGCCTTCCTCCAGGCGTGGAACGAGTTCTCGGTGGCGCTCGTGCTGCTGCCCGACACCGACAGGCAGACCCTGCCGCTGTGGCTGCGCACGTTCCTCCAGGACAGCGCGGTCCAGACGACCGACTGGGGCCAGGTCATGGCCGCGTCCACCCTCGTCGCGGTGCCGGTCATCATCTTCTTCCTTGTCGTCCAGGGACGGATGACCGCTGGGCTCGTGGGAGGGGCGGTGAAGGGATGAGCGACGCTCTCGCGGTGCTCATGCCCGGTTTCGTGGGCACGACGCTGCCCGCGTGGGTGCGTGAGCTCCTCGAGGACGGACTGGGCGGAGTGTGCCTGTTCGGCATGAACCTCGAGAGCCCCGAGCAGGTGCGCGCCCTGACGGCGGAGATCCACGCCGCCAACCCGCTCGCCGTCGTCGCGATCGACGAGGAGGGAGGCGACGTCTCGCGGCTGTACCAGGCGGTCGGCTCGCCGTTCCCCGGCAACGCCGTCCTGGGCAGGCTCGACGACGTCGCGCTCACCGCCGCCGTGGGCCGCCAGGTGGGCTGGGAGCTGCGCGACGCGGGCGTGGACCTCGCCCTCGCCCCGGACGTGGACGTCAACGCCAACCCCCTCAACCCCGTCATCGGCGTGCGCAGCTTCGGCGCCGAGCCCGAGCTCGTGGCGCGGCACGGCGCCGCCTGGGTGGAGGGCCTGCAGTCGACCGGCGTCGCGGGCTGCGCCAAGCACTTCCCGGGCCATGGAGACACCGCGGAGGACTCGCACCTCGCGCTTCCCGTCGTGGACGCCGACACAGCGACGCTGCGCGCTCGCGACCTTCCCCCGTTCGCCGCGGCCGTCGCGGCGGGCGTCAAGACCGTCATGACCTCGCACATCCTCGTGCCCGCGCTCGACGAGGCCCCCGCGACGTTCTCGCGCCGCATCCTCGAGGGCCTGCTGCGCGAGGAGCTGGGCTTCGAGGGCGTGATCGTCACCGACGCGCTCGACATGAAGGGCGCCTCCGGCGAGCGCGGCATCCCCGCAGCGGCGGTGGACGCGATCGCCGCCGGGGCGGACTTCCTGTGCATCGGCACCGCCAACACGCACGAGCAGATGACCGAGATCGCCGCGGCGCTCGAGACGGCGGTGGCCTCCGGCGCCCTCCCGGCGGGAAGGCTCGCGCAGGCCGCCGCGCGCGTGCATGGCCTGGGATGGGCCGCGAGCCAAGCGCGCGCCGATGCCGTGGCGCCGTTCGAGCCCGGCCGCATCTCCGGTGTCGGGGTGGCCGAGGTCGCCGCCGCCATCGAGGTCACGGATGACGCGCAGCGCCTCCTCGCCGAGCGCGGAGGACGAGCGCTCGCGTGGCTGCGCATCGAGTCGACGCCCAACATCGCCGTGGGCGACAGCCCGTGGGGCCCGTTCGCCGCAGGCGTCGAGGCGGCCGCGACGCTCGTCCCGGGCGGCGACGTCGCGCAGTGGCTCGCGGCGGCCCGTGATGCGCTGCCCGTCATCGTCGGCAAGGATCTTCACCGACACGCCCACGCGCGAGACGCGGTCGCGGCGGCCCGGGAGCGAGGCGACGTCATCGTCGTCGAGATGGGCTGGCCCGCGCGCGATCCTCGTCTGTGGGACGTGGCGACTCATGGCGCATCTCGCCTCGTGGGCGAGGCGCTGGCATTCAGGATGGAGCGATAAGCGTGCACATCGGGCTGGACATCGGCGGCACCAAGACGGAGGCCGTCGTCACGACGCCGCAGGGCGAGGTGCTCGCGCACCATCGCGTCGCGAGCGGTCGTGGGAACGACGCGGTCGTCGCGGCGGCGCTCGAGGCGGCCGAGCGAGCCGCCGCCGATGCCGGGATCACCCCTGCTGAGGCTGCGTCGGTGGGCGTCGGCGTGCCGGGAGCCGTGGCGGACGGCGTCGTGTCGCACGCGGTCAACCTGGGCATCGAGCGCCTCGAGCTCGCGGCCGCGCTCGCCGGCGCATGGGGCGTGAGCCCGCGCGTGGAGAACGACGTCAACGCCGCCGCGATCGGCGCGTGGGTGCTCTCGCCCAGCGGCGTGGACACGATGGCGTACCTCAACCTCGGCACCGGGCTGGCCGCGGGCATCATCCTCGACGGCAGGCTGTGGCGCGGCGCGCGCGGTGCCGCCGGCGAGATCGGGCACGTGAGCGTCGACCCCGAGGGTCCGGCAGGGCCGGGCGGACTGCCTGGAGGGCTCGAGGCGTACGCGGGCGGCGGCGGCATCGCGCATGTGGTGGGCGACGGCCGCTCCGCAGAGGAGATCCTCGCCGACCCCGGCGCCGACGACCTGCGCGCCTCGGTGTGCTTCGGCGTCGCGTCCGCGATCCGCGTGCTCGTGCTCACGCTCGACGTCGAGGAGGTCGTGCTGGGAGGAGGCATCACCCGCATGGGCCCGAGCCTCGTGGACGGCGTGCGCGCACAGCTGGACGCGTGGGCCGCCGCATCGGAGTTCATCGCGTCGGTGGACCTGGGCGGCCGCTTCCGCGTGCTCGACCACGCGGGCCCCGTGGCAGCCATCGGCGCCGCGATGCTGGGAGCGGGGCGTGGCTGAGATCATCATCGTCCCCACCCCGGCCGATGCCGCCGCGCTCGTCGCCGACCACATCGCCCGCCAGGTGGAGCGCGACCCGGAGCTCGTGCTCGGCGTCGCGACGGGGAGCTCCCCGCTGCCGCTGTACGCGGCGCTGCGTGAGCGTCGCGAGGCGGGAGCGGACTTCTCGCGGGTGACGGCGTTCGCGCTCGACGAGTACGTGGGCCTGCCGCCCGAGCACCCCCAGAGCTATCACGCCGTCATCCACCGCGAGGTGACCGTGCCGCTCGGACTCGACCCCGCGCGCGTCCACGTGCCCGACGGCGCCGTCGAGGGCCTCGAGACCGCGGGCGAGCGCTACGAGGCGCTCATCGAGGCGGCCGGGGGAGTGGACATCCAGATCGTCGGCATCGGCGCGAGCGGGCACATCGGCTTCAACGAGCCCGGCTCGGGCTTCCTGTCTCGCACGCGCGTCAAGACGCTCGTGCGCCAGACGCGCATCGACAACGCCCGGTTCTTCGACAGCGTGGACGAGGTCCCCCTCCACTGCGTCACCCAGGGCCTGGGCACGATCATGCGGGCGCGGCACATCGTCATGCTCGCCTTCGGCTCCGGCAAGGCCGACATCGTCGCCCGGGCCTTCGAGGGCCCCGTGACGTCCTCCGTGCCCGCATCGGTCCTGCAGGGCCACCCGCACGTCACCGCCGTGCTCGACGAGGAGGCCGCGTCCTCGCTGCGCTTCGCCGACTACTACCGCGAGGCCTTCGAGAACAAGCCCTCCTGGCAGGGCCTGTGATCGCCGTGATCGACCTGCACTGCCACGGTGGAGGCGGCGCCGCCTTCGGGACCGGCGTGGACGAGACGCTGCGCGCGCTCGAGGCCCATGCCGCGCACGGCACCGCCGGCATCGTCGCATCGCTGGTGACGGCCCCGGCGAGCGAGCTGGCGCGGCAGCTCGACGTGCTGCGGGAGGCCAGCGACGCGGACGCCCGGCTCCTGGGCGCACACCTGGAGGGCCCGTTCCTCGCCCCCGAGCGCAAGGGCGCCCACGATGCCGCGCATCTGAGCGCCCCCACGCCCACGATGGTCGACGACCTGCTCGCCGCGGGCCAGGGCCTGCTGCGGCAGGTCACGATCTCCCCCGAGCTGCCCGGCGCCCTGGACGCGATCGCGGCCTTCGCCGCCGCGGGCGTCATCCCCGCCGTGGGGCACACGACGGCATCGGCGTCGCTCGCCGCGGAGGCCTTCGACGCGGGGGCTCGGCTCGTGACGCACGCCTTCAACGCGATGCCCGGCATCACGGCGCGCGACCCCGGGCCGGTGGGAGCGGCGCTCGCGGACGAGAGGGTCGCGATCGAGGTCATCGCGGACGGGATCCACGTGGACCCCACGCTCGTCCGCCTGCTGTTCCGCGCGGCGCCGGGACGCGTCGTCCTCGTGACCGATGCGATGGCCGCCGCCGGAGCGCCGGACGGGACCTATCGGCTGGGCGCGCTCGACGTGGTCGTGTCTCAGGGGCGCGCGGTCGTCGCCGGCACGGACACGCTCGCAGGGTCGACGCTCACGCTCGCGCGCGCCGTCGAGGTGTGCGTCGCGGCCGGAGTGCCGCGCGACGAGGCGGAGGCAGCCGCGAGCCTCGTGCCTTCACGGGTGCTGGGGCTGGCGTCCTAGCCAGGTCGCCGGCGGCTGTGGCAGGTACGCAGCTGCCTGAAGACGCGACTACTTGAAGACGATGGTGCGGTGGCCGTTGAGCAGCACGCGGTGCTCCGCGTGC
>QGUM02000031.1:0-17184 GCA_003242455.2 Actinomycetes bacterium
GGATCGAGCCCGACTGCACCGCGGCCACGGCCGCGGCCTGAGCCGGCGTCGCGGGCGTGATCTGCGGGCCCGTGCCGGAAGCGGTCACCTCCGCGACCGAGATCGGCTCGGACGGCTCGACCGGGCGCACTGCGTAGGGAGCACCAGGGACGGGGCGGGATCCCGCGGCATCGGGCGCGTCCGATGCCGGGGCGTCCGGGGCGCCGGGCGCGCCTCCCGGGCGACGCACCGTGGCGAACTCGAGCGGCTCCTCGTCGCCGGCGGAGATCGGCACGGGAGTGGCGCCCACGAACGGGGGAGGAGAGGTCGACAGGGGGCCCGACGGCGGCGCGTCGGCGAGGGCCCACCCGCCGGCGGGCTCGGCCGAGGCGGGCGGCACGATGCGGTCCGCGAGCGGAACGGGGCTGGTCGGCTCGCTGCGGGCCAGCAGGATCGCCCACACCGGCGCGATGAGGATCGCGAGCACCGTCATGCCCGCGCCGTGGCCGAAGCGGACGTTGATGCGGTGGATCGCGATGATCTGGAGGATCACGGCGTAGATGTTGACCACCGGGATGAAGTGGAAGACCACCTTCCACGGCGCCTCGCCGCCGAGCTTGAAGATCGTGGCGATGTTGACGATGGGCACCCACGCCTTCCACGGCGCCTCGCCGCTCTTGCGGAACACCACGGACAGGCACCAGGCGACCAGGGCGTAGACGGCGATGGCCGCCAGGAAGCCGAGCGCGCCGAACACCAGGGCGGCGGCGCCGTCGATGTCCACGGTCGTGGAGGTGACCGTGGGCAGGACGGGCGAAGAGTCGTCATTCATTGCGGGGCCGATCCTTTCTCAGAAGGGCGGGGGTTGACCTGCGCTTGCGCCCGCGAGCGGCACGACGCAGGGACATCGGAGTCAGGCGCGCGCGGAGGCGGCGCCCCAGGGGAGCGGAGCGGATCACGTCGCGTCGCTCGGCGTCGACGAGGCGCCAGGCGGCCTCGCGAGCCTGATCGGACGGCGCGGCGTCAGAGAACACGGCGCGGTCCACATCGGCGGCGACCGCGGCCGCGACCGGGCGGCCGAGCACATCGGCCGTCTCCGCACGGGTGAGCCCCTCGGGCACCTCCAAGCCGAGGTCGACGTACGTGTCCACGAGCTCCTCCCATGCACCCACCATCGCTACCTCGGTCGAGGGGTTGTGGCGGCGCCAGCGGCGACGCGAGCCCTTGGCGAGCGGGAACACCAGCAGCGGAGCGAGCAGCACTGCGGCTCCCACGAGTCCCACGGCGATCGCGATGATGAGCGGGAGGTACGTGTCGAGCCAGCTGGCGCGTTCGGCGCTCGGCTCCGACTCCTCGGCCGTGGCGTCGTTGGCGACGGCGGGCGGCTCGACGACGCTGCTCTCCGCCTCCTGCGGCTCCGTGGGGTTCTGAGGCGGCGTCTGACCCTGCTGGATGGTGATGGGCGCGATCTCGAACTGCGGCGTCGCGTCGATCGGCACCCACGATCCGTCGCCAGCGCGCACCTCGGCCCAGACCGTGAGGTTCGCGCCCGTGCAGACGTCGTGGCACGGCGGGACGGCCAGGTCGGCACCGGTGTCGCCCAGCCGCACGCCGACGACCAGGCGCGAGTCGAAGCCGAAGTGCGCCGCGAGGAGCGACACGGCCGTCGCAAACTGCTCGTCGTCGCCGATGCCCGCGACCAGGTCGCTCGGCTGGGCGAAGGCGCCCGCGCGCTGCTCCTGCTCGATGAGCTCGGCGAAGAGCTCGTCGATGCGGGCGGCCGAGTGGCCCGGACGGCTGCCGTGGAACTCGAAGCCCGCGCGAGCCTCGAGGGCGGAGATCCACTGCTGGCTCGCGACAGTCTGGCGCGAGGAGTGGCTGATGTAGCCCCGCTCCCGCAGGCGGTCCACGAGCTCGAGGAAGTCCGCGCCCGTGCGGCCCACGAGCTGCCGGTCGACCCAGGCGATGAGCATGGGGTGGCGCTCGGGATCCAGCCTGGACTCGCCGCCGCGCAGCGACTGGACGAGCTCGGGCGACGGCGAGGGGGCCGCCGCGATCGTGTACGCGTCGCCCGGCAGCAGGCCGATGCCGGGCGTGTCCGTGACGACGACGGCGGAGTTCGCGGCCACGTTCGCGTAGTACGCGTCGGCGAGCGTCTCCGCGCGCGGGCCGATGAAGCGGGGAGCGCCGCCGGCCGCTGTGGAGATCGGCACCCACACGCCCCGGTAGCCCTCCGCGATCGTCACCGTGATCGTGTCCTCCTGGAACATCGGCTGGCGCGTGAAGCGGGTCTGGGGGGCCAGACGGTACGTCTGGCCGTCGTAGTCGTCGAGCGTGGCGATGCGCAGGCGGTCGGCGGCGCCGGCGCCGCCCACGACGAACAGCGTGGTGCCGTACGCCGGCTGCTCGAAGCTGCGGCGGTAGTCGGCGAGAGGGCTCGGCTGGTCCTGGACGTAGATGATCGGGTCGACGGAGTCGCGGGGCACGATGCGCACGCCCAGGCCGGCGCCGAACGGCGCGAACGCGAGGGTGCCGATCGCGGCGATCGCGACGATCCCCGCGGATGCGCTGTGGCGGCGCACCGCGAAGCCCCACGAGGAGGAGCCGATGCGCGCCGTGCCCGTGGCGGCCTGCGCCGTGCCGATCTGGAGCGAGCGGTCGATGCGCGCGCGGCCCAGGGCCCAGATGACGCACACCACGAGAGACGCCAGGGCGATGGCGGAGCGCCGGGCGTCGGGGACGGACCCGATCGCCGCGTCGAAGGAGCCGGAGACGCTCGAGGACCCGAACGCGAAGCCGTACCCGACCATGAGGAGCATGGGCGCCATGGCGAGCGGCGCGCGTTGCGGCGCGAGCACCATGACGCCCAGCGCCACCACGCAGCACAGCGCCACGGTGAAGAAGAACGGGACGAGGACCCCCTGGTACATGCCCGCGGGGACGGAGATGGTGAGGACCTGCTTCCAGCCCACGATCGCGCCCGAGAGGCCGGTGATGATCGCCCGGCCGATGCGGGAGACGTCGGTGAGGGCATCGGGCATCGTCACGGGGACCACGGCCAGGAGGTATCCCAGGAGCGCCGCGATGGCCGTGCCCCACCACGGCCAGCCGCGCACGGCGCCGGCGAAGACGGCGACGAGCGCGATGACGAACCCTGCGGCGGCGACCGCGCCCACGTAGGGCGTGCCGTACACCTCCCACGCGGAGACGGCCGCCAGCGCGGCGCATGCCGCGACCGCCACGCCGTCCCAGACGACGCGGCCGGGCGCCGTGAGGCGACTCGTCCGTGCGCTCATGCGTGGGCCCCTGTCACAGCGTGCTCCTCAGCAGGAGGTGGCCCAGGTCGTGGAGCATGCCGAGCGTGATGACGCGCAGCTCGCGCATGCTCCGCATCGAGGGCTGCGCGCCCGGATCGCAGCGCACGGCGATGACCGACACGTCTGCGGGGAAGCGGATGGCGGCCCTGCGGACGTCCGCGATCGGCGTGAGCGAGCCGATGACGAGGAAGACGAGCGAGAGGCTGTCGGCCTCCTGCGCCGTCATCGTGGCGACCTGCTCGATGGGCATGACGTTCGGGGAGGACTCGATCGAGCTCATGCCGTCCAGGAGGGCGCGCGGGCCGAGCGTGGGCAGCGTGCGGATCGCGTGGACGCGGCCCAGCTCATGGGCCTCGATGGGCGCGCTCGTGGTCACGAGCAGCTCGCGGCCGTCGCGCACGGCCTGCAGGCCGAGCGAGGAGGCGGCGCTGACGGCGACCTCGAACTCGTCGTCCGTCGAGTACTGGCCGGGGTCGAGGTCGAGCACGATCGCGATGCGCGAGCGCCGCGTCTCCTCGTACTGGCGCACCATGAGGTGGCCGGTCTTGGCGGTGGAGCGCCAGTGGATGTGGCGACGCGAGTCGCCTTGGACGTAGTCGCGGATCGCGTGGAACGACAGGTCGGAGTCCACGATCGTCGTGGTCACCGCTCCCTCGAGGTCGCGCAGGAGGCCCGCGCTCGTGGGCGGCACGGGAGTGGTGACGGGGTGCACGTAGATGTGCTGCACCTCGGGCCACGTGTGGTCGCGCTGCATGATGCCGAGCGGGTCGCCGCGGCCGATCGTGAGCGGGCCCACCGTGATGATGCCGCGCTTGGCCGCCGTGATGGTGAGCGGCTCGGTGTGCTCGGCGTGGGCGCGCATGAACGGGATGTGCGCCTCGACCAGGCCGGAGCCCACGGGGATGTCGAGCACCGCGGGCAGCGCCGCGCGGCGGCCGATGTTGGTGACGGTCAGCGTCGCCTCGAGCTCGTCGCCGGCGACCACGCGGTTCCGTTCGAAGGACAGCGCGACCTCATACCTGTGGGAGCCCAGGAGGAACGGCGCGCACAGCGCGAGCATGAGCGCCGATGCGGAGGCGATGATCCAGCCCTCGGCCCATCCCCACGCGAGCGCGAGGATCAGGCCGACCGCCAGGCATGCCGCGAGGAGCCAGCCGGCGGGGCGCACGGTGCGCGCCATGACCGCGCCGGCACGGCGCAGCGCGTCACGAGCGGTGTCGAGCGCGCGTCGGCCGGCCTCGGCTCCAGCGGCAAGGCCCGTCCGCTCCGTGGCATAGCGCGTCACCGTCACGCCGCGGGTGCGGGTGGCGGTGATGCCGGAGCGGGTGGCGGTGTTCTCGGGCACGGTCCTATGCCGATCCGTTCTCCGTGGGCGCGGGGACGTCGAGCAGGACCTGGCCGATGACGTCCACGGCGGTCACGCCGTCGAACTCGGCCTCGGGCTCGAGCATGATGCGGTGCGCGAGCGCGGGAACGGCGAGGTCGCGCACGTCGTCGGGGGTGACGAACGTGCGGCCGCGCGCCGCCGCCCACGTCGTGGCGAGGCGGGCGAGGGCGAGGGCGCCGCGGACGGACACGCCAAGGCGGGCCTCCGCGGCCCGACGGGTCGCCTCGACGATGCGCATGATGTAGTCCGAGATGATCGGGTTGACGTACACCGTCTTGGCGAGCTCCTGCATGGCCAGCAGGGTGTCGGGCTCGACGATGCCGGGGACCTCGGTGGTGCCCTTGGTGGCGCCCTGCAGGATGCGCAGGGTGGCGGCCTCGTCGGGGTAGCCGAGCGAGGTCTTGATCATGAAGCGGTCGAGCTGCGCCTCCGGCAGGCGGTAGGTGCCGGCCTGCTCCACGGGGTTCTGCGTCGCGATGACGAGGAACGGGCTGCCCACGGGACGGGTGACGCCGTCGACCGTGACATTGCCCTCCTCCATGACCTCCAGGAGCGCTGACTGCGTCTTGGGCGAGGCGCGGTTGATCTCGTCGGCGAGCACGATGTTCGCGAAGACGGGACCCGCGTGGAACGTGAACGTGCCCTTCTTCTGGTCGAACACCGTCACGCCCGTGACGTCGCCGGGCAGGAGGTCCGGAGTGAACTGGATGCGAGACGAGGTGCCCTTGACGGTCTGCGCGAGGGTGCGCGCGAGCGCCGTCTTGCCCGTGCCAGGGACGTCTTCCAGCAGCACATGGCCGCCGGCGAGCGCCGTCGCCAGGACGAGCTCGATGACGTGGCGCTTGCCGAGGATGGCCAGCTCGATGTTGTCGGCAAGCAGGGAGAACGTCTCCTCATACCACTTGGCCTGTTCAGCCGAGATCGTCATGGGTTTCCTTCCATCGCAGGGTCCTGCGTCTCATTCTTCGTCGTCGGGGTCCGGTTCCGGATCCGGCTCGGGGTCGCAGATGGTCGCGGCCATGCCGTGGCCGCCCAGGCTCTGGTACGGACCGGCCAGGAAGTTCACCACCCACCCCGTGGGGTTCGCGATGATCTCGTAGTGCTCGGGCCCGGCGCCGGTGACCGTGACCTGGTCGGCGGTCGGCGCCGCGACGCAGCCGGCCGGGAAGTCGATCCGCACGAGGTTGGGCGCGGAGCCCGGCTGAGGCGTGATGGCGGCGGCAGGGCCGCACAGGCTCGGGTTGTCGGGAAGGCAGTACGCGACCGTGTAGGAGACGCCGGGGATGAAGCCGGGGTCGAACGTCGAGGACACGGCGACTCCCGCGTACCAGTAGTAGACGCCGAAGCCAGGGAGCGGGTCCACGGACGGGCCGCTCTCGAGCTCGTGCACCATGGACGTGCCGTAGGTCGTCGCGATCTCGCTGACCTTGTACGTCAGGTCGCCGGTCGGGGCGGCCGGCGGGACCCAGGTGAACGCGGTGGCGACGGGCGACAGGACGGCGCCGTAGCCGTTCGAGCCGCACACCGCGACGGAGTACCACGTGTTGGGGTCGAGGCCGGCGATGTCCGTCGTCGCGGACTGGACGATGCCCACGCCTGCGACCTGCGCCTCGCCCGCGCCGTTCATGGTGCAGCTCGGCGTCGCGCCGCCGCTGACCCAGGCGACGAAGATCTCCGTGAGCGGCATCGGGCTGGAGTTGGCCATGAGGGCCACGCCGTCGACCGTGATGGTCGTGCCGGTGGGGGTCGCCGTGGTGCTCCCGAGGAAGAAGGGGGCGCCGACGACGGTGAGCGGGAACGTGGCCACCGCGCCGGAGTTGCCTCCGGCGATGGGCGGGCTGAACTTGGAGATGGGGGTGACCTGGAGCACCGTCGCTCCCACGGGCAGGCTCGCGGTGAACGTCGTCGACGGGCCCGTGCGCGGGAACGTCGCGCCCGAGTTGACCACCTGGAAGGAGAGGGTGTCGTCGCTCGACTCCACCGTCACCTCCACGGCGCCCGATGCCGTGGTGGTGGTGCCGGGCACGTAGGGCGAGGTCGCGGTGAGGCTCGTGATGACGGGAGCCTGGTAGGCCCACGTCTCGTGGCCCGTCGTGTCGAGCGACTCGCCCACGGAGTTGACCGCGCGGGCGGTGTACGTGGCGCGCTCGCCGTTGACCAGGCCGGAGATGACGCAGCGGTGCTGGCCAGGGCCGCTCGCGGCGCAGGACGCGGGGACGGAGGATCCGCCCTTGTAGATCGCGACCGAGCTCACGGCGGGGTGCGCGTCGACGGCGGCGCCGAGCGCCACCTGGAGCGTCACCGAGTCGCCGGTGTAGGCGACGGTCGTGACGCTCGCCGGCGTCTGCGGATAGCCCAGGACGTCGAGCGTGAGCTGCGCGGGGCCCGTGCGGCCCTGCGCGTCGACCACGGTGAAGGGCACGATGCACTCCCCGCCCACCGGCCGCGGGCCTCCGGGCCACGTCGCCACGAGCGTCGTGGGGGAGGACTGCGTGACCGTCGCGACCGAGCACGACACGGACCCCGTGGTGCCCACGCTCGCGATCGTGAGGCCCCCGCCCTGGATGCCGGCGAACGGGTCGTACTCGCCCGCGATCCCCACAGCGGTGATGGTGCAGCTCGAGCCGCGGCTCACGTCGCACTGGTGGGTGAACGTCGCGCCGCGCGGGGCGTCGGGCCTCGCGATGCCGACCACGAGGGTGATGCTCGCGCTCAGGCCGCCGTAGTCGGGGGAGAAGACGTCGATGCGCTCGCGCACGCCCGGCTTGGCGTTGGCGACCGCCTGGGCCGTGACGATCCCGTCGGCGTTCGTGACGATGAAGTTCGTGCCCGTGTACGACGTCTCGAGGCGCATGCCCGCGATGTCGCCCACACGGCCGCCCTCCCAGGTCACCATCGCGTCCTTGAGGACGATGGTCTCGGTGGCGCCGGGGCTGATGGTGCGGCTGACGGGGTTGAGGATCGCCTGCGGATCCTTGGGGATGATCGACAGCGGGATGCCGACGGTGCTCCACGTCTCCTGACCGGGCAGGCGCACGGCGATGGCGCACGTGTCGGTCCATGGCGCCTCGCGGCCAGCCGCATAGGTGACGACGCCGTCTCCCGTGGGCGTGCAGCGGGCGTTGACGCGCTGCACGGGGAAGGGGCCTTCGCGACGCAGCTCCACCGCCTGGCCCGGCGGCAGGTCGAGCACATCGGCCACGGAGACGGCGACGGACTGCTCCTCGCCCACCTGGATGGGGGTGAGACCGGGAACGGCCTGGAGGCGCATGTCCTCGAACGCGGGGATGCGCAGGAAGCCCCACGTCTGGACCTCGTTGCCCGCGAAGTCGGTGCCCGTGAGCGTGAAGGGCACGATCGCGCGGTCGTCGGTCGCGGGGCCGGAGATCTTCCAGCCGTCCACCGAGTAGGTGTTCGCGAGCGGACCCCACACGGCGAGCTCGAGGGTGGACGGGTCGCCCGTCTGCCAGCGCACCTTGCCGCTGACGACGTCGACGCCGTCGAAGAGGTCAGCGCGGGTGCGGGCGGTCAGGAACGTGTCGGTGACCGTGAGCGTGCTGGGGCCGAGCTCGTCGGAGACGCCGACGACGATGAGGCCCTCGGCGGTGGACAGCGACGTGCTCGACTCGACCGTGTACACGTACGAGTGCGTGCCCAGGACGTCTCCGCCGCGCAGCACCACACGGCCGTCCTCGAGCGAGGTCGCCGAGTCGATGAGCGCTGCGAGGCGCTCGTGCTCCGGGGTGCCCTCGGGCGCGTTGGGCTTGATGGAGACCAGGCGCAGGGTGCCGCGCAAGGGGTCGCGGTCGTTGTCGAGCGGCGTGACCGTCACCGGGGTGCGCGAGCCCACCTGGGCGCCCACGTAGTCGGAGTACGTGACGGGGGCGACGTCCGCGACCTCGGTGGGAAGGACGCCGATGCGCACCTCTGCCTCGCCCGTCAGGCCGCGCGCGTCCTTGACCGTGTAGGTGAAGCTCACCTGGCCACCCGGCACGCCTCCCGCGGGGGCGGTGTAGAGGATGGCGCCGCCCGCGGCCGAGATGGACGCCACGCCCAGTCCCGGCGCGAGCGTGGAGACGTTGACGAGCGCGACGTCGTCGCCGTCGGGGTCCACGCCCGTGCGGGTGAAGGGGATGCGCACCGTCTGACCCGCGACGACGCGGCCGATGAGCGTCTGCGGCTCGGGCGCGCGGTTGGCGCCCTGCGGCACCACCGTCACGGTCACGGTGGCGGTGTCGAAGCGGTTGGGGTTGCTCTCCAGGTACGTCGAGTACTGCAGCGTGTGCACGCCGGGCTCGCTCGGTGCGACGTAGCGCAGCTGGGCGCCCGAGGCGAACGCGATCTCGTCGGGCGCGCCCGAGCCGATCACGTCGGGGTGGAGCAGGATCTGCTCGCCCTGGGGCCGCACGTCGTTGGCCAGGACGGAGATGTCCACCTGGGTGCCTGCGCGCACGGAGACGGCGTCGGGCACGGCGATGGGACGCACGTTGGGGTTGGGCGGCAGGAGGAAGACGGTCACCTGGCCGCTCGCGGTTCCTCCCGCGCCGTCGGAGACGACGACGTCCACGACGCCGATGCGGCCCGGCTCGCCCGTGTCCGTGCTGCCGCGCACGCGCAGGTAGGTCTCGGCGACGATGCTCGGGCTCAGGTTGGGCTCGCTGCTCGTCGCGGCGGACAGGAGGAGGACGCGCCCGGAGGTGTTCTGCACGGCGGCCAGCACGTCGATGGTCGCGTCCTCGAGCGGTCGCACGAAGGCGGTGAGCGGCGGGATCGTGAGCGCGCGGGCGCTGTCGGCGACGGTGAGGCGCAGCGTGGCCGTCTGCTGGGCGAGCGTCACGGAGTCCTCGACGGTGTAGGTCGCCAGATACTGCCCGGGCTGGCTGGCGAGCAGCTCGATGGTGCCGTTCGCGCTCACGGGCGTGACGGTGAAGGACTCCTCGCCTTGCGTCACGACCGCGTCGATCAGGCGGTAGGTGCCGGAACCGCCCGTGACATGGTCGGCGATCGCGACGCGGCGGGGATCGCCCACGCCTGCGGTGAGGACGATGGGCGGAGCCGTGAGGGCGGGGGCGGCGGACACGCGCAGCGTGAGCGTCTTGGTGGCTGTCGCGCCGTAGGCGTCGCCGACCACGACGTCGATCTCGACGGTGCCTGCGCTCGCGTTGGGATCGAGGTGGCGGATGGCGATCGTGCCCTCGGCGGTCGTGACGACGCTCAGGGGCGCGGCGGTGTCGGACACGATCGCGTCCATGAGGGCGATGACGTCGGACTCGGGGTCGACCCAGCCTTCCAGCACCGGCACCTCGACGAAGCCGCCCGGGGTGATCTCCGGCGTGGGCCACGGCTGGACGCACTCGTCGACGCCGCACCACACGGGGGCGCTGTTCTGGTCAGCGGGGACCACCGTGACCGTGACGGACGCGGGGGCAGACGTGCTCACGCCGTCGGTGACCGCATAGGAGAAGGTCGCCGATCCCGACTCGGCCGTGATCGTGGCGACGGCCGCCTGGTCGTTGTCGGTGAGGTCCAGCGTGCCGAAGCCGGGGACGTCCCACTCGCCCAGGAGCTCCGGGACGATGGACAGCACGTCCTTGCGGTTGGGGTCGTGGTCGTTGTACAGGAGCGGAAGGCGCACATGGGCTCCGCTGCGCACGCCGAACGCGTCGTCCACGGCGACGGGAGGCTCCTGCTCCACGACGTCGTCGACCTCGACGGTGCCCTGCTCCTCCTCGGCGTCCTCGAGCGGGTCCCAGTCCTCGAGAGGCACGAGCGTGCCGTCGGGGACGGTCCACACCAGGCCCGTCGACACCTCGCTCAGGACGGCGCGCGCGCCGTTGGTGTGGAACACGGGGCGGACGTTCTGCACATCGTCGAGCGCGCCGCCGGGCAGCGCGAGCGTGGCGGGCGCGGGCGAGGAGCTCGACCACAGGCTCGCCTGCGCCTGCGACAGCCATGCGGCGTAGGCGACGCCGTCGACCGTGATGGGAGCGGCAGGCGTGCCGGACGCCTGTGCGACGCGGACCGCGGCACCGGCCGCGAGGGTCACGGCGATGAGGCCGGCGCTGTCCGCGACGTACACGGTCCCGTCCGTCGAGGCGTTCGCCTGCAGCACGGAGCCCGCCTCCGCGCCGATGACGAGCGGCGCATCGGCGCCTTGGAACCACAGCAGGCCGTCCGATGCCGCGTACAGCACCCAGCGCCCGTCCACGAGCGACAGGGCGGCATCGGCGTCGGGCGCGGCGGGCACGGGCTCGGGGTCGCCGAGGAACGCGCCGCGCGTGGCGTCATAGCGCCGCACGGCCTGCTCCTGGGCGGAGTACATGACGACGAGGCCCGAGGCGTCGAGCGCGACAGCGGAGGCGACGTAGCGCTGCTCTTCGTCCTCATCCGCATGGGCGAAGGGGTCGAGGTGGCGGGCGCCGGTCGCGCTCGCTCCCGGGGTGGGGTACGTGCCCAGGTGCACCTCTCCGAGCGACGTGAGGTAGACGACGTACGCGCCCGCGCTCTGCACGGACGTGGTGCCTGCGGGTGTCTGGCTCGGGGACGGGCCGCCGCCGTTGCCCTCGTCGAGGTCGGTCGGGTACGCAGGGTCGATGGGCCAGGCCTGGGAGTAGCCCTGGCTGAGGATCATGGCCGACGAGCCGGACTGCACGATGCCCACGGGGTCGGACACGGCGCGGACGGTGTCGATCGCGGCGAGCTCCGTGTTGACGCGCGCGTACTGGCCGTTCGCCCGGGTGACCCACACGGCCGTCTCGAGCGGAGGGATGTCGCGTGCGTCGTAGCCGCGCACGAGCACCGCGCCCGCCACCACCGCGACCACCACCGCGACCACGATGAGGGGCCGGAGCGATCTCCCTCGTCGGAGGAGGGGAGCGGAGGGGGCCGCCATCTAGGACCCCAGTACCGCTGCGACGACCGCGATGGCGACGAGGGCGACGGCGCCGCCGCCGACCGCCGCGCCGATGAGAGCGGCCTTGCGCGACGAGCGTGCCGGCGCGGCCGGCTCGCGCTCGAGGGCGGCCTGGCGCTGCGCCGACGCGAGCGTCTGGGCGCGCGCGGCGCGACGGGAGTTCGCGTTGACCGTGGAGATGACCGGCGCGCGACGGACGTCGTCGCCCTCGTCGGCCTGGACGGCGGCGGAGGCCCACGACGGGTCGACGACCTCGATGGCCGTGGGAGGCAGGCCGTGGTCGATCTGGGCGCGCTGCAGCTCCTGGGCGAGCTCGAGCATCGAGCCGAAGCGCTGAGAGGCGTCCTTCGACAGGGCGCGAGCGAGCAGGTCGTGCAGGCGAGGCACCAGGTCGGTGCGCCCCGTGGGGACGTACTTCTTGGTCAGGGTGCGCTCCTGGAGCTGCGCGCGCGGGAGGCGCTCCCCCGTCTCCGGCTCGTAGGGAGCACGGCCGGCCAGCATCGTGTAGATGGTCGCGCCCAGGCTGTAGACCTCGGTCGCGACGTTGCCGGCGACCTGGCCCACGATGACCTCGGGCGCCGACCACGGCACCGACATCGCGATGGTCTTGCTCTGCTCGTCCGCGCCGGTGAGGGCGGCGGCGATGCCGAAGTCCGCGAGCGCAGGGGTGCCGAGCGTCGTGATGAGCACGTTGGACGGCTTGATGTCGCGGTGAAGCACGCCGCTGCGGTGGGCGGTCTCGAGAGCCGCCGCGACGCGAACGCCGGCGTCCAGCACGGTCTGCACGGGCATCGGGCCCCGCTTGTACTGGTTGCTCATGTTGTCCGGGCAGAACTCCATGACGAAGTACGGCCGGCCGTCGGCCGAGATGCTCGCCTGGTAGATGGTGACGATCGCGGGGTGCGCGCTCAGGCGCGCGAGGATGTCCGCCTCGCGGTTGAACGTGGTCAGCACATCGGGATTGATCGCATCGTCCACGAGGACCTTGACCGCGACGACGCGCCGCGGCATGTCCTGCTCGTAGAGGAACACGTCCGCGAATCCGCCCGAGCCGAGCGGGCGCACGTATGTGTACCCGGGCAGGACGGGAGGCTGGCCGACAACCCTACGCACCATGTCCCGCTCCCCGCTCGCAGTCCAGCCCGACGTGTGGCGCGAGAGCGTCCGTGCGAGTCCTGAGCGTCACTTCCGTGCGCCGACGACGATGCGGAAGCCCTCACCAAGGTCGAGGGTATCGCCTTGGCGCAACGTCATCACAGCCCTGTCACGCAGCAGGCGCGGGGCCTTGCTGCCGGACAGGACGAGCGTGCCATTGGTCGAGCCCAGGTCCCTGGCCTTGAGCTGGCCGCTCACGACGGAGAGCTCGAGGTGCTTGGCCGAGATCTCCTTGCGGGGCGAGGGCGCGACGATGTAGGGCGTGACGGTCTCGCCCTCGTCGTGACGCCACGGCTTGCGCCCCACGACGATGCGCGACGACGCCTCGACCTCGCTGCCGTCGGGCAGGTGCAGGGTCCACATGCCCGAGCCGTGCAGGTCCGCCAGGGGGACGGCCGATGCCGTGCGGTGGGAGTCGGGCACGGGCATGGGCGGCGGGCCGTCCTCGCGACGCATCGCGATGGCCTCATAGAGAACGGTGTCCTCGGCGTTGCCCGGGATGGGCGCGGGAAGCCTGCGACGGGAGCCCGGCACGAGCTCCGCGGTGACGTGCGAGGCGGCGATCGCGCCGCGCGCGATCGGCAGGGTGGCGGGGGCGCCGGCGTGGCCGCGCAACGCGATGCCCACGGAGTCGACGCCTGCGGCTTCGCCGCTCATCCACATGGCGCCTTCGGGCCATTGGAAGCGCGTCGTGGTGTTGCCGCCGAGGTCGACGAGCACATCCCCGCGCACGGTGATCGACACCGTCCGGGTCTCCTTGTCGAGGATCTCCATCACGGCGAATGCGACAGGGACGGGCTCCTCCTCGAGGACGTCGAGTATGTCTGCGACTTCAGGATCTGGAAGGTTCACCGCCTCGTAGAGGCGATCTGAGAGCGTGTGGACCCCTTCGGTGCTGACAAGTCCGACGAACCCCTCGGCAGCGACGGCGTATCCCTTGACGCCGTCGGGTGCGGGTGCGTACGCGAACATGGGGAAACTATAGGGATTGCGGACTATGTGTCGGAACCATCCGTTACCAGGCCGGTCGCTAGGCTCGTCGCGTGCCTTCCGTGACCGTCGAGCTGCAGCTGCGCTGGGGTGACCAGGACCCGTACCGGCACGTCAACAACGTGGCCGTCGCGTCGCTCCTGGAGGAGGCCCGCGCGCTCGTGTTCTGGACCCAGGACAGCCCTCTGCCCGCGCTGTCAGTCGAGTCGCCCGTGCACGTCCTCGTCGCGCGGGCGGACATCTCTTATATGCGTCCCATCGACTACCGGCCTGAGCCGCTGCTCGCGGAGCTCGACGTGCCGGCCGTAGGGGGAGCGAGCTTCGACATCGCCTACCGCCTGGTGCAGGACGGCCAGGCATGCGTGAAGGCCGTGACGAGGATGGCAATGGTCGACGGCGTCACCGGCTCTCCCGTACGCTTGAGCCCGGAGGTCCGCGCCTGGCTCAGAGGCTTCGCGCCGGACCCGGAGGTCGGAGCCTGACGAGGCTTTGACGTGGTGACCGTGCGGCGGTATCGTAGATGACCGTGCCCGCGTCGGTGGGCCCTCTCGCGCGCCGTTTCGCGGTGTAGCCCAGGCAGGAGCGACACGCCCGGGCGCGGGGGTCGGTCAGACGCTCGATTCACGTTTTTCACACAACAGACGGAGAAGTAGTGCCTACGATTCAGCAGCTGGTTAGGAAGGGCCGCCACCCGAAGGCGTCCACGACGAAGACGCCTGCGCTCAAGGGCTCGCCCCAGCGCCGCGGCGTGTGCACTCGCGTGTACACGACGACCCCCAAGAAGCCGAACTCGGCACTCCGCAAGGTGGCACGTGTCCGCCTGTCCTCCGGCATCGAGGTCACGGCCTACATCCCCGGTGAGGGCCACAACCTCCAGGAGCACTCGATCGTGCTCGTCCGCGGCGGCCGTGTGAAGGACCTCCCCGGCGTCCGCTACAAGATCGTGCGCGGCTCGCTCGACACCCAGGGTGTCAAGAACCGCAAGCAGGCTCGCAGCCGCTACGGCGCGAAGATGGAGAAGAAGAAGTAATGCCTCGCAAGGGACCGGCGCCCAAGCGCCCGATCATCACTGACCCGGTCTACGGCACGCCCGTCGTGACGCAGCTCATCAACAAGGTGCTGCTCGACGGCAAGCGCTCCGTCGCCGAGGCGATCGTCTACAACGCGCTCGAGGGCGTCCGCGAGAAGAGCGGCCAGGACCCCGTCGTCGTGCTCAAGCGCGCGCTCGACAACATCCGCCCCGCGCTCGAGGTCCGCTCCCGCCGCGTCGGCGGCGCGACCTACCAGGTCCCGGTCGACGTCCGCCCCGTGCGTGCGACGACCCTCGCCCTGCGCTGGCTCGTGGACTTCGCGCGCAAGCGTCGCGAGAAGACCATGACCGAGCGCCTCATGAACGAGATCCTCGACGCGTCGAACGGCCTGGGTGCCGCGGTGAAGCGTCGCGAGGACATGCACAAGATGGCCGAGTCGAACAAGGCGTTCGCGCACTACCGCTGGTAGTCGCCGCCTCGTTCGACGGAACTCAGAAGCTTAGGAGAACCCCGTGGCACAGGACGTGCTCACTGACCTCACCAAGGTCCGCAACATCGGCATCATGGCGCACATCGATGCCGGCAAGACCACCACGACCGAGCGCATCCTGTTCTACACGGGCGTGAACTACAAGGTCGGTGAGACCCACGACGGCGCCTCCACCACCGACTGGATGGAGCAGGAACAGGAGCGCGGCATCACGATCACCTCGGCCGCGGTGACCTGCTTCTGGAACAAGAACCAGATCAACATCATCGACACCCCCGGCCACGTGGACTTCACGGTCGAGGTCGAGCGCTCGCTGCGCGTCCTCGACGGCGCGGTCGCCGTGTTCGACGGCAAGGAGGGCGTGGAGCCCCAGTCCGAGACCGTGTGGCGTCAGGCCGACAAGTACAACGTCCCCCGCATCTGCTTCGTCAACAAGATGGACAAGCTCGGCGCGGACTTCTACTTCACCGTCGACACCATCAAGTCGCGCCTCGGCGCCCGTCCGCTCGTCATCCAGCTGCCCATCGGCGCTGAGAACGACTTCGTGGGCGTCGTGGACCTCGTCGAGATGCGCGCCCTCGTGTGGCCCGGCGACGCCAAGGGCGACGTGACGATGGGCGCCAAGTACGACATCGTCGACATCCCGGCCGACCTCAAGGACAAGGCGGAGCAGTACCGCGCCGAGCTCATCGAGACGGTCGCCGAGTCGAGCGAGGAGCTGCTGGAGAAGTACCTCGGCGGCGAGGAGCTCACGGTCGAGGAGATCAAGGCCGGCATCCGCAAGCTCACGGTCGCCTCCGAGGTGTACCCGGTCCTGTGCGGCTCGGCGTTCAAGAACCGCGGCGTGCAGCCGATGCTCGACGCGGTCGTGGACTACCTGCCCGCCCCGATCGACATCCCCTCGATCAACGGCCACGACATCAACGACGAGGAGAAGGTCATCGAGCGTCACGCCGACGCCTCGGAGCCCTTCTCGGCCCTCGCGTTCAAGATCGTCGCGCACCCGTTCTTCGGCAAGCTCACCTACATCCGCGTGTACTCGGGTCAGCTCGACTCCGGCGCCCAGATCCTCAACGCCACCAAGGGCAAGAAGGAGCGCGTCGGCAAGATCTTCCAGATGCACGCCAACAAGGAGAACCCGGTCGACAACGTCACCGCGGGCCACATCTACGCGGTGATCGGCCTCAAGGACACCACCACGGGCGACACGCTGTGCGACCCGAACGCGCCCGTCGTGCTCGAGTCGATGACGTTCCCCGAGCCGGTCATCCACGTGGCTGTCGAGCCCAAGACCAAGGGCGACCAGGAGAAGATGTCCACGGCGATCCAGAAGCTCGCCGAGGAGGACCCGACGTTCCGCGTGCGCCTCGACGAGGAGTCCGGCCAGACGGTCATCTCCGGCATGGGCGAGCTGCACCTGGACATCATCATCGACCGCATGCGTCGTGAGTTCAAGGTCGACGCGAACGTGGGCAAGCCCCAGGTCGCGTACCGCGAGACCATCCGCCGCGCCGTCGAGAACTACGACTACACCCACAAGAAGCAGACGGGTGGCTCCGGTCAGTTCGCGAAGGTCCAGATCACGATCGAGCCCCTGGGCGCGGAGTCCGAGGTCCAGTACGAGTTCGTCAACGCCGTCACCGGCGGTCGCGTGCCCAAGGAGTACATCCCCTCGGTCGACGCGGGCATCCAGGACGCGATGCAGCTCGGCGTGCTCGCCGGCTTCCCCGTTGTGGGCGTGAAGGCGACGCTCGTCGACGGCGCGTACCACGACGTCGACTCGTCGGAGATGGCGTTCAAGATCGCCGGCTCGATGGCCTACAAGGAGGCCGCGCGCAAGGCGAGCCCGGTTCTGCTGGAGCCGGTGATGGCGGTCGAGGTGCGTACGCCCGAGGAGTACATGGGCGACGTCATCGGCGACC
>QGUM02000146.1:0-3871 GCA_003242455.2 Actinomycetes bacterium
CAATGATCGAGCGGTAACGCTCGATGTCGATCTTCTGCAGGTAGTTGAGCAGGCGACGGCGCTGGCCGACGAGGAGGAGCAGGCCACGACGCGAGTGGTGGTCGTGCGTGTGCTGCTTCAGGTGCTCGGTGAGGTCCGCGATGCGACGGCTCAGGAGAGCGATCTGCACCTCAGGGGAGCCGGTGTCGCCCTCAGACGTGGCGTACTCGGCGATGATCTTCTGCTTCGTTGCTGCATCGAGCGGCACTTCTGCTCCTCATGTCTCGCTGCGCGGCGCAACCGGGCCTGTTCTCCGGTGCTCTGGAATCCGCGGCCGTTTCACGGCGACGGCCCAGCATACAGGACGATGCGGCTGCCGGCGAGCCTGGGGTCAGCCCGCGGTCAGCCCCAGCACCTCGCGCACCCACACCTCATCGGCGGCGAGCGCGTCGGTGAGCGCCTCGATCGAGCCGAAGTCGAGCATCGGGCGACGCCACTCGATGAGGTCGAGCGTCGCCTCGGCGTCGTACAGGTCCAATCCCGTGCGGCCGATGACGTGCGACTCGACCCGCAGCTCCTGGCCGCCCACGGTGTAGTTGATGCCCAGGCTCACGGCGCTCGGCAGCGGCTCTCCCACCACGGGCCCTGCTCCCCCGCCGCGTGCGTCGACCACGGTCAGCCAGCCGGCGTAGACGCCGTGGCGTGGGATGTACCCGCCGCTGACCTGGAGGTTCGCCGTGGGAAAGCCGATCTGGCGCCCGATCTCGTCGCCGTGGACGATGACGCCCCGCAGGCGATGCGGGCGTCCCAGGATCTGGGCCGCGGCGCGCATGTCGCCCGCCTCCAGCAGCTCGCGCACCCACGTCGAGGACCAGCGTCGGCCCTCCCCTCGGCCCGCGACGTCGCCCACGATCTCCACCTCGAAGCCCAGGCTCAGTCCCAGGGTGCTCAGCGTGTCCACGTCGCCCGCGTTGCCGCGGCCGAAGCGAGTGTCGTGCCCCACGACCACGGCAAGCGCCTTGAGCCCGTCCACGAAGTACGCGCGCGCGAACTCCTGGGGCGTCTGGAGGGAGAACTCGAGCGTGTAGTGCTGGACGAGGATCGCGTCGACGCCGGTCGCGGCCATGCGCTCGATGCGGTCCTCGAGCGAGGTGATGAGCTCCGGCTGGTGCTCGGGCGTGTGGACGGCCTTGGGGTGCGGGTCGAAGGTGACGGCCACCGACGTCGCGCCGCGCTCGCGCGCGAGGGCGGCCGTCCGCTCCAGCACGGCCTGGTGGCCGAGATGGACGCCGTCGAAGTTGCCGATGGTCACGACGGTCGGGCCCAGGTCTGCGGGCACGTCGGCGATCGAGCGCCACACGATGGTCACGTCCGTCATTGTGCCGCAGCGGGCGCGAAGACGATGACGGGCATGAGCCGATCGCCGCGTCGGCGCAGGATCGCCACAGCCTCGCGATCGGGGCCGAGGGCGACGACGTCGTGTGTCGGATCGTCCTTGTGCGCAGGCGCGCCGATGTCCGTCCCCGCCGGCAGCGGCAGGCCCTGTCCGTGGCCGAGCGCCCTGGCGTCGGCCGCCGCGACGGCCAGCGGCGGCAGGACGGCGAGTGCGGCCGCGGTCAGCCCCACGAGCGGCACCTCCTCCCCCGCATCGGCGGCGGCCGTCAGCGCGTCGAGGGTCGCGGCATCGGCCGCCGAGAGATCGCCCACGCGCGTGCGCCGCAGCGCCGTGAGGTGCCCGCCCACGCCGAGCGCCTGCCCGAGGTCGCGCGCGAGGGCTCGCACGTAGGTGCCGGAGGACACGGAGACCTCGACGTCCAGGTCCACGAGCGCGCCTTCGCGTCGGGTCGCGAGCACCGCGAAGCGCGACACGGTGACGGGCCGCGCGGGAAGCTCCACGTCCTCGCCGGCGCGCACGCGCGCGTAGGAGCGCTCGCCTCCGACCTTGATGGCGCTCACCGCGCTGGGCCGCTGGAGGATCTCTCCTGTGAGCCCCGCGACGGCGGCGGCGATGGCCTCGTCCGTCACGCCCGAGGCGTCGGCCGATGCCGTGACCTCGCCCTCGGCATCGTCCGTGACGGTCGACTGGCCCAGGCGGATGGTCGCCGTGTAGTCCTTGTCCGCGCCCGAGTAGTACGTCAGCAGGCGCGTCGCACGGCCGGCGGCGATGACGAGCAGGCCCGTGGCCATGGGATCGAGCGTGCCGCCGTGGCCCACCTTGCGCGTGCCGAGCACGCGACGCATGCGGGACACGACGTCATGCGAGGTCCACCCGGCCGGCTTGTCGACCAGGACGATGCCGTCGGGCCCATCCGCCGAGGCACGCGCCACGAGGGCTACTCCTCGTCGTCGTGCTTGTACGGGTCCGGGTCGCCCGCGTACTGCGCGTTCTCGCGCAGCCTGGCGAGCTCCTGATCGCGCAGGTGCGCCTCGTGGAGCGCGCGGTCGAGCGAGGCGGCCGTCTCCGGCACCGCGTCGAGGTGGAACTCGAGCGTGGGCGTCAGGCGGATGCCCAGCTCGGCGCCCACCATCGAGCGCAGGCGGCCCTTGGCGGAGGCGAGCGCGGCCGCGGTGGACGCGCGCTCCTCCTCCCCGCCAAGGACGGTGTAGAACACCGAGGCCTGCTGCAGGTCGCCGGTGACGCGCACGTCGGTCACGGTGACGAAGCCGAGTCGGGGATCCTTGATCTCCTTCTCGAGCGCCTCCGCGACGATCTTCTTGATCGTCCCTGCAAGGCGCAGGGCGCGTGCGTTGTCGGCCATCAGTCCCTCGGAATCTCGACCATCTCGAAGGTCTCGATGATGTCGCCCACCTGGATGTCGTTGAACTTGCCCAGGCCGATGCCGCACTCAAAGCCGTCGCGCACCTCGGTGACGTCGTCCTTGAAGCGGCGCAGCGTCTCGATGGTGGCCTCGCCGACGACGACGCCGTCGCGCGTGATGCGCGCCTTGGCGTTGCGCTTGATGACGCCGTCGCGAACGAGCGAGCCGGCGATGTTGCCGAACTTGCTCGAGCGGAAGATCTCGCGGATCTCCGCAGAGCCGACCATCTGCTCCTCGTACTCGGGCTTGAGGAGGCCCTTGAGGCTCGCCTCGACGTCCTCGATCGCCCGGTAGATGACCGAGTAGAAGCGCATGTCGACGCCCTCGCGGTCCGCGAGCTCCTGCACGCGCTCCGCAGGCCGCACGTTGAAGCCGATGATGATCGCGTTGTCGACCGTGGCGAGGTTGACGTCGTTCTGCGTCACGGCGCCCACGCCGCGGTGGATGACGCGCAGCTCCACGCCCTCGCCCACGTCGATCGCGAGCAGCGCGTCCTCGAGCGCTTCGACGGCACCGGACACGTCGCCCTTGATGATGAGGTTGAGGGTCTCGACCTTGCCGGCCTCGAGAGCCTTGGTGAAGTCCTCGAGGCTGATGCGCTTGCGGCGCTTGGCGAGCTGGGCGGCACGCTCGGCGGCCTCGCGCTTCTCGGCGATCTGGCGGGCGGTGCGGTCGTCCTCGGCCACGAGGAAGGTGTCGCCCGCTCGCGGGACGGACGTGAGGCCGATGACGAGCACCGGACGCGCGGGCAGCGCCTCCTCGACGGGCTGGTCGTGCTCGTCGAACATGGCGCGCACGCGGCCGTGGGCCGTGCCCGCGACGATCGCGTCGCCCACGCGCAGCGTTCCGGACTGGACGAGCACCGTGGCGACCGTGCCTCGGCCCTTGTCGAGGTGCGCCTCGACGGCCACGCCGCGCGCGTCCTTGTTCGGGTTCGCGCGCAGGTCGAGCCCGGCGTCCGCCGTGAGAAGGACCGCCTCGAGCAGCTTGTCGATGTTGATGCCCTCGCGCGCGGAGACGTCGACGAACATCGTGTCGCCGCCGTACTCCTCCGCCACGAGGTTGTACTCGGT
>QGUM02000032.1:0-17017 GCA_003242455.2 Actinomycetes bacterium
GAGGCCGGGATGGGTGAGCGTAGAGGCCGGGATGGGTGAGCGTAGAGGCCGGGGTGGGTGAGCGTAGTGGCCAGGTTGAGCGGTCGGAGAGGCTGGGTTGATCCGGTGCGGACACCAGAGCGAGGATCGCTAACGGCCCACGGCCCTCGTCGTGGTCACTCCCCCGCGCTTGCGGCGCGACACCGGAGGCAGAGATGCCGGCACCCCGCGATCGGGCTGGTCGATGCGCGCACCCAGCCACGCCGCTCCGTACAGCAGCACCTGCGCGACGAGCGTGACGAACAGCAGCAGCACCACCACCGCCGCAAAGGGCGCCAGCACGACATTCCTCGAGGCCGACGCGACCAGCAGCGTGCTCAGCTGCTGCAGCACCGCGATCGCGGCGGCGCTGAAGAGCACCGCGCCCAGCACCTCGCGCCGCGGCGCCCGCACCCGCCCCAACACCACGTACACGAGGGCTACGAAGCCCGCATCAGCGACGTAGCCGGCCAGGATCGCTGGCACGCGCACCACGGCCGGCGACGCGTCGTCCTGGCCCGCCCATTCCACGAGCGTCCGCGCGAACGAGCTCGCCGCCACCTGGATCACCGCACCCGCCAGGATCACCGCCATGAGCGCGACGAAGGCGACCGCGTCCCACGCCTTGCCCACGAGCCCGGCCAGCCGCGCCGTGCCCAGCATCGCTCGCACGCCCACGCGCAGCGACGTGAGGTAGGCGGTCGCCGTGCGCACGAGCAGTACCAGCGCGACGACGCCGACCACCCCGGTCACGGCAGTGGGCTTGAGCGTGGAGGGATCGATGAGGCCGGGCGTGTCCTCCCCCGGGAAGATGCCCGGGATCGCGTCGCGCACGAAGTCCTCGACGGCCGTGCGCCACCGCTCGTTCGCGCCCACCACGAACGACGCGACGGTCGCCGTGAGGAGCACAGCGGCCGCGATCGACGTCAGCGAGGAGTAGGCGATGCCGCCCGCAAGGACGCCGCCGTTGCGCTCGCCGTAGCGCTTGAGGGTGCGGCCGATCCGCGTCTGGTCGACCGCATGCTGAACCCTCCGCCCCAGCGCGCCAGCCCAGCGCACCGCGCTCGTGGCGCGGGCGGCGAGCTCGCGCGCCCAGGTCATGCGCCTCGCTTGGCGGGCAGCAGGCCCAGGCGGTCGTAGATGCGCGCGAGCGTGCCGCGCGCGATCTCGGACGCCTTCGCCGCGCCCTTGGCGAGGATGTCGTCGAGCTTGCCCGGCGTCTCCAGCCAGTCCATCGTCCGCTCGCGCACGGGCGTGAGCGCCTCGACCACGACCTCCGCGAGGTCGGTCTTGAGGTGGCCGTACATCTTGCCGTCGTACTCGGCGACAATGTCCTCCACCGTGCGACCGGAGAACGCGGCGTACATGGTGAGCAGGTTCGACACGCCCGGCTTGTTCTCGGGGTCGAAGCGGATGACCGTCTCCGAGTCCGTCGTGGCGGACTTGATGCGCTTGGTGATCGCCTTGGGGTCGTCGAGGATCTCGATGAGGCCGTTGGGCGACGACGCCGACTTGGACATCTTCACCGTCGGCTCCTGGAGGTCGTAGATCTTGGCGACCTCCTTGACGATGTAGGGCTCCGGCACCACGACGGTCCCCTCGCCCAGGCGGCTGTTGAGGCGCTGCGCGAGGTCGCGCGACAGCTCGAGGTGCTGGCGCTGGTCCTCGCCGACGGGCACCAGGTTCGTGTCGTACAGCAGGATGTCGGCCGCCATCAGGATGGGGTACGTGAACAGGCCGACGTTGGTGCCGGACTCGCCCACCTTGGCGGACTTGTCCTTGAACTGGGTCATCCGGCTCGCCTCGCCCATGCCCGTGAAGGTCGACAGGATCCACGCGAGCTCGGCGTGTTCGGCCACGTGCGACTGCACGAACAGCACGGAGCTCTCCGGATCCACGCCGGCCGCGAGGAACTGCGCGGCGGTCACGCGGGTGCGACGGCGCAGCGCCTCAGGGTCGGGAGAGACCGTCAGGGCGTGGAGGTCGACCACGGAGTAGATGGCCTCGCGGCCCTCCTGGAGCTCCACCCACTGCAGCAGCGCGCCGAGGTAGTTGCCGAGGTGCAGGGAGTCCGAGGTGGGCTGCATCGCCGAGAACACGCGCTGAGTCATGCGCCCATTCTTCCAGGCGCGAGCCGCGCCCGATGCCCAGCGAGCCGCGCCCGATGCCCAGGGTCGTCCGGCTTCATTGCCCCGGGGTCGCCCGACTACGTCGCCTCAGGGTCGTACGGCGCGGACAGGACGGGTGTGCCCAGCACGGGGGTGGCGTCGGGGTCTGCGCCGGCGGCCACAGGGCTCGCCGCAGCCGCGCCCGATGCCCCGGTCGCCGTGCGCGGCAACGGCGGCATCGGGACGGCGGGGGTGGCTCCGCTCGCGGCGCGCCGACGCCGACGCGGGGACGCGGAGGCCTCGTCGTCCTCGAGGAGCGCCTCGCGCACGATGCGGCGCGGGTCGTACTGCCGCGGGTCGTACTGGCTCCAGTCGACATCGTCGCCGAACTCGTCGCGCAGGGCGCTGCGGCCCTCGTTGACGAAGTCGCGCAGCCGCTTGGCGAGGGAGCGCAGGCCGTTCACGTACTCCGGCAGCCGCTCCGGGCCCACGAGGATGACCGCGAGCACCAGGATGATCAGGAGCTCGAAGCCGTTGATGTCGAACACGCGACTAGTCTGACTCACCGCCGACGCGGTCGCCACCGTCGCCCTGCTCGTCGCCGAAGAAGTCGACCTGGTCCGAGCTCGTGAGCGTGACGCTGATCTCGCGCTCGACGCCGCCGCGCTTGATGGTGAAGACCACGGTGTCGCCGGGAGCCTTGGCACGGATTCCCACGATGAGGCTGTCCGACGTCGTCACGGGCCGACCCTCGAAGGTGAGGATGATGTCGCCCTCCCGGATGCCCGCACGGTCGGCGGGGCCTCCCGGGATGACGCCGGGCTGGCCGGTCTCCTCATCGGTCTCCGCGACCTTGATGCCCTCGCCCACGTAGGAGCCGTCGAGCAGCACGCCGATGACGGGGTACGTCGCGACGCCCGTCTCGATGAGCTGCTGGGCGGTGCGCAGCGCCTGGTTGGACGGGATCGCGAAGCCCAGGCCGACGGATCCGGCGCCGCTCGAGCGCGTCGCGCCGGGCAGCGCCGCCACGGCCGAGTTCACGCCGATGACCTCGCCGCGCGCGTTGAGCAGCGGGCCTCCGGAGTTGCCGGGGTTGATCGCGGCGTCCGTCTGCAGCGCGTCGATGAACGCCTGAGCGCCCTGGCCCCGCGTGGTCACGGGCCGGTGCAGCGCGGAGATGATGCCGGTGGTGACGGTCGAGTCGAGGCCCAGCGGCGAGCCGATGGCGATGACCGGGTCGCCCACGATGACGGCGTCGGAGTCGCCGAAGGTCAGCGCGGGCAGGCCGGTGCGTCCCACCTTGAGGACCGCGAGGTCGTAGTCCGCGGTCGAGCCGACGATCTCCGCCGTCTCCTCCGAGCCGTCGGAGAAGATGACGGTCACGCCTGGCTTGGGCTGATCGATCACGTGGTTGTTCGTGAGGATGTAGCCGTCCTCGCGGATGACGAAGCCCGAGCCGGTCGACGCTGGCGAGCCGTCGCTCGTCACCTCGATCTGCACCACGGAGGGCATCGCCGCGGCGACCACACCCGCGATCTGGTTCGTGGGCGCGCCTATGGGCGTCTCCGCGCTGCCGGGCGCCGCCACGGGGATCTGGGGCGTCTCGTCCGAGATCGCATCGAGCACGGCATATGTTCCCGCGCCTCCCAGGGCGCCGAGCACGAGCGACGCGCCGGCGATGCCCGCGATGGTGCGCTTGCGGATCGTCGAGACTCGGCCCTCGAGCGGCCGGGCGGGGGGCACGAGGTACATCGGCTGCGCAGGGGCCGCGGCGGGCGCGGGGTTGACGCCGACGCCGACGTCCGCGGGCTTGTCCGGCGCGGGAGGGGCGACCGTCACCGAGGCGTCGAGCCCGCTCGAAGGGGTGGCGAACAGATCGTCCATGATGTGTCCTCGAGTGAGTCAGGGAAGAAGGTCGGCGAGCTCGTGGAAGCCCTCGCCGATGCGGTCCACGAAGCTCGGCTCGTCTGCCGTGGGGAACTCGGCCGCGACGGCCTCGAGCGCCGCGAGCGGGCACTCGCATCCGAGCGCGATCACCACGTCGCCCGTCTGCCACACGAGCTGGGCAGGCTCGGCGACGTTGAGCACGTAGGCCTCGATGCCGTCCACGGCGGCACGCGGCAACTGGTCGACCACGGGCGCGAGGCGGGCGTGCTCCTCCGTGACGACGATGACGTCGGCGCCGTGGAGCATCGTCGCGACGAGCACGTTGCTGCCGTTGGCGCGCTGCAGCACCTTGGCCTCGATGGGCACGATGCGCGACTCGGAGAAGTCGGGGTGGATCCAGCTGCGGAGCTGGTCGCCGGAACGCATGCCCTGCGCTCCCATGTGGGCGACGGGCTGGGCGGCGCCCGATGCGGTGGTGACGAACTCGAGGCCCACCTGTGCGGGGGCGCCGAGCACCCACGCGACGGCGATGAGGATGCTCGCGGCGACGCCGGCCATGCTCGCGGCGATGACGGGTCGGTGGTCCTTGGGCTGGACGGCGCGGATGCGGCTGGGCGGCTCCTGCGCGGCGATCTGGGCGATGCGCTCGCGGTCGAGCAGACGCTGAGCGAAGCTCATGTCGATGCCGGCCTCGGCGGTGGAGAGCGCCTCGCGTGCGGCGCGCAGCTCATGGAAGCGTGCAGCGCACTGCTCGCACTCGCCCAGGTGCGCCATGGCGGCGTAGGTCTTGTCGCGATTCAGGCGACCATCGAGGAGATCGTGGATCCGGTCGCCGAGGTGACGCCCGCTCACGGCTGGTTCCGCACCGGTGCACGGTGCGCGAGGGACTCGCGCAGCTTCGCACGGGCACGAGAGAGACGAGAACGAACCGTTCCCATCTTGATGCCGAGGGTCGCCGCGATCTCCTCGTACGACAGGCCTTCGATGTCGCTCAGCACCACGGCCGCGCGGTACTCCGGCGGCAGCTGCGCGAGGGCCTCGACGATGTCGGCGCCGAAGTTGGACATCTCGAAGGCGTCCTCCGGCTGGCCCGAGCGCTCGTGGCGGTCGAAGGAGTCGGCCGTGGCCACTCCCGCGTCGTCATCGGCCATGAAGTCGAAGCGGATGCGGTTCTTGCGACGCATCCGGTCGAGGAAGAGATTGGTGGTGATCCTGTGCAGCCAGCCTTCGAACGTTCCCGGCTTGTACTGCGACAGCGAGTTGAAGACCCGGACGAAGACGTCCTGCGTGAGGTCCTCGGCATCGTGCTGGTTGCCCGTGAGGTGGTAGGCAAGGCGGTAGACCCGCCCCGCGTGCTGCTCGACGATGGCTTCCCAGCTCAGGTCCTGATGCGTGGCCTCGTCGACGCTCGTGAGGGCAGGTGCCGATGCGCTTGTGGTCATCGCGTCCCCTCCTTCACGTCCGGTCAACGATTGCACGTCTGTCCATGTTCCCACAGTCGGCGCGGCCAGCCACCCGGAGGGAGAGGCCGTGTGACGCATACCATGCTCCTAGGAGGCCTTCATGAGCAGCGATTCCGCGAACTGGGCGTACGCCGAGGAGTTCGTCCCCGAGGACGAGGTCCTGCTGCGTGCGCGCGACGCCGCCGACCATCTGGGCTGCGTCCCGATCCTTCCCGGCGCGGGGGCGCTGCTGCTGGTCCTGACGCGGGCGCTGGGGGCCCGCAACGTCGTGGAGATCGGCACCGGCGCCGGAGTCTCCGGGACGCTCCTGCTGCGCGGCATGGACCCGCAGGGCGTCCTCACCACGATCGACATGGACCCGGAGAACCACAAGGCCGCACGCGCCACGTTCGCGGCGGCGGGCTTCGGACCTGAGCGCGTGCGCATGATCACGGGCCGCGCGCTCGACGTGCTGCCGCGCCTGACGGACGGCGGCTACGACCTCGTGTTCGCGGACGCCCGCAAGCAGGAGTACCCCGCCTACGCGGAGCACGCGCTGCGTCTGCTGCGCCCAGGCGGCATGGTGGTGTTCGACAACGCGCTGTGGCATTCCCGGGTCGCGGACCCGGCTCAGCGCGACCCTGACACCACGGCGGTGCGCGAGACGCTCAAGCTCATCCGCAGCACGGAGGGGCTCACGGTCGCGCTCGCGCCGTCGGGCGACGGCCTCCTGGCCGCGATCAAGGACTGACGCCCCGATGCCGGGGCGTGGGGGGCGAGACGACGCCCGCGAGCGCGGGCGCCAGCGCCCGCGTGAGGACTACTTGCCGGCGTCGAGCGCGCCCAGGAGCGCGTCGCCGAGGGCCTTGACCTCGTCGGCGTTGATCTCGACGACGAGACGGCCGCCACCCTCGAGCGGGACACGCATCACGTAGCCGCGGCCCTCCTTGACGACCTCAAGCGGGCCGTCGCCGGTGCGGGGCTTCATAGCAGCCATGTCTGCTCACTCCTTGCTCGGGGCCGCCTCGCCGGGCGGCACTGACCGACCATTCTACGCGCCTGCCTGGGACCCCCAAAATCGCGCATGACTGTGTGCGCCGGGCTCACATGCCGTCGACGACGGGGATCGGACCCGTGGGAGGCGCCCCCGCGACCACGTGCGCGACGGCCTCCTCCACATCGTCCGTCACGAGCACGAGGTCCAGATCGGTCGTCGAGATCTTGCCCTCCGCGGCCACCACGTCGCGCAGCCAGGCGATGAGCCCGTCCCAGTAGTGGTGGCCCATGAGCACGATCGGGAACTTCTCGATGGTGCGCGTCTGGACGAGCGTGAGCGCCTCGAAGAGCTCGTCGAAGGTGCCGAAGCCGCCAGGCAGCACGATGAAGCCCTGGCTGTACTTCACGAAGCACGTCTTGCGGGCGAAGAAGTAGCGGAAGTTCATGCCCAGGTTCACGTAGTCGTTGATGCCCTGCTCGAAGGGCAGCTCGATCCCCAGGCCGATCGACAGGCCGCCAGCATCGTGCGCTCCCTTGTTCCCCGCCTCCATGACGCCGGGACCGCCTCCGGTGATCACCGCGAAGCCGGCCTCGACGAGCTTGGCGGCGACGGCGACGCCCGTGTCGTACTCCCACGAGCCCGGCTTGGAGCGCGCGGAGCCGAAGACGGAGATGGCGGGCCCCACCTCCGCGAGCGCGCCGAATCCCTCGATGAACTCCGACTGGATGCGCAGCACCCGCCACGGATCCTCATGCAGCCAGTGCGGCGGGTCCTGGTCCTCCAGCAGCCGGCCGGTGGTGGACTTCGCGGGGACGTTGGCTCCGCGCAGGACGACGGGGCCCTTGCGGTATTCGCGCATGGCGACCTCCTTCAGCGTGACGACGGTCAGGTCAAGACGACAGCCAGGACGCGAGCGCATCGCGGCAGGCGCGGATCTGCGCGATCTCGCAGCGCTCGTCGTCGGCGTGGGCGAGCTCCGGGTCGCCGGGCCCGTAGTTGACGGCGGGGATGCCCAGCTCGCCGAAGCGGGCGACGTCCGTCCAGCCCTGCTTGGCTCGAGGCGCCGATGCGCCCGTGGCGGCCACCGCATCGGCGAACGCCTGAGCGAGGGGCGCGTCGAGCCCGGGGCGGGCGCCGGGCGACAGGTCCGTCCACGCGACCTCGGGGACGATGCCCGTGCCGCCGTAGCAGTCCTCGAGGAAGACTTGGACGCGGCGCTGGGCGTGCTCGGGATCCGTCGAGGGGGCGAAGCGGAAGTTGAGCGTGACGGTGCAGGCGTCGGGGATGACGTTGCCGGCGATCCCGCCCCGGATGCCCACGGCGTTGAGCCCTTCGCGGTACTCGAGGCCGTCGACCTCCACGGTGAGGGGCTCGTAGGACGCGAGGCGGCTGAGCATGGGCGCGGCGAGATGGATCGCGTTGACGCCCTTCCATGCCCGGGCGGAGTGGGCCGCGACGCCGCGCAGGGTGATGTCCGCGCGCAGGGTGCCGTTGCAGCCGCCCTCGATCACCCCGGCGGTGGGCTCGCCCAGGATGGCGAAGTCGCCTGCCAGCAGGTCGGGACGCTCGCGCGCGACGCGGCCCAAGCCGTTGAGGTGCGCCTCGACCTCCTCGTGGTCGTAGAAGACGAACGTGAGGTCGCGCGTGGGCTGCGTGAGCGAGGCGGCGAGCGAGAGGAACACCGCGTCGCCCGCCTTCATGTCCACCGCGCCGCGGCCGATGAGCTCGCGCCCGTCCGCGCTGATGGTCGCGGGCAGGTTGTCCGCGACCGGCACGGTGTCGATGTGGCCGGCGAGGATGACGCGCTCGGCGCGGCCCAGGCTCGTGCGGGCGACGACGGCGTCTCCCAGACGGGTAACCTCGAGGTGCGGCAGGGCGCTCAGCGCGGTCTCGATCGCGTCCGCGATAGCCGCCTCCTCGCCGGAGACGGAGGGGATGTCCACGAGCGCGCGCGCCAGGTCCTCGACGGGAGCGTGGAGGTCCAGCGGCATGCGCCCAGCCTATCCGCGAGCAGGCGGCACGCGGCCCTCGGCGATCACTCGGGCCGCACGGGCTTGTTGGCCCATGCCCACGTCCCCCACACGACGGCCGTGCAGATCCCGAGCCAGACGAGCACGTCGCGGTAGTAGAGGATGAAGGCGGCTCGCGCCCCGCCGTCGGGGCTGTCCAGCCCTCCGGCCTCCGGCACCGCCGTGGCGAGCCCGATGACCATGGACGTCACGAGGAGCGCGGCGGCGCACGTCACGACGATGGCCACGGTCCGCCTGCCCGCGCTGTACGTCCTGACGAAGCGCACCTCGTCCGCCTCGGCGTTGACCGGCGCGACGGGGCTGAACGGCGTGGCCCACTCCGTGTTGCGCGGCGGGATGCTCGGCTCGTCCAGAGGCATCGTCCCCTCCCTGCAAGCGAGGATACGCGCAGCGCTGCGCCACGTACCCTTGACCCATGACACGCGCAGCATTCGGACACGGCCTGGCGACCCTCGACGCGACCGGCGCTGTCCTCGACACCTGGTACCCCGAGCCGCAGCTGGGCGAGGTCGGCACCAAGCCGCTCGCTCCCAAGAGCCTCGAGGCGGCGGTGCGCCACGACGATCTCCGCAACGTGCACACGGAGCTCGTCTTCACCGAGATCGACCTCGACGCCGCTCCGGCGAGCGTCCCCGACGCCTACCTGCGCCTGCATCTGCTGAGCCACCGCCTGGTGCGGCCGCACGAGGTGAACCTCGAGGGCATCTTCGGCGTGCTGCCCAACGTCGTGTGGACCTCCGAGGGCCCGTGCGCGGTCGCCGACTTCGAGGCGACCCGCGCCCGCTTCCGCGCGTTCGGCAGGCACCTCACCGTCTACGGAGTGGACAAGTTCCCCCGCATGGTCGACTACGTGGTCCCCACCGGCGTGCGCATCGCCGATGCCGACAGGGTCCGCCTGGGAGCGCACCTGGCCGAGGGCACCACGGTCATGCACGAGGGCTTCGTGAACTTCAACGCCGGCACGCTCGGCACCTCGATGGTCGAGGGTCGCATCTCCGCGGGCGTCACCGTGGGCGCGGGCTCCGACGTGGGCGGCGGCGCGTCGATCATGGGCACCCTGTCCGGCGGCGGCAAGGAGGTCATCAGCATCGGCGAGCGCTCGCTCCTGGGAGCCAACTCCGGTCTGGGCATCCCGCTGGGCGACGACTGCATCGTCGAGGCAGGCCTGTACCTCACGGCGGGCTCCAAGGTTCTGGTGGTGGGCGCGACGGACGATGCGGGCGAGCCGCTCGTGGTCAAGGCGCGTGAGCTCGCCGGCAGGAACGGCATCCTCTTCCGCCGCAACTCGACCACGGGCGCGATCGAGGCCGTCATGCGCGAGGGCTCGGGCGTGGAGCTCAACGCCGCGCTGCACGCGAACTGATGGCGCGCAGGCGGCGGCGCTCGGCGGGGTGTCTCGCCGTCGTCCTCGTGGTCGCCGTCGGCGCGGCGGCGCTCGTGTGGCTGCCCGGCATCGTCCAGCGCCACGGCTACAAGCTCGAGGCTCAGAGCTGCACCGCCACGTACGGCGACTACGTGGACTACAAGACCGCCGAGCAGGCGGGCAACGCCGCGATCATCTCTGCCGTGGGGCTGTCGTACGGCTTCGACACGTGGGGCGTGACGGTCGCGATCGCGACGGCCATCCAGGAGTCGAGCCTGCGCAACCTCGACTACGGCGACCGCGACTCACTGGGCCTGTTCCAGCAGCGTCCGTCGCAAGGATGGGGCGAGCCGGAGCAGGTGCGGGACCCTCACTACGCGAGCTCGAAGTTCTACCAGGCGCTCGAACAGGTGCCGGGGTGGAGGGACATGCCCCTCACGGAGGCCGCTCAGGCCGTGCAGCGCTCGGGCTTCCCCGACGCCTACGCGGACCACGAGCGCGAGGCGCGCGCCTGGGCGGAGGCCCTGACGGGCGGCGCGGGCGTGGTCGAGTGCCATGTGCCGGACGGCGTCATCGGCACGCCCCAGGCCTTCGCCGAGCGTCTCCACCACGATTTCGGCTCCGGCCGCTTCGCCGTGGAGGTCGCGGACGTCGACAAGGACCGCACCACGCTGCGGATCACTCCCCTCGTGGGCGACGAGTCCGCCAACCACGCCGTCCGCGAGTGGGCGGTGGCGACCGCGGCCTCGACGGGCGTCGTCGAGGCGTCGGGCTGGGGCCACCGCTGGGTGAACGGCGTCGGGCGCTCGACGCTCGAGGAGGGCGAGGACGGCCCGGAGCCCGTCACCGTGGTGATCGCGACTCGCTAGCGGTCGGCGCGGACGGCTCGGCGCGCAGCCGGGACCGCGCAGACATGGCCGCGCAGACATGCTGGCTCAGCCGAGGCGGAGCCGGGTCACCGCAGGTATGCGTCGCGGGCGTCGTTGATCGCCTCGAGCCACTCCTCGACCATCGGCTCGGCGTAGGCCGCGCCGGCCTGGACCTTGAGCGCCTCCACCTCGTGCTTGCCTCCGTCCGCGTGGACGATGCGCACGCCCACGAAGCGCACGCGCCCGGTGCTCACGCACCGCTCGGCACGCTTCACATCGGACCACGGCGTCACGTAGGTGAGGCGGAAGGGGTCGGGCTCCCAGATGCCGTCCGCGTCGAGGCGCACCTTGAGCGTCGCGAGACGCAGAGCGGCGTAGCCGGCGACGAGGACCACGGGCAGCAGGACGATCGATGCCCAGCGGGCCGTGCCTCCCGCAAGGAACAGCGGGACCACCGGCGCGAGCGCGACGAGGGCGAAGACCGCGTAGAGCGCGGACTGGCGCGAGGCGTCCTTGTGCCGCAGGACGACGGGCTCGCGCACAGCCTGCTCGGTCACGACTCGCGCTGGTCGATCGGGACGTAGGAGCGCTCGACCTCGCCCACGTAGATCTGGCGCGGACGGCCGATCTTGGTGCGGGGGTCGTTCATCATCTCGCGGTAGTGGGCGATCCAGCCCGGCATGCGCCCCAGCGCGAACAGCGGCGTGAACATGGTCGTGGGGAAGCCCATGGCCGAGTACAGCAGACCCGTGTAGAAGTCGACGTTCGGGTAGAGCTTGCGCTCGATGAAGTACTCGTCGCTGAGCGCGATCTCCTCGAGACGCTTGGCCATGGCGAAGGTCTCGTTGTCGCCGCCGAGCTTCTCGAGCACCTCGTCTGCGAAGCGCTTCACCACGGCGCCGCGGGGGTCGTAGGACTTGTACACGCGGTGGCCGAAGCCCATGAGGCGGGCGCCCTCGGCCTTGTCTTTCACCTTGGCCACGAACTGCTCGACGGTGTCGCCGGACTCCTTGATCCGGTCGAACATGCGCAGCGCCGCCTCGTTGGCGCCGCCGTGGAGCGGGCCGGACAGGGCGCCGATGCCCGCGGACACGGCCGCGTAGATGTTCGCCTGGGAGGAGCCGACGATGCGCACCGTGGAGGTGGAGCAGTTCTGCTCGTGGTCGGCGTGCAGGATGAGGAGGACGTCGAGCGCGTGGCGCACGATCGGGTCGAGGTCGAGCTCGCCGTTCGCGGGGGCGAAGGCCAGGCGCATGAACTCGTCGACGTAGTCGCCGGCGCGGCGCGGCTCGATGAGGTCCTCGCCCTGGGAGCGACGCTGCAGATAGGCGATGACGGTCGCGGTCTTGGCGAGCAGGAGCACCGTGGCGAGCTCGATCTGCTCGGGGTCGCGGCCCACCGAGTCCGGGTAGAAGCTCGACAGCGCGGACACGGCGCCGGCGAGGATCGCCATGGGGTGCGCGTCGCGCGGGAAGGCCTCGAGGAACGTCTTGATGCCCTCGTGGACAGACATGTGCCGGGCCACGCGGTTGGCGAGGGCGGTGAGCTGGTCCTCCGTGGGCAGCTCGCCGAAGATCAGCAGGTACGCGACCTCGAGGAACGTCGAGTTCTCAGCGAGCTCCTCGATGGGGTATCCGCGGTAGCGCAGGATGCCGGCATCGCCGTCGATGTAGGTGATGGCGCTCTCGCATGACGCCGTGTTCATGAAGCCCGGGTCCACCGTCACGAGCCCCGTGTCGCGAAGCAGCGTCGCGACGGAGATGCCGTCGTTGCCGACGGTGGCGCGCTCCAGAGGGAGTTCCCGGGTCGTGCCGTCCACTGTGAGCCGAGCGTCCACGACCGGTGCCATCTGTCCTCCTGCCAGGCCGGGGATCGCCCGGCTTTGTCGTCAGTTTACCTACGGTTGACGAGACGGCGAGCCGCTTGTTCGGCTGCCGAATCGCTGACGGTGAGCGCCATGCGCACGTGCCGCTCGCCCGCGGGTCCGTAGAACGCTCCGGGCGCCGCCACGATGCCGCGCTCAGCAAGCCATGAGAGCGTAACCCAGCAATCCTCGTCGCGTGACACCCACAGGTACAGCCCCGCCTCGGATCCGTCGATGCGGAAGCCCGCCTCGGCGAGGGCCTCGCGCAGGACCGCGCGGCGTCGGCCGTAGGCCTCGCGCTGGGCCGCCACGTGGGCGTCGTCGCCGAGCGCGACGCGCATCGCCGCCTGCACCGGGCCGGGCACGATCATGCCCATGTGCTTGCGCGCTTCGAGCAGCGCCGCGATGAGGGAGCCGTCTCCGGCGACGAAGGCGGCGCGATACCCGGCGAGGTTGGACTGCTTGGACAGCGAGTAGACGGCGAGCAGGCCCTCGTGGCCGCCGTCGGCCACGCGGGGGTCGAGGATCGAGGGCACGCCCGCGCTCACGAAGGGCTCCTCCCAGGCGAGCTCGGCGTAGCACTCGTCCGATGCGACCACGGCCCCGATCCGCCGCGCGGCTCGCACCACGGCGGCCAGCGCATCGGCGTCGAGGACGCGACCGGTGGGGTTGGACGGCGAGTTGACCCACACGAGCCGCACGCTCGGGTCGTCGGCCCAGGCCTCCACTGCATCGGCCGCGAGCGAGCGAGCCCCGGCGAGGCGAGCGCCGACGTCGTACGTGGGGTACGCGACCGTGGGGAAGACGACCGTGTCGCCCTCCCCCAGGCCCAGAAGCGACGGCAGCAGCGCGACGAGCTCCTTGGAGCCGACCGTGGGCAGGACATGGGCAGGGTCGAGGCCGCTCACGCCGCGACGGCGCGAGAACCACGCCGCGACGGCCTCGCGCAGCGCAGGAGTGCCGTAGGTGGTCGGGTAGCCGGGGGCGTCCGATGCGGCGCGCAGGGCCTCCTGGACGACGTGCGGGGTGGGGTCCACGGGGGTGCCGACGGACATGTCGACCACGCCGTCGGGGTGCTGGCGCGCACGCTCGTGGTAGGGCGCGAGGGAGTCCCAGGGGAAGTCAGGCAGGGACGCTGCGTGGAGGCCCATGACGGAGCGGCCGGCGGGCCCTACTCCTGGTTCTGCGGCGGCAGCGACTTGATGATGTCGTGGTCGTGGGCGATGAGGCCCATCTTGGCGGCGCCGCCGGGCGAGCCGATCTCCGAGAAGAACTCCACGTTGGCCGTGTAGAACTCGGACCACTTGTCCGGCACGTCGTCCTCGTAGTAGATCGCCTCGACGGGGCAGACGGGCTCGCATGCGCCGCAGTCCACGCACTCGTCGGGGTGGATGTAGAGCATGCGCTCGCCCTCGTAGATGCAGTCGACGGGACACTCGTCGATGCACGCCTTGTCCTTGACGTCGACACAAGGCAACGCGATGACGTACGTCACGTGGGCTCCTTCGGAGGGCTGGTGCGGACGGCACCCATCATAGTGAGCGCGGGGGGCGAAGCCCGCCCGACGACGCTCGGATCACTCGCAGATGATGCGCGGGACGGCGCGGTACGTCCACGTGTAGGGCTCCTCCGCGACCAGCTCGCCGTCCAGGTAGACGCGGCGGATGTTGGTCACGGTGAAGCCCTGCTTGGGCGACTCCGGGGTGCAGCCCGGGCTGCTGTCGTAGATCGTCGCGGCGCTCGTGATGTTGTAGTGCCCGGAGGCCTCGGTCTCCACCGTGTAGTACGGGGTGGACCAGATGTCCACGTAGACGCGCGCGTTCTCCACGTACGAGTTGATGAGGAGCGCGTACGGGGTGTTGTTGCGGAACTTCAGGTCCAGGCCCGGCAGCGAGAGCGTGGCCTCCCGGCCTGCCGGATAGCGCGCGAACCACTCGGAGTGCGGCCGGTGCTGCACGTCCTCCAGGCCCGCGAAATACGCGGCGTTGTAGGTGGTCGTCGCCATCTGGGACAGTCCGCCGCCCATCCCGTCGGTGTGCTTGTTGTTGATGATGACGCCGGCCTCGACGTAGCCGTTCGCGGCGTCGATGGGGCCGATGGCGGCCGCGAGGCTGAAGACCTCGCCCGGCTGCACGATCGTGCCCGCGAGGCGCTTTGCGGCGTTGGTGATGTTGCGCTCGCGGCGCGGCTCTCGCGGGGTGAACGGCGTGGAGAAGGAGGAGATCCGCTCCTTGAAGTCCGCGATGTCGAGGTCGGCCGCGGTGACCTCCGGCGGGGTCTCCACGTACGGGAGGGGCTCCGTGCGCCCGATGCTCGTCGCGGCGGCGACGACGGCGGCCTCGAGCGACGCGTGGTCGAGGACGCGCTGCGGGTCGCCCGGGTCGACCACGAGCATGTGGGCCGCATCGAAGACGACGGAGGCGTTGCGCGGTCCGTTCTCCAGGTCGGGACGCTGGGCGAGGAGGTCCGCCCCCAGGCGCCGACCGTCCACCGTGAGCGTGGCGAGGCCGTCCTTGAGGGTGTAGCCCACGTACCCGGCGAGCTCCTCCGGAGACAGGACGACGTTGCCGTTGGGGCTCGTGAGCGTGATCGCCTTGGCGAAGACGTGCTCGTTCATGACGCGCTCGAAGCGGCGGGCCTCCGCCGTCGTGAGCGCGGGCTGGGTGATCTCGCCCACGGCAGGCACGGCGGCCTCGAAGGGCCAGCCCTCGCGGATGCGCTCGGCGGTCGCGGCGGCGTCGAGGTCGATGCCCGCCGCGCCGTCAGTGGCCACGACTCTGGCTCCGACGAACGTGATGACGGCCTCCGTGAGCTCGCTGTCGAGCTCCGCTTTGAGAGACGCCCCGGCCGATGCGAGCGCCGACTCGTCCACACTCACCACCGGCAGCAGCTCCCCTACGCCGGTGGCGTGCGCGATGAGGCGCGACGGATTGAGCGTGAAGCCCACGACCTGGCTCGCCGTGGCGTCGGCGTCGAAGCGGAGGCCGAGCTCCGCGGGGGCGCGGGTGGCGACGACGTCGCCCGCGAGAACGGCCACGTCCTCGGCGTTGGCCGCGTTCGCAAGCTCCGCGATGACAGTGCGCGCCTCGTCGGAGCCCAGGCCGGAGATGTCACGGCCCATGATCACGGTGTCGCGCGGCACGAACTGCGCGGCGATCGCCTGCGCGACGACGTACACGGCGACGGCTGCCGCGATGCCGATGCCGACGGCGAGGCCGCGGCGAGCCCGGCGGGGCGCTCGCTCGTCAGCGGCGGCGGCCTCACGGCCCGCCGTGGGCTTGGGGGCGGGTGCCGGCTCGGGCTCGAGGCTTGGCTCGAGGGCTGGCTCGGGCTCCAGGCCGGGCTCGGGCTCCTCTTCGGCGTCAGCCTCGGGCTCACCCTCAGGCTCCGGCTCGGACTCCGGCTCGTGGTCAGCCTCCCGCTCCGGCTCCAGCTGCGGGTCGTCCGCGCCGTCCTCGTCCGCGCCGTCCGCGTCCGCCTCCCCCTCGCTCGTGGCGAGCGCGGCCGGCAGCGGGATCGCGACGGTGGGGGCGTCCGCGTCGTCCAGGACGTCGGGCTCGAACGGCTCGGCATCGAGGACCTCCGCCTCGGCGGCGACGCGCGGCATCGGGACGGGGGGCATCGGCGCGACTCGTGCGGCCGGGACGTGCCCCGACGCCTTGCGCTCCACCCGGCGGCGAAGGCTCGCGTGGGCGACCGATGCGCGACGGCGCGCGAGCTCCTGACGCGCGAGCTCGATCTCGATCTGCCTACGACGTGACATCGCGTCCCTCGATCAGGCGCCGCGGCACGAAGGCGAGCAGCACCACCAGGGCCGTGCCGCCGAACAGCCACCACCGGCCGTGGGCATCGTCTGCGATGAGGATGGAGCGAGCGGGGCCGACCTGGGCGTAGACCATCGTCATGGCCGCCCAGCCTGTGGCATAGCCCGCGAAGCCGAGCCAACGGCCCCACGCGCGAGCGAACACTCCGCCGACGGCGACGAGGAGAAGGGCGAGGGCGAGGCCGAGGTAGCCGAGCGCCCGATGCGCTCCCACTCCGACGGTGGCCACGACGACGCCCGCGAGGGCGAGCGCCACAGTTCGCGCGACCGTCCTCACCATGCGCTCAAGGATAGGCGAGCGACCGATGTGATCGCGGGCGCGCTGGCACAGTGCACGTCAGCCCTGACGCTTGGCGCGAGCGGCGGCGCGCGCTCGCTCGGTCTGGTCCAGGATCACCTTGCGGATGCGCACCTTCTCCGGCGTCACCTCGACGCACTCGTCCTCGGCCGCGAACTCAAGGGACTCCTCGAGCGTGAGGCGACGCGGGGGCGTCAGGCGCTCCAGCTCATCGCCCGTCGAGGAGCGGATGTTGTTGAGCTTCTTCTCCTTGGTGATGTTGATGTCCATGTCCTCGGCGCGGTTGTTCTCGCCGACGACCATGCCCTCGTAGACCTC
>QGUM02000147.1:0-3839 GCA_003242455.2 Actinomycetes bacterium
GCGCATCGCGTACGTGCCGACGAGCATGTCCCCCAGGCGCTTGCCGCGCTCCGACACCATGGACGCCGCGACCGCGACGAGCCCGAACGTCGCGAAGATCTCGAGGAAGCCCACGAGCGCGCGCCCGAAGGCATGGCGCGCGGTGACGGGGCCCGAGTCGTCGCGCACGATGCGCAGGCCCACGGCGAGGCGGCCGGCGCTGAGCCCGCGGGTCAGGGTCTCCACGCTCGCCGGGACGACGACGAAAGCGAGCACGACCAGGGCGACGACGATGGCGGCGGCGAGGGCCTCGTTCGAGCGGGCCACGAGCGGCGCGGTGAAGTACAGCAGTCCGACGAACGCGGCCCCGTACACGAGCAGGTCGATGAGGCCGGAGCCGATGCGCAAGGTCACGGGCGCCGCTCCGGAGTCGATCGCGACTCCTTCGCCCAGGATGATCTCGTCAACGCTGCTCATCGCCCCGCCCTTCCTTATGGCATGGTAGCGACGTGGACGTCGATGCCTTCACCGCCGTGCGATCGCCGCGCTGGAGCCGCCTGCAAGAGCTCGCGCGCCGGCGGCGGCGCACGGGAGCGGAGGCCGACGAGATGACGCTCCTGTACCGTTCCACGGCGTCGGACCTCGCGGCGGTGCGCTCCGCCGCCCCAGACCCCGCGCTCATCACCCGGCTGTCGATCCTGCTGGCCCAGTCGCGTGTGTGGCTGACGGGCGCCCATCACGTGCGCACGTCCGATGTGGTGCGCTACTTCACCCGCAGCCTGCCCGCGGCGCTGCACCACGTGCGCTGGTGGGGGTTCTGGGTCGCCGCGGCGGTCATCGTGATGTCGGCCGTGGCCGCGCAGCACACGCTCAACAGCCCCGAGGCGCTCGAGCTCGTCGGCCCGCCTGAGACGCGCGCCCAGATCGCCCAGGAGGAGTTCGCGAGCTATTACACGGAGTACGACGGCACGTCCTTCACCGCCCGCGTGTGGACGAACAACGCGTGGCTCGCGGCCCAGTGCATCGCGTTCGGCATCACGGGCGTGTACCCGCTCATCCTCATGTACAACACGGTGATCCAGCTGGGCGTCGCGGCGGCGGTGATGGCCGAGCACGACATGCTCGACATCTTCTTCCAGCTCATCATCCCGCACGGCCTGCTGGAGCTCAGCGCCGTGTTCGTCGCGGCAGGCGCGGGCCTGAAGCTCTTCTGGACCGTGTTCGTGCCGGGCCCGCGCACGCGAGGCCAGGCTCTCGCCCAGGAGGGCAGGGTCACCATCGCGGTGGCGCTCGGGCTCGCCATCACGCTGTTCGTCTCGGGCCTCATCGAGGGCTACGTGACGCCCTCCGACGTGCTGCCGTGGTGGGCCAAGATCGTCATCGGCTCCATCGCGTTCGTCGCGTTCTGGGGATTCGTGTTCCTGGGCGGGCGCGACGCACGACGCCAGGGCGCCACGGGCGACGACGACGCCGACTTCGCGGTCGAGCAGGCGCCCGTCGCGGCCTGACCTGCCGGGCTGAGGCGCCTGCCCCGGCCCGCGCAGCCGCCTCTGCAGCCGGCCCTACAGCCGGCCGGACGCCTTGAGCGCCAGGTAGGCGTCCGCGACGCCGGGGGCGATGTCGTCGGGAAGCGCCACGACCACCTCGGCTCCGCTCGAGCGCAGCCGGTTGACGATCGCGTCGTTCTCCAGCCCGGTGCGCGCGGCGGCCGCGGCGGTGTAGACCTCCTCCACGCTGTCGCGCCCGAGGAGCATGTGCGCGAGGTCGGGGTCCGCGACGGAGCCCACGAGGACCTGGTGCTCACGCTGAAGCGCGGCCACGGCGCGCAGGGCGCCGGAGTCGATCATGGCCGTGTCGACGGCCGTGAGGAGCACGACGAGCGAGCGCTGCGACACGCGCTCCTGGATGAGCTGCACGACGCCCTTCCAGTCCGTCTCCACGAGCGAGGGCTCGATGACCGCGAGCGCCGACGCCGCGGCGGGCATGAGCTTCTCCGCGGTGGTGCCCGCGGCGCGGGCGCGCTCGACGCGGTCGAAGGCGGTGATCTGCACCCGGTCGCCGGCACGGCTGGCCAGGGCGGACAGGAGCAGCGCGGCCTCGATCGCGGCCTCGAGGCGAGGCGCGGCGCCCACGCGCACGGCGGACAGGCGAGCGGTGTCCACGACGATGACGACGCGGCGGTCGCGCTCGGGCCGGTAGGTGCGCACCACGACATCGGCGCGACGGGCCGTGGCGCGCCAGTCGATCGAGCGGACATCGTCGCCGATGACGTATTCGCGCAGGCTGTCGAACTCGCTTCCCGCGCCGCGCAGCAGGACGGGGCTCGCGCCGTCCATCTCGCGCAGGCGGGCCAGGCGGGCGGGCAGGTGCTTGCGGGAGGCGAACTCCGGCAGCACGCGCAGGGAGGTGGGCACGTCGAGGGAGCGCTGGCGGCCGCCCAGCCGCATCGGACCCTCCGTGCGCACGGTCACCGCGGCCGCGCGCCGATCGCCGCGGCGGGTGGGCCGAAGCGGGGTCGTGAAGCGCGCCACCTCTCCTGCTGGCAGGGAGTAGCGATGGCGGTTGTCCCGCGCCCCGGCCGACGGGGGCCAGGCGTCGCGGACGGCGCCGCGAGCGCGGCGGCCGCCGAGGTTGACGAGCTCGAGCGTCGACTGCGTCTCCTCCGTGAGGCGCACGGAGCGGGGCACGCTGCGGCGCACGCCGATGCTCGTGACGCGCGGCGCCAGGAGGGCGTCCAGCGCCGCGAGCGCGAGCACGCCCAGCACCCACAGCCAGGAGAAGGCCGTGCTGCGCAGGAACAGCGCGGGCACGGCGCCTGCGAGGGCGAGTGCCGCGCTCCAGCCCGTGATGTACATGCTCAGCGCGGGACCGGGACGCTCGCGAGGACGCTTGCCAGCACCGTGTCTGCGGTGACGCCCTCCAGCTGGGCCTCGGGGCGCAGCTGGATGCGGTGCGACAGGGTCCACGCGGCGAGGGCCTTCACGTCGTCGGGAGAGACGAAGTCGCGCGAGCGCAGCCACGCCCACGCGCGCGACGTGGCCAGCAGCGCCGTGGCGCCACGGGGGGACACGCCCACCGCGACGGACGGGGCCTCGCGAGTGGCGCGGCAGATGTCGACGATGTAGCGCACGATGTCGTCCGAGACCTCGACCGTGGAGAGCGCCTCGCGTCCGGCGGCGAGGTCCTTCGCGCTCGCGACCGTGGTGACGCCAGCCGCCGCGAGGTCGCGCGGGTTGAAGCCCTCCGCGTGACGGCGGAGCACCTCGGCCTCCGCGACGCGGTCGGGCAGCGCGACGGGGATCTTGAGCATGAAGCGGTCGAGCTGCGCCTCGGGCAGGGGGTAGGTGCCCTCGTACTCGATGGGGTTCTGCGTCGCGATGACGAGGAAGGGCTGCGGCAGCGCGCGCGGCTCGCCGTCGACCGTCACCTGACGCTCCTCCATGGCCTCGAGCAGGGCGCTCTGGGTCTTGGGAGGGGTGCGGTTGATCTCGTCGGCGAGGAGCAGGTTGGTGAACACCGGGCCCTCGCGGAAGGAGAACGCGGCGGTGCGGGCGTCGTACACGAGCGAGCCCGTCACGTCGCCGGGCATGAGGTCGGGCGTGAACTGGATGCGCGCGAAGTCGAGGCCGAGCGACTGCGCCAGGGTGCGCACCAGCAGGGTCTTGGCGACGCCGGGCACGCCCTCGAGCAGCACGTGGCCGTTGCACAGCAGGGCGATGACCAGGCCCGTGACGACGCTGTCCTGACCGACGACGGCCTTGCCCACCTCCGTGCGCAGCCTCCCGAGCGCGAGCAGCTCTGCGGACGGCTCCTTGGGCGCGGGCTCCGCGGACGTCGGCTCGGCGGACGTCGGCTCGGCG
>QGUM02000148.1:0-3838 GCA_003242455.2 Actinomycetes bacterium
ACGCGCACCTCGACACGAGGGCGCGAGGCGAGCTCGGCGGCGATGGCTGCCACCTCATCGGCCGTGACGGCGCGCACCTGCTCCAGCACCTCGCCGATGCTCCAGAGCTCGCCGAACACGAGCTCTGCCTTGCCCAGGCGCGACATCCGCGAGTACGAGTCCTCGAGACGCAGCACGGTCGAGCCTGCGATCTGACCTTTGGCGCGCTCGAGCTCGCTCTCGGTGACGCCGTCCGCCATGCGCTCGAACTCGCGGGCCATGAGAGCGGCGACCTCGTCCGCCTTGGAGGCGCTGGCGCCGGCGTACATGCCGAACAGGCCGGTCTCCGCGCTGGGCGAGCCGAACGAGTACACGGTGTAGGCGAGGCCGCGCTTCTCGCGGATCTCCTGGAACAGCCGCGAGGACATCCCGCCGCCGAGGATCGCGGAGAAGACGCCCAGCGCGCTGCGGCGCTCGTCGGTGGCCTTGAGTCCTTCGCAGCCGATGATCACGTGCGTCTGCTCGATGTCGCGCTCGATGTCGACGCGGGGCGTGAGGGTGGCGGCGACGGGGGCGAGGGTGTCGCGGCGGTCGAGCGGGGCGGCGTCGCGCGTGAGGTCCCACCCCCCGGCGACAAGCGCCTCGGTGACGAGCTGGCACACGCGCTCGTGGTCCACTCCCCCGGCGGCGGTGATGATGAGCCCGGCCGGGACGTAGTGCTCGCGGTAGTGGGCGAGCATGGAGTCGCGCGTCACGGCGCGGATGATCTCCGGGGTGCCGCCGATGGGACGGCCCAGCGGGTGCCCGCCCAGGACGGATTCGGCGAAGCGCTCGTGCGCGACGTCCGCCGGGTCGTCGTCGTTCATGGCGAGCTCTTCGAGGATGACGCCGCGCTCGGTGTCGAAGTCCTCAGGATCGAAGGTCGCGGAGGTCACCATGTCCAGGATGACGTCGATCGCCATGGGCAGGTCCTGGTCGATGACGCGGGCGTAGTAGCAGGTGTACTCCTTGCCCGTCATGGCGTTGGACTCCCCGCCCACGCGGTCGAACTCCTCCGCGATGTCGAGCGCGCTGCGGTTGCGGGTGCCCTTGAAGAGCAGGTGCTCCAGGAAGTGGGTGGAGCCAGCGTGCTCCGGGGTCTCGTCGCGCGAGCCCACGCCGACCCACGCGCCGAGCGTCGCGGAGCGCATGCCGGGGATCTGCTCGGTGAACACGCGGACGCCGCCAGGCAAGATGCTGCGACGGATCACGGCGCCGTGGTCCTGCTCGACGGTCAGGGTGCTTCCAGGCGCCGATGCTGGGACAAGCGGGAGGACGTGGGGCACGAGAGCGAGCCTAGCCCGAGGCGGGCGGTGCGTTGCGACCTCGCCTTCTGCGGCGACGCTCGCCGCGCGCGCCCGTGGCGCGGGGCGAGCAATCAGCGACGTTGCTCGCGTTCGATCCTCGCTGCGGCCGCAGCGGCCATAGCGTCGGCAAGCGATCTGACTGCGTCGGATTCGGAGCTCGCCGACGCAATGGTGACATTCGCGCCAGACATCTCGACGGCGACTCCGATTGCATCGTCGCCGCCCACCAATAGGGCAAGGACAACCAAGTCCCCGACCGTGCCTCGCACGTCGTCGTGTGAAGCCGTGTTGGCAAGGTGTGCCGCGACGCCTGCGGGCGTGGATGCGTAGAGGTCGAAGTCTTGGTGGAGGTACGCGCCGAAGAAGTCGGGAAGATACGTGAAGAAAGAGGGAGGCGCCCGGTTCAGGTGCAGCGGGAATGTCCGCGGGCGAAGTCGCGTCCGAAGGGCAGCGACGAATGCTGTGAAACGGTGGCGCGCGCGGAGTCTTAGCACAACGAATCGGCGCTGCCGGGACTACGGGCCATGTGCTAGCCCAAGCTTCGCCAGGCCCGGACAAGGCGTGGGGTTCGAGGGTGAACCGAGCCGCATGGCGCCTCTTACGTCACGCGTGCGCTTTACGGGGCCACATCGAATCCAACCACCGCAACGCACGGGAGGCTGTGGCCCTCGTAGTACGCGCGGTCACCATCGAGTTCGAGGAGTTCATCTGGTGTCATGTCCTGTGTTGCGGGAGCGCCGCGTTCCAGAAGGCATGTGATGAAGGCGGAGCGGAACGGTTCGAATCGTTCTTCCAGCGACTCAATATCCTTGACATTGGTTCGCTGGTATGCAGCATCAATCCACCAAACAGAGCGCTCTTCACAGGCGTATGCCTGCGTTGCCATTTCCTCAGGAAGGTCGCCGGTTCTCCCCGGAATGCCGAAGATGTAAGCGATGCCCCCCGGCGCGCCAGCGTGTTCAAACACCTGCACGTCGAAACCGACCGCCCGCACGCAGTCGATGGTGGCGTACTGGGCTTGCTTCACTTCCTCTAGCGAAATAGGGCGGTTTGCCTCCATTGCGGCGATGAGAACCGCCCGAGCATCGCTGTCGATCCCGACGTCTTCGGCTTCAGCGAGGATCTCACCGATGATCGCGCTGTAGTGGGGATCATCTTCGGGAGTGGCGTGCCCGCACGCCGCTAGGGTTGCCGCTACCGCGAAGGACAACAGCCCCGCACCCAAATGTGAGCGCAAACGGGGGATCATTGGATCACGTGAATACGTGGGTCGCTCCGTTGCCATCCCACGTTGAACTAAGTGTGCAACTGGTTCCGCTGCCGGAACATCCCTTGAACTTGGTGACCTGAGAGTACGCAATTCCGTATGTTGGGGTGCCAGTCGTAACAGGTATGTTCGCTTCCACTGTGGTGTCCTTGAAGGTCGAGGTCTCATATGTGCTACCTCCGGATGACGGCGGCTGATAAATGATCGTCGCCCGCACTGCAATCACACCGGCACCCGCGTTCTGAACCTTGACCCCCGCATAGTCGCCAACATAGTTCATGTAGCCGACGGCGTTGTAAGGATTGGCGGCCGAGGCCGGGAATGCGCTCAAGGAGACGATCCCCAGCGTGGCAATCCCCACCGCGAACGCTCGCATCCGTCGAGTCATGTCTTCCCCTTTTTGAGTCGTAGCACATCTGCTGTGCCGTGGAGGGGACGTTACCCCCCTGAACCCGAGTGCATCCGGAAACACACGATCCAACGCAAGAAGCGGCCCCGAGCCTTAAGCCCGGGACCGCCTGCGCGTCAAGCTCGGTGAGGCTAGACCTCGACAGTCTCCTCGGCATCGGCCGATGTCTCAGCACCTTCCGACTTGTCCTCGACCACGCCGAGAGACAGCTTCCCTCGGGCGTCGATCTCGGTGATCTCCACCTGGATCTTCTGGCCGACGGACAGCACGTCCTCGACGTTCTCCACACGGGCGCCGCCCACGAGCTTGCGGATCTGCGAGATGTGCAACAGACCGTCCTTGCCCGGCGTGAGCGACACGAACGCGCCGAACGCCACCGTCTTGACGACGGTGCCGACGAAGCGCTCGCCGACCTCCGGCATGTGCGGGTTGGCGATCGCGTTGATCGCCTGGCGGGCGGCCTCGGCGGACGGGCCGTCGGTCGCGCCGATGTAGACGGTGCCGTCGTCCTCGATCGAGATCTCGGCGCCCGTGTCGTCCTGGATCTGGTTGATCATCTTGCCCTTGGGGCCGATGACCTCGCCGATCTTGTCGACCGGGATCTTCACCGAGATGACGCGAGGAGCGTAGGGGCTCATCTCGTCGGGCTCGCTGATGGCCTGCTCCATCACGCCCAGGATGTGGAGACGGGCCTCGTGAGCCTGCTGCAGCGCGCCGGCGAGGACCGATGCCGGGATGCCGTCGAGCTTGGTGTCCAGCTGGATGGCCGTGACGAACTCGCGCGTGCCGGCGACCTTGAAGTCCATGTCGCCGAAGGCGTCCTCGGCGCCGAGGATG
>QGUM02000033.1:0-16842 GCA_003242455.2 Actinomycetes bacterium
CCCGCCGCGCCACCACGACTGCCCGCAAGAAGCCGGCCGCCAAGAAGAAGTAGCGCTACGCCTGGGCCGCGCGCGGCCTGCCGATGCGCTTGGGCCACCAGAAGCGGTCGCCGAGCACGAGCGCGATGGCCGGCACGAGCATGGTGCGCACCACGAGGGTGTCCAGCAGCACGCCGATGCAGACGATGAGGCCGATCTGGGCGAGCACCACGAGCGGCAGGACGCCCAGCACGGCGAACACGGCCGCGAGCAGGATTCCCGCCGAGGTGATGACGCCGCCGGTCGCGCCGAGGGCGCGCAGCATGCCCTCGCGCGTGCCGTGCTCGGCTGCCTCCTCGCGCGCTCGGGTCACGAGGAAGATGTTGTAGTCCACGCCGAGCGCCACGAGGAAGAGGAACGCGAACAGCGGGGCCGTCTCGTCGAGCGCGCTGTAGCCCATGACCTGGGTGACGACGAGCCACGAGGCGCCGATCGCTGCGGCGTAGGTGCCCACCACCGTGGCGACGAGGATGACCGGCGCGAGCACGCCGCGCAGCAGCACCATGAGCGCCCCGAGCACGAGCACGAGGATGACGGGGATGAGCATGAAGCGGTCGCGGGCGTTCGCATCCGAGCCGTCGAGCGCCTGAGCCTCCGGGCCGCTCACGTGGGTGTCGTCGAAGCCCGCGAGCTCCGCACGCAGCGCCACGACGGTCGCGGTGGCGTCGTCGGAGCCGTCCGTCGCGTCCAGGACCACCTGGATCGCGGTGACGCCGTCGCCGCTCACGCCCGGCTGGGCCGAGGCCACGCCGGGGACCCTCGCCGCGACCGAGGCCACCTCATCGGCATCGGCCCGGGTGACGATCTGGGTCGGGTTGGACGTGCCGCCGGGGAAGGACTGGGCGATGCGCTCGGCGGCGACGATCGACTCGGGCGTCTGCAGGAACTGCTCGGAGGTGCCCAGGCCGAGCTTGACATCCGTGCCGCCCAGAGCGAGGCCGCCCAGGGCCACGACGACGCCGACGCCCGCCACGAGGGGTCGCCTGGCGACCACGTCGCCGATGCGACGCCACATGGAGCGGGTCGCGGCGGCCGTCTCGTCGCCCACCCGAGGCGCGCGCGGCCAGAAGATGCCACGCGGGAAGATGACGAGCGCCGAGGGGAGGACGCCGAGCACGAACACGACGGCGGTCACGATGCCCACCGCGCCGGCGATGCCCAGGCCGCGCGTGGTCGGGATGAGCGAGAGGATGAGCACGAGCAGGCCCGCCACGACCGTGCCGCCCGATGCGATGACGGGCTCGGCGGTGCGGGCGAGGGCGATGCGCATCGCCTCTCGCCGGTCCTCGATGCCGCGAAGCTCGTCGCGATAACGAGAGATGAGCAGCAGCGCGTAGTTGGTCCCCGCGCCGAACACGAGCACAGACAGGATGCCCACCGTCGACTCGTTCCACGGGATGTCGAGGGCGGCGAGGAGCCGCGTGGCGAAGACGGCGGCCGCCTGGTCCGCGATGCCGACCACGGTCAGCGGCACGAGCCACAGCACGGGACTGCGGTACGTGACGATGAGCAGGATCGCGACCACGAGAGCCGTCGCGCCAAGCAGCTTGAAGTTGGCGCCCTTGAACACGCCCGCGAGGTCGGCCTCGATGCCGGCGGGCCCGCTCACCTGGACCGTGACGCCATCCGGGGCGGCCTCGCGCAGGTCCGCACGCAGCCGCTCCACGGAGTCCGCGAGCTGCGAGGCGGAGGGGGAGGGCAGCTCGACGAAGGCGAGCGCGGCCGTGCCGTCCTCGGAGGGGACGGGCCCCTGCCCGCCGGTCGTCGCGACGGCCTGGGCGATCGCGCCGAGCTCTGCCTGGCCAAGGCGGCCTTCGTCCGCGCTGAACACGACGACTGCCGCGGAGGTGCCCGTGTCGGGCAGGGACTGCGCGAGCGCGATGGCCTCGGTCGAGTCGTAGCCCTCGGGCAGCTGGTCGGTGGCCAGTCGCTCCCGCTCGCCCTGGCCCAGCGCGGCGATGGCCGCGAGGCCGAGGATCAACGGGACGATGGCGACGATGTACGCGGTGGCGCGCGCTGTGGCGAACCGTCGCCATCCGCGGGTCTGCTGGCTCACTGATGCTCCTGAGGGATAGGATTGCTAAGATGCAAAGTAACTAAGTAGGTGAATTATATGCAGGGCGAGTCCATTCCCGCCACTCCTGGGCCATGGAGCCAGACGGAGTCCATGCGCCTGTTGCGCCACCTCATGGAGCTGAGCTCCGATCTGCGTCGCGAGGTGGCCGGTCGGGTCGACCTGTCCGAGACGGAGATGCGCGCTCTCGAGCACATCTCCCAGCACGAGCTCGGCCCGGCCGAGATCGCCCGCCGTCTCGATGTGTCCACGGCCGCATCGACCGGCATCGTCGATCGCCTCGAGGCCAAGGGGCACGTGGAGCGCCGCCCCCATCCCGCGGACCGCCGTCGCACCGTCGTCACCATGACGCCCCACGCCCGCGCCGAGGTCTTCCGCCACCTCGGCGCCATGTTCGCCTCCCTCGCCCAGGTGGACGCCGGGCTCAGCGACCAGGAGCGGGAGGTCGTCACCCGCTACCTCGCCTCCGCCATCGACGCCGTGGAGTCGGCCCTGCATCACCGTCCCTGACGCCCCTACGCTGACACCCACCACAACGTTTCTGGCGAGGCTGTCGTTTTCTGGTCGACAAGGGGGTTGGCATGGCCGAGCTGAGTGCGCTGGAGCAGGTGCTCCGCGTCGCTGGCGCTCGCCTAGCCGCCTATGGATTCGTGCTCACGGGCAGCCAGAGCGAAGCGGAGGAGCTCGTGCAGGAAGCGGTGGTCAAGACGTTCGTGAAGCGCCCGCGCCTCACGGACCTCGCCGCGGCCGAGCAGTACATCCGCCTGGCCATGAAGAGCACGGCGATCGACCGTGCCCGCAAGGACGCCCGTTTCCGCAAGCACGCGCCAGCGGAGGCGATGCCGGAGACGATGCCCGACCCCGTGGTCGCCATCAGCCACCGCGTCGCCGTGTCCAAGGCGCTCGGCTCCCTCACGCCCCAGCAGCGCGTCGCCGTGGCGCTGCGCTACTGGGACGACCTGACCGTGCCGCAGGTCGCGCAGGCCATGAGGGTCGCGCCGGGCACGGTCAAGCGCTACCTCTACGACGCGGCCGAGGCGCTGCGCCCGTTGCTGGGCGAGCACGTGGAGCCTGAGGACTCCGAGATCCGCGTGGTGGGGATGCCGGATCGGGGGCGCCGATGAGCGACATGATCGACGGCCTGTCCCGCATGGCCCTCGAGGCGGGCCACGAGGCCAGCCGCAACCTCACCAGTGCTCCCGTCCTGGCGATCATGGCCGAGCGCGTGCACGCCGGGCGACGCAGGCGCCGCGTCCGTGCGACCGTCACCGCAGGCGGCTTCGTCGCGGCCGCCTTCGCCGCGGCGATCGTCGTGTCGCAGATGGGCGTCGACCCGCCGGAGGTCGAGCCAGCCCAGACCGGCACCGCGATCGTGAGCTCGGTGGGCAACCTCACCGTCTTCTCCGACGGCTCCATGTCCCTGTACACCCAGCGCGGCACGTTCGTGGACTTCCCCCCGGCGACCGGGCCGGAGAACGCCTTCGCCGCCGTGTCGGGCACGGAGGCATGCTCGTTCGATCCCGGCTCGGTGCAGATCGGCTGGACGTTCCACGTCGACGAGGGCCGCCAGGTCATCCTCTTCGGCCGTCCTGGCATCGTCCTGGGTCCCACGGAGCGGCGCACCACGACGCAGGGGGAACACCTGGGCACCTTCGGCCATGCCAGCGTGCCCCACCCGACGTTCACCATGGACGCGGAGGTGGCGACGGCTCCGCAGCTCGCGATCCGCGAGACCGTCTACGACATCGTCACAGACGAGGGCGTCGACGGCGTCCCGCCCGTGAAGAGCTACGCCTCGCAGCTCGACGTCTCCCCCGAGGTCGTCATCGCCGGCGACGTCGACTCCTTCAACCGCGTGGCGACCATCCAGGCTCGGCCGGTGGGCAGCCCCGTCGCCTGCGTGCCCGGCTTCGCCGAGTCGATCCTCATGCGCGGCGAGCCGTACAGCGTCCGCCGCTACCTCGTCGCCGACGTCTTCCTCGTCGACCGCGCGGGCCACTCGATGCTTCTCGCCACCCACGTCTCGTGGCACGACCTGGAGATCACGCCATGACCGCGACCCTTCCCGCCGTGGCGCCCGCGCCCGCTCGCTCCGCATCGGCCATCCGCCCGCTCGGCTCCCGGTCGCCGGGCGGCGATCCCACGCTCCACAGGCTCGCCCCGCCGCAGTCCGCCCCTGGCCTGCGCTGGGGCGTCCTCGGCGCCGGCTGGATCGCCGACGTCTTCGCCCGCTCGGTGCTGGGCCACACCAGGTCGGGCATCCAGGCGGTGGCCTCGCGTGACGGCCACCGCGCCAACCTCTACGCCCGCAGGTTCGAGGTGCCGACGGTGCGCTTCGGCGACGGCGCGTACGAGCGGCTCGTCGCCGACGACGCCGTGGACGCCGTCTACATCGCGACGCCCCACTCCTTCCACCGTGAGCACGCTCTCCTCGCGATCGCGGCGGGCAAGCACGTGCTCGTCGAGAAGGCCTTCGCCCGCAACGCGGCCGAGGCGCAGGAGATCGTCGACGCCGCGCGCGCGGCGGGGGTGTTCGTCATGGAGGCGATGTGGACGCGCTTCCTGCCGCACATGATCGAGGCGCGCCGCCTCGTGTCCGAGGGTGCGATCGGCGAGGTGGTCCATGTCAGCGCCGACTTCGGCGGCAGCCCCGAGTACGACCCGGCGTCCAAGAGCTTCGACCCGGCGCTCGCCGGCGGCGCGCTCCTCGACCTGGGCGTGTACCCGATCCACCTCATCCACGACTTCCTCGGAACCCCCGCATCCGTCCGGGCCATCGGCGCGCTCGCGCCCACCTGCGTCGACCTGCGCGAGACGATCGTCATGAACTACCCCGAGCGCGGCGCCATGGGCATCGCGCTGTCGACGTTCGAGGTCGACACCGCGCGCCTCGCCTCCATCACCGGCACCGCCGGCCGCATCGACTTCGGGCGCGAGTGGTACGGGCCCACGAGCTTCACGCTTCACCGGGACGGCCGCAAGTCGCTGGAGTTCCGCCAGGACGTCCCGCTCGGCTGGCAGTACCAGGTCGCCGAGGTCGCGCGGTGCGTCGCCGACGGCCGCCTGGAGTCCGAGATCGTGCCCCACGCGGCGACGCTCGAGGTCATGCGGGTGATGGACGAAGCCCGCGCGCAGCTCGGAGTGGTCTACCCGGGCGAGGAGAGCGCCTCGGCCTGACCGCGATTCCCCCACAGCGCCGTCCCGCGAGCGCGGATCCTCCACCCCTCGCGGGACGGCGGAGGGGCCGATGCGGTGTCACCTGGCCGCGCGAGAACCGGTTCCACTACAGTTGCGGCCATGAGCGCACCCGATCCGAAGTCCGCACCGCCCCTGCGCTGGGGGATCCTGGGCGCGGGAGGCATCGCACACAAGTTCGCCGACGCCGTCAACAGCCACACCCAGGGCAGCGTCGTCGCCGCCGCGTCGGCGTCGAGCCTGGACAAGGCCAAGGCCTTCGTCGCCGAGACCGGCTCCGGCACGGCGTACGGCAGCTACGAGGAGCTCGTCGCGGACCCGAACGTCGAGGCCGTCTACGTCGCCACGACGCACAACAACCACCACGAGCCCGCCCTGCTCGCCATCGAGGCTGGCAAGCACGTGCTCGTCGAGAAGTCCTTCACGCAGAACGCCCAGCAGGCGCAGCTCGTCGTCGACGCCGCGCGGGCCAAGGGCGTGTTCCTCATGGAGGCGATGTGGACGCGGCACCTCCCGCACGTCTATGCGCTCCGCGAGGCCGTCGAGCGCGGCGACATCGGCGAGGTGGTGTCCATCCAGGCCGACCACGGCCAGTCGCTCATGCACGTCGAGCGGATGTACCGCCCGGAGCTCGCGGGGGGCTCGCTCCTCGACCTCGGCGTGTATCCCATCGCCTTCGCCCACGACATCCTGGGCGTGCCGGAGCGCATCACCGCCGTAGGGCAGCTGACGGACACCGGGGTGGACAGCCAGGTGGGCATGGTCTTCGACTACGGCAAGGCGCAGGCCACGCTCCACACGACGATGCGCTCGGTCACCGCGATCCGTGCGGTCATCGCCGGCACCGAGGGCCGCATCGAGGTCGACTCGATGTTCTACACGCCCACGACGATGCGCGTCATCCGCCTGGACGGCACGTCCTGGGAGTTCGACGGGCGCGTGCCCAACGGCTTCCAGTATCAGGCCGCGGAGGTCGCGCGCCGGGTCGCGGCGGGGGAGAAGGAGTCGCCCGTCCACACGCTCGACGAGACGCTCGAGGTCATGCGCATCATGGACGAGGTCCGCGCCCAGATCGGGCTCGTGTACCCCAACGAGCGCTGATCTCCTCAGGGCGGATCGACAGCCGCGACGTCGCCGGGCGCAGGTAGGTTAGGGCCATGGCCGGGCAGGGAGTGTTCATCGTCTTCGAGGGCGGTGACGGCGTGGGCAAGACCACGCAGATCGACCTGCTCGCCGTGTGGCTGCGCTCGCCGGCGGGCGGCGGGCGCAAGGTCCTCACCACCCGCGAGCCGGGCGGCACGCCGCTGGGCCAGGAGCTGCGCCAGGCCGTCATGCACGGCGACCACGTCGCCCCTCGCGCCGAGGCGCTGCTGTACGCCGCGGACCGCGCTCACCACGTCGCCACCGTGGTGCGGCCCGCGCTCGAGCTCGGCGCCATCGTCCTGCAGGACCGCTACGTCGACTCGTCGATCGTCTACCAGGGCGGCGCCCGCGGCCTGGGCGAGGACGTGGAGCGCATCAGCACCTGGGCCACCGAGGGTCTGCTGCCGCACCTGACCGTCCTGCTCGACATGGAGCCGAGCGCGGACCGCCTCGCCCGCACCCTCGACCGCGTCGAGCGCGAGACGGCCGAGCGCGCGCAGGAGATCCGCCAGGCCTACCTCGCCCTCGCCGCACGTGCCCCCGGGCGCTATGCGGTCATCGACGCCTCGCAGTCCGTCGAGACCGTCCACCGCGAGGTGCGCGACGCCGTCACCGCGGCCATCGAGCGCGTCGGCCCTCCGCCCGTCATCGAGGTCGGAGAGTCCGTCCCCGTCGTGCCGCACACGCAGGGCGGGCGCCCATGAGCGTGTGGGACGGCGTCGTCGGCCAGGAGCAGCAGGTGGCGCCGCTGCAGGCGGCGGTGCGCGACCCCGGGGCGATGACCCACGCGTGGCTCATCACCGGCCCGCCCGGCTCGGGTCGCTCGAGCGCGGCACGCGCCTTCGCCGCCGCGCTCCAGTGCCCCCAGGGCGGCTGCGGGGCGTGCCACGAGTGCGCGACCGCCCAGTCCGGCACGCACGCCGACGTCTCCATCGTCGCCACGGAGAAGGTCACCATCAGCATCGACGAGGTGCGCGAGCTCGTGAGCCTGTCCCAGCGCGCGCCGAGCGGCGGGCGCTGGCGCATCATCATCGTCGAGGACGCGGACCGCATGACCGAGCGCACGTCCAACGTCCTGCTCAAGGCGATCGAGGAGCCGCCGCCGCGCACCGCGTGGGTGCTGTGCGCGCCGTCCGCGCAGGACGTCGCGGTGACCATCCGCTCGCGCTGCCGCGTCGTGCCCCTGCGCGTCCCCCCGGCCGATGTCGTGGCGCGGCTGCTCGTCGACAAGGACGGGGTCGACCCCCAGCTCGCTCTCGAGTGCGCGCTCGCGGCGCAGAGCCACATCGGCATCGCGCGCCGCCTCGCGCGCGACCCGCACGCCCGCGCTCGGCGTGACCAGGTGCTCGCCCTCGCCACCGACGTGCGGGGCGTGGGCGATGCCGTGCTCGCCGCCGCGGACCTCGCGTCAGTCGCGGAGGACGATGCCGAGGCCGCGACGTCGGAGCGTGACGCCGCGGAGCGCGCGGAGCTGCTCCAGACGCTCGGCGCAGACGACGCCGGCCGTCTCCCGCCGGCCCTGCGCGCCCAGGTGCGCCAGCTCGAGGAGGAGCAGAAGCGCCGCGCCACCCGCGCCAAGCGCGACGTCCTCGACCGCGCGATCATCGACCTCATGTCGCTGTACCGCGACGTCGCCGCCGTCCAGGTGGGCGCCGAAGGATCGGGGCTGGTCAACGTCGCCCATGAGGGCACGGTGCGCGACCTCGCCTCTCGCATGACGCTCGCCCAGACCGTGGCATGCCTGGACGCGCTGGCCACGGCGCGCGAGCGCCTCGCGGCGAACGTCCAGCCCGTGCTCGCGCTCGAGGCGCTGGTCCTCGCGCTGCGTCCCGCGCCTGCGTCGCGCCCGGCCTGAGCCCGGCTGTCACCCCGGCGCGAACCGCGCCCCACGCCCCGCCCGCCTCGCGTCGGGCCGTTACCCTCGACCCATGCGCCGCCCTCCCGCCGCCGTCGCCGCCCTCGCCGCCGCCGCGCTGGCCGGCTGCTCGCTCGTGGATCTCGTCCCCGCCAAGCCTATGCCGGACCCGGTGACGAGCGAGACTCCCGAGCCCACTCGTGGGCCCGTCGCTCCCGAGGACTCGCCGGTCTACCAGCAGAAGGTCACCTGGCGCGAGTGCGACGGCTTCGAGTGCGCCTCGATCGAGGTGCCCCTCGACTGGAGCGACCCGGCGGGTCCGACGGTGCTCATCGCCGTGAACCGCAGCGCGGCGCGCAAGCCCGACGAGCGCATCGGCTCCCTGCTCATCAACCCGGGCGGCCCGGGAGGCTCCGGCCTGGACCTCCTGGAGGGCTTCGTCGACACCGCGGGCGCTGAGCTGCTCGACCACTTCGACGTCATCGGCTTCGACCCGCGCGGCGTCGGCAAGTCCACTCCCGTCTCCTGCGGCTCGTCGCGCGAGCTGGACGAGTTCTTCGTGACGGACTTCTTCGTGGAGACCCAGGACGACCTCACCAGGGCTGAGCGGCGCTCCGCCGAGTTCGCGCAGCTGTGCCGCTCGGAGACCGGCCCCATCCTCGAGAACGTCGACACCGTCTCCGCGGCGCGCGACATGGACGTCATCCGCGCCGTCCTGGGCGACGAGAAGCTCCACTATCTGGGCTACTCGTACGGCACCCAGCTGGGCGCGGTCTACGCCTCCCTCTACCCGCACCGCGCAGGCCGTCTCGTGCTCGACGGAGGCGTGGACTTCCTGCTGTCGCCGGAGGAGCAGTCCATCCAGCAGGCCGCCGGCTTCGAGAGCGCGCTGCGCGCCTTCATCGACTGGTGCCTGGACCAGCGCGACTGCCGGCTCGAGGGCGGCACGGAGAACGCGCGTCGCCAGATCGCGCGGATCGCCGAGCACGCGCGCGACGAGGGCTACCCCTCCGGCGCCGTCATGGACGTCAACGGCAATCTCATGGTCTACGGCATGGTCGTGACGCTCTACGACGAGCGCTCCTGGGAGTACCTCATGTACGCCCTCAACGAGGTGATCACGCGCGGCACGGCGCAGGTGTTCTACGAGCTCGCCAACTTCTATCTGGACCGCGACGCCCGCTCGGGCGAATACCAGGGCAACTCCACGATCGCCTTCACCGCGATCTCGTGCCTGGACGGCGAGGACGAGGAGTGGACCATCGAGCAGCAGCGCGAGTTCGCGCGCAAGGCGGAGCTCGCGTCGCCGACGTTCGGGTGGTGGTTCTCCGGAGCAGGATCGTGCGCGGGCTGGCCGTGGACGGCCAAGGAGCACGTGACCTCGCTCGAGTCGGCCAAGGCCGCGGACCCCATCCTCGTGGTGGCGACGACGAACGATCCGGCCACCCCGTATCAGTGGTCGGTGTCTCTCGCGGAGCAGCTGGGCGCCTCCCTGCTGACCTATCGGGGCGAGGGCCACACCGCGTACGGCCGCTCCAACCAGTGCGTCACCGACGCCGTGGACGCCTACCTGGTGCGCGGCGAGCTGCCCGCTCAGGGCGCGTTCTGCTGACGCCGAGGCATCCTCGCGACGCCCGCGGGAGCGCCGGTTTTTCCTGGCGACGCCTTGGCGCTAGACTCATCAACCGCGTCCGGCACCACCACCGGGCCGCGCCGCCTTAGCTCAGTCGGCAGAGCGATTCACTCGTAATGAATAGGTCGTGGGTTCGATTCCCACAGGCGGCTCCACTGTGACGGCGGGCCATCTGCGCCCGTAGCCTTGGCCCATGCGCCGCACCCCCTCCCTTCTCGTGACGGCTCTGGCCGCAAGCGCCGCTGTCGCGCTCGCGGGGTGCTCCGCTCCCGAGCCCGCGCCGACACCGTCCCCGACATCGGCCCCCGCCATGCCCACCGTCGATCCGGACGGGGCTCTCGCGACGCCCGTGCCCGTCGAGCACCCGATCATCGCCGCGCTCATGGAGGGCACGGTCTTGGTGGACGTGCCGCCGGAGTGGGGGGAGCCGGAGCAGTCGCCGCGCGTGGACGAGGGCTACATCCTGCAGGACTTCACCTGGTTCCTCGACGGCTCTCCGGAGGGCGACATCGTGACCGCCGCGGGCATGACGCCCGGCCAGGCGGAGGCCCTGTCCGGCGGCGCGAGCTTCGCCGACCATGTGGCCGGCCTGCGCCGGATCCTCGCCTTCGAGGGAGCGCAGGAGCCTGCGCTCGAGCGGATCGAGGTGACCGGGGTCCAGGCCGCCCGGATCGACGCGACGTCGCCCGAGGGCATGCGCATCGTGCTGTGGCTGTTCGACCTTGACGCGGCGATCTACGAGCTCGGCTTCTACGGAGCGCCAGGGACCGCGCCGGACCCGGAGCGCATCGCGCAGCTCGATGCGGTGGCACGCACGTTCACGCTCGACAGATGAGCCGCGTGACCCGGCATGCGTGCTTGCTTGCGACCAGGCGTCCGGAGCGCCACACTGGTCCCGACACCGCGCCGACGACGGCGCTCAGCCAAGGGGGAACCTCACCATGATCACGCGTCCTCTCGCCGCCGCAGGCATCGTCGCCATCGCCGTGGCCCTCGCAGGCTGCGGCCTCGTGCAGAAGACGATCGACGACGCCGTGGGCAACGTCGTGGAGGAGGGCGTCGAGCGCGCCATCGAGAAGGAGATCAGCGGCGACGTCGACTTCGAGTACGGCGCCGACGCCGACCTGCCGGCAGACTTCCCCGGCAGCGTCCCCGTCCCGGACGGCGCCCGCATCGTCGCCTCCCTCGGCAACGAGGACGGCTGGTGGGTGACCTTCGAGTCGGACGACCCCGACGCCGGTGCCAAGCTCTTCGCCAAGTTCAGCGGCTGGGAGCTCGTGGGCGAGATGGACGCCGACGGCTACGCCCTGCGCCACTACACCGACGGCACCTACCAGGTCAGCGCGTCCGCCCAGTGGGACGGCCAGACCTCCACCCTGCTCGTCGCGGTCGTCCCCGCCGAGTAGGGGCAGGGGGGTGCCATCGGTCCCGCCGGAGCCGTCGCGGGGCCGTGAAACAATGACCGGGTGACCATCGCCCCCGACCGCAGCACGGCATCGGGCGCTGACGTGGCCGCGCACATCGCCGCCGCGATGAGCGGCGAGGTCGACGCGAGTCCGCGTCGTCGAGCCGAGTACGCCACCGACGCCTCCAACTACCGGGTCATGCCCGCCGTCGTCGCCTACCCGCGCGACGCGGACGACCTCGAAGCGGGCCTCGCGGCCGCGCGGGAGGCGGGCGTTCCCGTGACGATGCGCGGCGGCGGCACGTCCGTCGCCGGCAACTCGATCGGCACCGGCGTCGTCTTCGACACGACGCGCCACATGAACCGCGTGCTCGAGGTGGACGTCGAGGCGCGCACGGCGCGCGTCCAGCCCGGCGTTGTCATGTCCGACCTGCAGAAGCTCGTCGCGCCGCACAGCCTGCGCTTCGGTCCCGACCCGTCCACGCAGAACCGCGCGACGTTCGGCGGCATGATCGGCAACAACGCGTGCGGGCCGCACGCGGTCGCCTACGGCAAGACCGCTCAGAACGTCGTCTCGCTCGACGTCGTCGACGGCCGGGGCCGCCGCTTCACCGCCGGCCCCAAGGGCCTGGCGAGCGTGCCCGGGCTCGAGGAGCTCGTCATGGCCAACCTCGCGCTCATCCGCACGGAGTTCGGCCGCTTCGAGCGCCAGGTCTCGGGCTATTCGCTCGAGCACCTGCTGCCCGAGCTCGGTGCCGATCTCGCCCGCTTCCTCGTGGGCACCGAGGGCACTCTCGCCACGACGCTCGAGGCGACCGTGCTGCTGCGCGAGGTCGCGCCCGCGCGCCTGACCGGCGTCTTCGCCTACGCGGACATGCCCGCCGCGGCCGATGCGGTGGTGCCGATGCTCGCCCACAGGCCTCACGCCGTCGAGGGCCTCGACGCGCGCCTGGTCAACCGCGTGCGCGCCTCCCTGGGTGCCGAGGCCGTGCCGCCGCTGCCCGACGGCGCGGGCTGGCTGTTCGTCGAGGTCGGCGCGGACACGCCCGACGAGGCGGAGGAGATCATGGCCGCGCTCGCGGCCGACTCGGGCACGGCCTCCTACGCCGTGGTGCGGGACGCGCGGGAGGCGGCGAGGCTGTGGGCGATCCGTGCGGACGGCGCGGGCCTCGCCGGGCGCACCGTCGACGGCCGTGAGTGCTGGCCGGGCTGGGAGGACGCGGCGGTGCCGCCCGAGAAGCTCGGCGCGTACCTGCGCGACTTCGACGCGCTCATGGCCGAGCACGGCATCGAGGGACAGCCCTTCGGGCACTTCGGCGACGGCTGCATCCACGTGCGCCTCGACATCCCGCTCGCGACGCAGGGAGGCCCGGCGCTGCGCTCCTTCATGGAGGGCGCTGCCGACCTCATCGCGCGCTACGGCGGATCGCTCAGCGGCGAGCACGGCGACGGCCGCGCTCGCTCGGAGCTGCTCGACCGCATGTACTCGCCGGAGGCGCTCGCGCTGTTCAAGGGCGTCAAGCACCTCTTCGACCCGGACAACCTCCTCAACCCGGGGGTCGTCGTCGACCCCGCTCCGCTCGACGCGGACCTGCGCCGCCCGTCGGCCCCGCGCAGCCCCAGCATCGGCCACGCGCTGCTGCACGACCACGGCGACCTCACCGAGGCCGTCCACCGCTGCACCGGCGTGGGCAAGTGCCGCGCGAACGCGATCGGCTCCGGATCGGGCTTCATGTGCCCCTCGTACCAGGCGACGGGCGACGAGAAGGACGTGACGCGCGGCCGCGCCCGCGTGCTCCAGGAGGCCCTCCAGCACGGCGGCGCCTTCGGGCTCGACTCACCCGAGGTGCGCGAGAGCCTCGACCTGTGCCTGAGCTGCAAGGCCTGCTCGAGCGACTGCCCCAGCGGCGTCGACATGGCGGCCTACAAGTCGGAGGTGCTGCACCGCACCTACAAGGGTCGCCTGCGCCCCATGGGCCACTACTCGATCGGCTGGCTGCCGCGGTGGATGAAGGTCATCGGCCGGGTGCCGTGGCTCGTCAACGGCGTGCTCGGCGTGGGATGGATCCGCAGGCTCGTGCTGCCCGTCGCGGGACTGGACCCGCGACGCGGCCTGCCGCGCTTCGCGAGCAGGCCCTTCCACCGCACCGCGGCGGCGAAGCGCTCCCGCGTGCCCATGCATCGGGACGTGCGCGCCGACGTCGCGGGCACCACGGACATCCCCTCGGGTCGCAAGCCCGCTCGGGTGGTGCTGTGGGCCGACTCGTTCACGGACGGCCTGGACCCGCAGATCCCCGAGGCGATGATCGCCGTGCTCGAGGACGCGGGCTTCGAGGTCTTCGTCAGCGCGGGCGACGCCTGCTGCGGCGTGACGTGGATCTCGACGGGGCAGCTGGACGGCGCGCGCAAGCGCCTGGAGCACCTGCTCAAGGTCCTGGGGCCGTGGGCCGTCAACGGCGTGCCCATCATCGGCGTCGAGCCGTCGTGCACCGCGGTGCTGCGCTCCGACCTCGTGGAGCTCCTGCCGGACGACCCGCGCGCCCACGCCGTCGCGCAGCACACCTTCACGCTCGCCGAGGTCCTCACCGGCCGTGCGCCCGTTCGCCCGCGCCAGGGCTGGGAGCCGCCGTCGCTCGCGGGCGTCACCGCCGTGGTCCAGCCGCATTGCCACCACTACTCGGTCATGGGCTACCGCGCCGATCGGGAGCTCCTCGAGCGGGCAGGAGCCACGGTCACCGAGGCGGCGGGCTGCTGCGGCCTGGCGGGAAACTGGGGCTACGAGAAGGGCCACTACGACGTGTCCGTCCAGGTGGCGCACAACTCGCTCATCCCTGCGCTCGAGAAGGCCGGGCTGGTGGGCGACGGCGCGCCCGATGACGTGGTCTACCTCGCGGACGGCGTCAGCTGTCGCACGCAGGCGGAGCAGCTGGTCGACGTCGAGGGCCTGCATCTCGCGGAGGCACTGGCGGCGCGCCTCGCGCGCTGACACGGGCGCGTCGGCGTCCGGCTCACGGGGCGCCCGGCCTGCGGCGCGTCGGCGTCCGGCGCCCGGCCTGCCACGGGCCGTGCGCTAGAGCGAGCGCTCGAACTCCGCCATGAACGCGTTGAGCTGGCCGGACTCCACGAGGAAGCCGTCGTGGCCCACGGGGGAGTGGACCACCTTGACGCCGTCGGAGCCCACCAGGCCCGCGTCGAGCTCGATCGAGTTCTTGAGCGGGTAGAGGCGGTCCGAGTCGACCGCGACCACGAGCGCCGGGCCCGTGTAGCGCGCGAGCGCCGTCTCCACGCCGCCGCGACCGCGGCCCACGTCGTGCGACTGGATGGCCTGGGCGAGGCGGATGTACGTGTTCGCGTCGAAGCGCATCGCGAGCTTGCGGGCGTGGTGGTACAGGTAGCTCTGCACCGCGAACTCGCCGCCCTTGCCCAGCGGGTCGGAGTCGCCCTGGTAGCTGCGGCCGAAGCGCTCGGCGAGCTCTCCCTCCGAGCGGTAGGTGGTGTGCGCGATCATGCGCGCGATGCCCATGCCCACGTGCGGGCCGTCGCCGGGAGCGGCGTCGTAGTAGTCGCCGCCACGGAACTTGGGGTCGGCCTTGATGGCGGCGATCTGGGACGTGGACCAGGCGATCTGATCCGCTGTCACCGCGGCGGTGGACCCCACGGGGGCGATCGCGCCCACGCGCTCGGGGTGGGTGACCGCCCATTCGATGGCGCGCATGCCGCCCATGGACGGGCCGGTGATGAGGCGCCAGCGGTCGATGCCCAGGTAGTCGGCGAGGCGCACCTCCGCGGCCACGAGGTCGCGCATCGTGACGTAGGGGAAGCGCGAGCCCCACGGCTTGCCGTCCTCCGGGTGCGGCGAGGCGGGACCGGTCGATCCCTGGCAGCCGCCCACGACGTTCGCGCACACGATGAAGTGGCGCGCAGGGTCGATGGGCTTGCCGGGGCCGACCATCGCGGTCCACCAGCCGCCGGTGCGGTGGCCGGGCTCCGCGGGGCCGAACACGTGCATGTCGCCGGTCAGCGCGTGGGCGATGTAGACGGCGTTGTCCTTCGCGGCGTTGAGCTCGCCCCAGGTCTCGTAGGCGAGGGTGACATCGGGCAGGACTCCCATGGGGTCGGCCTCGAGCGGCAGGTCCCCGAGGGTGAAGAACTGCCGGCGGCCGGGGTGGTCTCCCTCGCGCCAGGCCGCCGAGGCAGGCGGGAGCGCGTGGGCGCTGGGGCCGGTGTCCGCGGCCCAGGCGTCAGTTTCAATGCCGTCGTCATCCATCGCGAATCCAACCCTAGGGCACGGGCGCGGCCGCGTGGAGCCGTGCGCGGCACCTCAAGCCCTGGCCCCTGCACGCCGATAATCACCATGAGCCCCGCCCGCGGCGCCCGTCCGATGCGCCCCAGGGGCTTGAGAGAAATGCCACACAAAGGTTCACATTCGGACAAAGAAGACATAGCATCACCACCCAGTCGGATTCGAGTCGGAGGGACAGAGCGCATGACCGATGCCGTCGCGCTGCCGCGTCCTGCCCGGCTTGCGCGCCGCGTCGCGGCCACGCTGTCCGTCGTCGCGCTCGCGGTGACCTCGTTCCTCTTCGCGCAGCCTCAGCTCGCCGGCGCGGCCGATTACCCAGGCCTCGCGGAGATCGAAGCCGCCCGTCGCGCGGTCGCCGATGCCAAGGCCGACGTCGCTCAGCTGGACGCCGCCATCGTCGAGCTCGAGCAGGCGGCCCACGCGGCCGATGCCGCGGCTCGCCTCGCCGCCGAGGAGTACGCCCAGGCCAAGTCCATCGCCGACCTCGCCCAGCGCGAGCTCGAGGCCGCGACCGAGCGTGCGGCCGAGGCGGCCGCCGCGCTGGAGGAGGCGCGCGCCGACCTTGCCGAGATCGCCATGGAGGCGTATCGCCAGGGCGGCAGCTTCGGCTCGATGGAGGCGATCATGTCGGCCGACGGCTTCGACGACGTGATCATCCGCTCCGAGGCGATCGACCGCGCGGCCGTCCACGCGGACGACACCGTCCAGCGCGTGAAGGCCGCCGAGCTCGTCGCGCAGACCATGCAGGAGTACGCGGAGAAGGCCGCGGAGGACGCCGCCAAGGCTGCCCAGGAGGCGGCCGTCGCGCTCGCCGCCGCCCAGGAGGCCCAGCGCAACGCCGAGCAGGCGCTGCGCGACGCCGAGGAGACTCGCGAGGCTGCGATCGAGCGCCTCGCCCAGCTGCGCAAGACCACGGCCGCCCTCGAGCGCCAGCGCCAGGCGGGCCTCCAGGCGGAGCGCCAGGCAGCCGAGCAGGCGCTGTGGGAGAAGCTCCAGCAGGAGGCCGCTCAGCAGGGCGGCAACGGCGGCTCCGGCGGAAGCTCGGGCGGGAGCTCTGGCGGCTCGGGCGGGAGCTCTGGAGGAGGCTCAGGCGGCGGAGGCAACGCGGGCGGAGGCTCGGGCGGCGCAGGCGACGCCGGCGGAGGCTCAGGCGGCGGGTCGACCCCGCCTCCGCCCCCTCCCTCGGAGCCCACGG
>QGUM02000149.1:0-3807 GCA_003242455.2 Actinomycetes bacterium
AGCTCACCGAGCGGCTGCAGCGGCTGGCCCCCGCCGGCACGGCCGTCGAGCTGGCGTGGAACCCCGAGTTCCTGCGCGAGGGCTACGCCGTCGAGGACACCCTCGCCCCCGACCGCCTCGTCCTGGGCGTCGACCCCGAGCGCCCCGGCCGCGTCGAGGAGGTCGCGCGCGAGATCTACGCGCAGGCCATCGAGCGCGGCACCCCGTTCATCGTCACCGACCTGGCGACGGCCGAGCTGGTGAAGGTCTCCGCCAACGCGTTCCTCGCCACCAAGATCTCCTTCATCAACGCCATCGCCGAGGTGTGCGAGGCGACGGGCGCCGATGTGGTCCAGCTCGCCGACGCCATCGGCTATGACGAGCGCATCGGCCGGAAGTTCCTGGGAGCGGGCCTGGGCTTCGGCGGCGGCTGCCTGCCCAAGGACATCCGGGCGTTCATGGCGCGCGCGGGCGAGCTGGGCGTGGACCAGGCGCTCACGTTCCTGCGCGAGGTGGACGCGGTCAACCTGCGCCGTCGCGAGCGCGTCGTGGACCTCGCCCACCGCGAGCTGGGCGGCAGCGTGAAGGGGAAGGTCATCGCCGTCCTGGGTGCCGCGTTCAAGCCCAACAGCGACGATGTGCGCGACTCGCCCGCCCTCGACGTGGCCGGCCGCCTGCACCTGTCCGGCGCGAACGTCCGCGTCTACGACCCCGCTGCCAACGAGACCGCCGCGGCCGTCTGGCCCACGCTCACCTTCGCCGGCTCTGTCCTGGAGGCGTGCGAGGGCGCCGACCTCGTGATCGTCGCCACCGAATGGAAGGAGTTCCGCGAGGCGGATCCGCAGGCCGTGGGCGAGGTCGTCGCGCATCGGCGCGTCATCGACGGGCGCAACTGCCTGGACCCGGACGCGTGGATCGCCGCGGGATGGGCATACCGAGGCATGGGACGTCACGCGGCATGAGCGACCTCATCGACACCACGGAGATGTATCTCCGCACCATCTACGAGCTCATCGAGGACGGTGTGACGCCCCTGCGCGCGCGCATCGCGGAGACCCTGGGTCACACGGGTCCCACGGTGTCGCAGACGATCGCGCGCATGGAGCGCGACGGGCTCGTGGTGGTGTCCGAGGACCGCCACCTCGAGCTCACCGAGCAGGGCCTCGCGGTGGCCACCCGGGTGATGCGCAAGCATCGGCTCGCGGAGCGGCTGCTGACCGACGTCATCGGCCTCGAGCTGCCCTATGTGCACGACGAGGCGTGCCGGTGGGAGCACGTCATGAGCGACCGCGTGGAGCGGCGCGTCGTGGAGATGCTCGACGGTCCGCGCGTGTCTCCTTACGGCAACCCCATCCCGGGCCTCGACGAGCTCGGACTGCCGCCCGCGACGCGCGACACGGCCGAGATCGCGGCTGTGGACGCCTTTTTTTCGGGCGTGACGCGCGTCACGCTCGTTCGCATCGGCGAGAATCCCCAAACGCTGGAGGGCTTCTTGGAGCTCGCCTCAGAGATAGGCCTTCTACCAGGGGTGACGCTGACGATCTCCGTCGACGACGAGTCTGTGACGCTGTCGACGGACGCCGGAGCGGTCACGATCCCGATCGACGCCGGACGGCACATTTTCGTCCGCGGATTGTCCGACTCGTCGCGATGAGCGGTTATCGTGGACGGGTTGCAGTGCCAGGAGAACCCCTCCGGGCGCCCCTGCATTGGTTGGAACCGCCCGGCGGATCCGGGCGATACAGGGGCGTCGACGAAGCGCTACGAGCGCGGATAGGAATGATGTTGTGCAGTATGCATACTTGCGAGCCAGGACTCGCGCGATAGCCGTCACGGCGGGTGCCGCACTCGTCGTGATCCCCCTCACGGGGGCGGCGGCGGTGGCCCTGGTGTCGCACGGACACCCCGTTCCCTCGCAGGAGTCCTTCGCGAAGAACGGAGCTGCATACGCCGAAAGCCTCGCCGCCGACACGCCCGTCGTGGTCGCCGGCGTCACCTCCACCTTCGCGGTGGACGTGCCTGAGGTGAGCGTCGAGGTCATCCCCGTGGTGACCGCGCCTCGCTCTTCGGCCAGTGCCCGTCCCGTTGCGAACTCCGCCGACGTGGCCCAGGCGATCGCGGGCTCCGCGATCATCGCCGAGGCCGCCAAGTACGTCGGAACTCCCTACAAGGCTGGCGGCAAGTCGCCCGCTGAAGGCTTCGACTGCTCCGGCTTCGTGAGCTACGTCTACGCCCAGTTCGGCATCTCGCTGCCCACCTCCTCCAGCGGCTACTACAACATCGGCACCCGTGTCGATGAGCCGCTCCCCGGCGACATCATCCTGACGCCGGGACACGTGGGCCTGTACGCCGGACCGAACCTGCAGATCGACGCGCCGACCTCCGGCAAGTCGATCCAGTTCCGCGGCATCTGGCAGCGGAACCCCATCTACATCCGCGTCTCCTGAGCCTGTCCGGCTCGTGACGCGCTCGACGCGCGCGCGGTCAGTGTCACCTAGGTCACAACGACCTCAATACCTGTCCGCGCGCGCGTCGTGGTGTGTAGGTTGGTCACCATGCGCGAGAACTTCGTTCCCCGCCTTGGGCGGACTGTGTCCTCGATCGGTCTGGGCTGCTGGCAGCTCGGTGCGGACTGGGGCGACGTGGATGAGGAGCGCTCGCTCGCCATCCTGAACGCCGCCGCCGACTCCGGCATCACCTTCTACGACACCGCCGACGTGTACGGCGACGGCCTGTCCGAGCGCACGGTCGGCACGTTCTGGAAGTCGCGCCCGGAGGCCGACACCTTCACCGTGGTGACCAAGATGGGCCGACGGGCCAACCCTCACGTGGCGTCGGAGTACACCCTCGACAACTTCCGCCGCTGGACCGACCGCTCTCGCGAGAACCTCGGCGTGGACACCCTGGACCTGGTGCAGCTCCACTGCCCGCCGTCGGAGGTGCTCAAGAACCCCGCGACCTACGACGCGCTGCGCACCCTCGTCGACGAGGGCCGCATCGCCCGCTGGGGCGTGTCCGTCGAGACGTGCGACGAGGCGCTCGACGCGCTGCGCGAGCCTGACCTCGCGAGCATCCAGATCATCCTCAACCTCTTCCGCCGCAAGCCGCTCGAGCGCGTCGTGTCCGCCGCCGCTGAGGCGGGCGTCGGCATCATCGCCCGCGTTCCTCTCGCATCGGGCCTGCTGAGCGGCAAGTACGACGAGACCACCACGTTCGCGCCGAACGACCACCGCACCTATAACCGCGACGGCTCAGCGTTCGACGTGGGCGAGACGTTCTCCGGCGTGCCGTTCGAGGTGGGCGTGCGCGCCGCCCGTCAGGTCGCGACCCTCACGCCCGACGGATGGACGACCGCCCAGCTCGCGTTGCGCTGGATCGAGCAGCAGCCCGGCGTCTCCACGGTCATCCCCGGCGCACGCAACCCCGAGCAGGCGCGCGACAACGCCGCCGTGGGCGACCTTCCGCCCATCGACGACGCCACGCTGGCCGAGCTCGAGCAGATCTACGACCGTGAGATCCGGGAGTACGTGCACCACAAGTGGTGAGCGCCGGCGGGCGCGCGCCCGTCTCGGCTGCGCCCCGTGCCGCGTCCCGGCGGCCCGGTACGATGAACTGCCTCCAAGCGCCTGTAGCTCAGGGGATAGAGCACCGCTCTCCTAAAGCGGGTGTCGCGCGTTCGAATCGCGCCAGGCGCACTGTCAGCAGCCGTGCCCGGGCCGCCGCTCGTCACTCCTCAGCACCGGTTGGTCGCCGGCACGACGGCAACCGAGCCCCGCTCGTCACTCAGCACCGGTTGATCGCCGACCGCACCGTGACACGCCGCGTGTC
>QGUM02000034.1:0-16665 GCA_003242455.2 Actinomycetes bacterium
CTCCGCCTACGTCGCCGCGTACAGGCCCACGGCATCGGCGTGGGTACCGGTGGCGGTCCAGCGCGAGGTCGACGGCAGGAGATCCGTGGTGAGCCACCACGCGAAGCACACGCGCGGCCTGCTGGTGCGTCACCTCGTCGAGAACGATCTGCAGCCCCAGACGCCCGAGGACCTTGCCGATGCCGCCGCGGGCATGATCGGCGGCGCGATCCGCGACGTGGAGCTGGACGCGGGTCGCCTCACCCTCGTGACGCGAGCGCAAGGCGGATGAGCTGGCCGATACGCCGGGTTCTGTCGGGTGGATCTGAGGTCCACCGGGCGGCCATCCATCTAGGCCGTGCGTTGCCGCACGGCTCAAGCGGCCTACCCGGAAGCTCGGGCGAGCAGCCCTCGAACGCTTCCTGTCTGGCCTTGCTCCGGGTGGGGTTTGCCATGCCGTCCCTGTCACCAGCGACGCGGTGAGCTCTTACCTCACCCTTTCACCCTTGCCGCCGGCGAGCCGGCGGCGGTCTGCTCTCTGTGGCACTGTCCCGCGGGTCACCCCGGGTGGCTGTTAGCCACCACCCTGCTCTGTGGAGCCCGGACGTTCCTCGGCATCGGTCGCCCGATGACGCGGCCGCCTGGCCAACTCATCCGCACCCCCATGCTAGGCGGTCCGCCTAGGCGTCGGCGAGGAGGCGATAGATCTCCTTGCGCGCGCCGGCCAGGACGGCCGATGCCTGCGCGGCGAGCTCGGGCCGCTTGGCGACGAGCCTGGTCGCATCGGCGAGCTGGCGCAGCTCCGCCATGAGGGCGACGCCCTCTGCGGCCGCCGAGCGGCTGAAGACCGACTCGGCGTCCGCGCCGCGCGACGCGACGTGCTCGCGACCCGCGGCCGTGAGCGAGGCGGTCTTGCGGCCGTCGACGAGCTCGACGGTGACAAGCCCTTCGTCCTCGAGCGCCTGGAGCGTCGGGTAGACGGAGCCGGGACTGGGCGCCCAGGCGCCGCCGGTGCGCTCCTCGATCGCCTTGATGAGGTCGTAACCGTGGCGCGGCTGCTCCGCGAGGAGCACCAGGATCGCCGTGCGGACGTCACCGCGATGACGGGCGCCGCGGCCCGCGCGTCCGGATCCGCGACCGCGCCCCCAGGGCGGGCCGAATCCGGCGCCGGGGCCGAAGCCGTGCCCAGCTCCCGGCGATCCGGGCGGGCCGAACTCTCCGGGCGGGCCGAACTTGCCGCGCGCCCCAAGGTCCTCCGCGAACTCGACGGGCCATCCCCGGCGCGTGCCGTGCAGGGCGCGTCGTGCGCGCCCATGACGCTTGCTGTGGCTCATGGTGAGCCTCCCTTCGTGTCGCCGCAGCGCGGGTCTCGCGCCTGTGGCAACACACTCACGATATATCGCGTTAGGTCATGCGTCAAGGGGCGTCCTGGACTGTGCCGTGGTTGCGGCGCCGCGTCACGGAGCCGCAGCGTCTGCGGGAGGCTCCTCCCCGGGCTCGGCGCGCTCGAAGCGGACGCCGCGGCCGGCGGCCGCCTCGTTCACCGCGGCGATGAAGTCCTCCACGGACGTGCCGTAGAGCGGCAGGCGGCTGATAGTGCGGCCGCCGCCCTCGAGCCTCACTCGCGGATACGTGCTCGCCGGACCGGGCACGCGCAGCTCCTCGGTGACCCTCACGACGGGACCCTCGACCCAGTCCAGGCGCGCCCGGACGAGCCTCTCCTGGATGGACTGCGGCCACTCGATCGAGCCGGTGCCCATGAGGCGCAGCAGCACGCGGCGATTGCGCGCGAGGTTGGCGACGGCGAGCACGGTGTGCGCGAGCGCGAGCACCGCGAACACCAGGGCGACGGGCCGCAGCCACGCCACGGGCAGCACACCGGTGAACACGCCGGGGATGCCTCCCAGCACGGTCCACAGGGCCGCCGTGATCGCGCGGCCGAGCACGCGCCTCACGGAGGCCCACACGGGCTCGCGCCACAGCGGCAGCGGATCCATGAACGCGGTCGACATCGCCACCTCCTCGACTCATTCAACCGGAACGTCAGTCGACGGGCGCGCCCAGGCAGAACAGGTGCGCGTCGCCCACCTCGCCCTGAGGCGTCACCCGCACCTGCACGATGCTGAGCGAGGCAGGCAGCGGCCACACCCGGGAGGCGCGCTCGAGCGGGAAGCCCATCACGGCGCCGATGGTCGCCTTGATCGCCACGGCGTGAGAGACGGCGGCGATGCTCACGGCCGTGTGCTCCGACGCCGGGTCGGCGGCGTGGGCGCGCGCGAGGTCCTGGACCCACGCGAGGCCGCGCGCGCCGACGTCGGCGATGGACTCGCCCTCCGGCGCCCTCACCGACGCGTCCTGCCACAGCAGGATCTGGCGACCGTCGCGCTCGATCGTCTCCTCGGGCGTCAAGCCCTCCCACGTCCCGAAGTCGATCTCCTTGAGCCGCTCGTCGGTCTCCACGTGCAGCCCCAGCCGTCGGCCGAGCGCGGCAGCCGTCTCCTGGGTGCGCACCATGGGCGAGGCGATGACGCGCGAGACCTTGGGCACGCGCTCCCACGTGTCGCGGCCGATGCGGTACACGGCGTCGGCGGCCTTCGCGGCCTGGATGCGACCCGTGGAGTTGAGGCCCGGTCCAGGCACGCCCGAGCCGGACAGCCTGTGGGTCGCGGTCATGTCGGTGACGCCGTGACGGACGAAGACGATGGTCAGCGGCGCGAGGTAGTCGGTGTCGAGCGAGCTGAGGTTGCGCGGCACGCGCGGCGCGCCGCCGTCTCCGTCTGCCTCGGCGTCGAGGGCGTGCTCGACGAACTCGGCGTCGACGGCGTCGTCGTACTCGGGACCGACCATGGGGCCGTCCGCGTCATAGTCGCGCGCGATCTGGGGCGATCGCGTGTCCATGGCCTCGTTGGCGAGAGCGTCGGCCGCCTTGTTGGCCTCGCGCGGCACCCACTCGTAGGCCACGTCCGCGCCGCGGGCGATGTCGCGCGCCGTGAGCGCGAGCGGCTTCATGTCGGGATGCTTGATCTGCCAGCGTCCGCTCATCTGCTCGATGACGAGCTTGGAGTCCATCCGCACGGTGATCGCGGCGGTCGGGTCGATGGCGCGCGCCGCCCCGAGCCCGGCGATGAGGCCGTTGTACTCGGCGACGTTGTTCGTGGCGGTGCCCAAGAACCCAGCGCGTTCGGCGAGGACGGCGCCCGATGCCGCGTCCCGGACCACGGCGCCGTAGCCGGCAGGACCCGGGTTGCCGCGCGAGCCCCCGTCCGCCTCGACGACGAGGCGGCGCGTCACTGTGCCGCTCCGCGCACGAGGATGCGGCCGCACTCCTCGCAGCGGACGACGTCGTCCTCGGCTGCCGACTCGATGCGGCCCAGGTCCACGGGGTTGAGCGTCATGTGGCAGCCCTGGCACTGGCCGCGCGACAGGCGGGCGGCGCCCACTCCCCCGTTCGCGGCCCGCAGCCGCTCGTACAGGGCGAGGAGATCGGCGTCGAGTCCCTCGGCGGCGGCCTTGCGGGCTGCGGCGAGCTCCTCGAGCTCCGCGTCGATCGCCGCCCACTCCGCATCGCGTCTGGCCTCGAGCTCGGCCGCCTGGGCGCGCAGCGCCGTCGCCTGCTCGTCAGCCTGGGCCACGCGTTGCTCGGCGGCCTCGAGCCGCTCCATCACCTCGAGCTGGATGTCCTCCAGATCGGCCTGGCGCTTGGCGAGCAGCTCGAGCTCCGCCTGGAGCGCCTGGAGGTCCTTGGGCGTGCCCTGGCCCGAGTTGAGGCGCTCGGTGTCGCGCTCCGCGCGCGAGCGGACGGCACGGACGTCGTCCTCCGCCTTGGTCACCTCTCGCCTCAGGTCGCTCGCCTCGATGCGCGCGAGCTCGCGAGCGCGCTCGAGGTCCTCCGCGCGGCCCGTGATCTCCGCGAGCTCGGCGAGCACGGGAAGGTTCGCGCGCCGATGCCGCGCTTGCGCGATCCGCGTGTCCGCGTCCTGCACGTCGAGCAGTCGGCGCTGGTCGGCGGCGGGTGCCTTGGGCAACGGAACTCCTTAGATGCTGGGGCTGGAGACGCGACCCGTCCATGGGTCAGTGTTCAGCGTACTCACGTGGACGGCGACGCCGGTCTCCCGGGCGACCTCGTCCGCGATGCCGGCGAGCCACAGCGACTCCGAGGCCGCGTGGGAGACGTTGATGAACGCCGGGGTGCCGGCACGCAGCGAGGCGGACTCGCGCGCCTCGAGGACCGGGTGGTGGCGCAGGTCTGCCGTGATGTACACGTCCACGTCCGCCGCCACGGCGGCGTCGATGAACGAGTCGCCCGCGCCTCCCACAAGCGCGACGCGACGCACGGGCAGACCCGGATCCCCGGCGTAGAGGACGCCCTGCGCCGTCGCCGGCAGCACCTCGGCGAGGCGTCCGGCCAGCCGCTCGAGGGTGGTCGCCTCCACGGCGCCGATGCGTCCCGTGCCGATGCCCGCGTCGTCGGGGTGAGGCACGAGCGGGCCGTCGACGCGCATGCCGATCGCGGACGCGAGCGCGTCGCAGACCCCGCCCTCTCCGGCATCGGCGTTGGTGTGTGCGGTGTAGAGCGCCACGCCCGCCTCGACGAGGGCGTGCACCACCGAGCCCTTGGACGTGGTGGCCGCGACGGACGTCACACCTCGCAGCATGAGCGGGTGGTGGGTGACGAGCATCTGCGCGCCTGCGGCGACGGCCTCCGCGGCCGCGGCGCGCGTGGGGTCCACGGCGAAGTGGACCCGTTCGACGGCGCGCGCGGGGTCTCCCACGGACAGGCCGACGGCGTCCCACTCCTCGGCGAGCGAGGGCGGAAAGCGCCGCTCGATGACCGAGATGACGTCGGCGACCGTGGTCATGGTTCCTCCCGTGGGCCCTGCCGGACTCGAACCGACGACACCTGCGGTGTAAGCGCAGTGCTCTGACCAACTGAGCTAAGGGCCCGCGCCTATTGTTCCCTATCCGTCTGCGCGACGGCCGCGCACGGCCGGCTCTCCCGTGCGGCGACGCTCAGGGGAGATCGAGGGCGGGCGCCTCGAGCCCGAGCGCCTGGCGGTACAGCGCGAGGTCGCGCGCGTCGCCCTCGGGGTTCTCCAGCACCCATTCCACGACGCCGAGTTCGTTGATGAGAAAGGTGCCGCGTCGGGCCTGTCCGCGCTCCTCGTTGAAGACGCCGTAGGCACGCGCGGTCTCGCCGTGGGGCCAGAAGTCGCTCAGGAGCGTGCCGTGGAATCCGTGGCGGTCCGCCCACTCCTGGTTGACGTACATCGAGTCGCAGTTGACCACGAGCAGCGCGGCGACCGCCTCGCCCAGGTCGGGGGCGTCGCGCAGCTGCTCGATCTCGTACGTGCACACGGGCGAGAACGCCCACGGCACGAACACCATGAGGACCTTCCCGCCGCGGAAGTCGCTCAGGCGCACCGTCCGACCGTTCTGGTCGCGGAGGGCGAACTCGGGGGCGGGACGCCCCACGAGCGGATTGCTCACTTCATGTGGCCCTTCTCCACCAGGTGGGTGGCGGTCCAGGCGGAGTCGACCACGAAGGTCGAGGTCGCGTGAAGTCCGGCGAGCGACGACGCCTCCTCGACGTCACGCGGGGGGACGTGGCCGTCGCGACCGGCCTTGGGCGTGAGGAGCCACACCGAGCCGCCCCCGTCGAGGAGGGACTGGACGTCCATGAGGAGGTCGGCGAGGTCGTCGTCGCCCTCGCGGAACCACACGATGCACGCATCGGTCACATCGCCGTAGTCCTCGTCGACGAGCTTCTCGCCCGTGGCGTCCTCGATGGCGACGCGCAGCGCGTCGCAGACATCGTCGTCGTAGCCGAACTCCTGGACGATCATGCCGGTCTCGAGTCCCAGCCGCGCGACGATCGTCGCGTCGATGCTGCCCGAGCCCTGGGTGGTGGCCACGGCCGCAATGCCCCTTTCGTTGACGAGCGCACCCCGTGCGCGTTGTGAATCACAGTAGAGGCGCATCGGCGCCGCGTGCAACGGCGAAGCGCGGCGCGCCGGGGCGTGTCGCGAGCCGCGTCTGGGACCGTGGCGTGACAAGCCGCCGGGATGTGGCAAGAATGTGGGGAGACGCGGTATCCCCGCCTTACCCCCGAGCTCAGCGGCGCGCCAGAAGCGCGCCCGGACGAAAGGCCACTCGTGAACCAGCACGGCGCGATCGACAAGGATCCAGCAGAGACCGCCGAGTGGATCGAGTCACTGGACGGACTCATCGACACGAAGGGCCCCGCCCGAGCCGAGTACATCGTCGAGCGCGTCGTCGAGCACGCCGCGTCGCGGCAGCTGGGCATCCCGCTGAGCCTCAACACTCCGTACGTCAACACGATCTCCGTGGACGAGGAGCCCGAGTTCCCCGGCGACGAGGAGATCGAGCGCCGCTACCGCGGCTGGATCCGCTGGAACGCGGCCGTCATGGTCACGCGCGCCCAGGTGGAGGGCAAGGGCGTGGGCGGCCACATCTCGTCCTACGCGTCCGTGGCGACGCTGTACGAGGTGGGCCTCAACCACTTCTTCCGCGGCAAGGACCACCCCGGCGGCGGAGACCAGGTCTACTTCCAGGGTCACGCGGCTCCCGGCGTCTACGCCCGCGGCTTCATGGAGGGGCGCCTCACCGAGGCCGACCTCGACTCCTTCCGCCAGGAGAAGTCGGGCCCGGGCCGCGGCCTGTCGTCCTACCCGCACCCGCGCCTCATGCCCGACCTGTGGGAGTTCCCCACCGTCTCCATGGGACTGGGTCCGGCATCGGCCATCTACCAGGCCTGGACCAACCGCTACCTGCACCTGCGCGGCATCAAGGACACCTCGCAGCAGCACGTGTGGGCGTTCCTGGGCGACGGCGAGATGGACGAGCCCGAGTCGCGCGGCATGCTCCAGCTCGCGGCGAACCAGAACCTGGACAACCTGACGTTCGTGGTCAACTGCAACCTGCAGCGCCTCGACGGCCCCGTGCGCGGCAACGGCAAGATCATCCAGGAGCTCGAGGCCTTCTTCCGCGGCGCCGGCTGGAACGTCATCAAGGTCATCTGGGGCCGCAACTGGGACCCGCTGCTCGCGGCGGACAAGGACGGCGCGCTCCTCAACCTCATGAACACCGTCCCCGACGGCGACTTCCAGACGTACCGCGCCGAGTCCGGCGCGTTCATCCGCGACCACTTCTTCGGCGGCGACCCCCGCGCCAAGGAGCTCGTCAAGGACATGACTGACGAGCAGATCTGGGCGCTCAAGCGCGGCGGCCACGACTACCGCAAGCTCTACGCGGCCTACCTCAAGGCCACCACGGAGAAGAACGGCAAGCCGACCGTCATCCTCGCCAAGACCATCAAGGGCTACGGCCTGGGCTCCAACTTCGCGGCGCGCAACTCGACGCACCAGATGAAGAAGCTCGCCGCGGCCGACCTCAAGGTCCTGCGCGACACCTTCGACATCCCCTTCACGGACGAGCAGCTCGAGGCCGACCCGTACCGCCCGCCGTACTACCACCCCGGCATGGACGACCCGGCGATCCAGTACATGCTCGAGCGCCGTCGCGCCTTGGGCGGCTTCGTGCCGGAGCGTCGCGGCGACTCCAAGCCCGTGCCGCTGCCGTCCGCCAAGACCTACGAGCTGCTCAAGAAGGGCTCCGGCAAGCAGCAGGTCGCGACGACCATGGCGTTCGTCCGCCTGCTCAAGGACCTGCTCAAGGACCCCGACTTCGGCCACCGCATCGTGCCGATCATCCCCGACGAGGCGCGCACGTTCGGCCTGGACTCGATCTTCCCCTCGGCGAAGATCTTCAACACGAACGGCCAGAACTACCTGCCGGTGGACCGCGAGCTCATGCTCTCGTACAAGGAGTCCGAGACAGGTCAGATCATGCACACCGGCATCAACGAGGCGGGCTCCGCCGCAGCGTTCCAGGCCGTGGGCACGTCGTACGCGACGCACGACGAGCCGATGCTGCCGGTCTACATCTTCTACTCGATGTTCGGCTTCCAGCGCACGGGCGACCAGTTCTGGGCCGCGGGCGACCAGCTGACGCGCGGCTTCATCATCGGCGCCACCGCGGGCCGCACCACGCTCACGGGCGAGGGACTCCAGCACGCCGACGGCCACTCGCCGCTCATCGCCGGCACGAACACCGCCGTCGTCACATACGACCCCGCCTTCGGATACGAGATCCGTCACATCATCCGTGACGGCATCGAGCGCATGTACGGCCCCGGCGACGGCCGCGACCAGAACGTCATGTACTACCTGACGGTCTACAACGAGCCGATCGTCCAGCCCGACGAGCCCGAGGACGTCGACGTCGAGGGCATCATCAAGGGCATCTACCGCTACGCCGCCGCACCCGAGGGCACGGGACCGGAGGTCCAGCTCCTCGCCTCCGGCGTGGCGCTGCCGTGGGCGCTCGAGGCCCAGGAGCTCCTGCTCAAGGACTGGGGCGTCCGCGCCGCCGTGTGGTCCGTGACGTCGTGGAGCGAGCTGCGCCGCGACGCGCTCGCCTGCGAGCAGGAGACCCTGCTGCACCCCGACAGGCCCGCACGCACGCCCTACATCACGGCCAAGCTCCAGGGAGCCAAGGGTCCGTTCGTCGCGACCACCGACTACGACCACCTGGTGCCCGACCAGGTCCGTGCATGGATCCCCGGCGACTACGGGACGCTCGGCGCAGACGGCTTCGGCTTCTCCGACACGCGCGCCGCCGCCCGCCGCTTCTTCGTCATCGACGGACCGTCGACCGCGGTCAAGGCTCTGCAGATGCTCGAGCGCCGGGGCGAGGTGCCTGCCGGATCGTTCGCCAAGGCTCTGGCCCAGTACGAGATCCACGACGTGACGAAGGGCGCATCCGGCAACTCCGGCGGAGACGCCTGAGCCGCGCCTCGACCTGGCTCGACGTCGCGCGCGCCGCCGCCCGCCGCGCATCCTGCCCTGTCGGCTCTGTGGGGACCGAGCCTCGGTCGCCCGGGTCCGAACGCCCTCGCGGCGCATGGGCTCACGCACGTCGCGTGGGGTTCTGCAGGGCCCAGGAAGGCTCGCCAAACGCCCTCAAGCAGCGGCCATCGGCTTCCACACGACGACTGCCGGGAAGTTTGCGTTATTTTGCATGACTCATCCCGCGCGCGTATATCCCGTTCATGCTGGTTTGCACTGTTTTTCTGCCCCCAGAAATGGGGGCACGGGCTTGGTCTCTGAGCACAATTCGCCCCTATGCTGAGTGGCATGCCCACGCCTGCCGACATCCGGCACGACACGCTGCGTCGACTCAAGGCCGCGACGGGGAGGCTCGCCACAGCCGCCCTCAAGGAACTTGACGCCGAGTACACCTGGTTCAGCGAGCTTCCCGCGCAGGAGCGCTCTTGGGTGGGCACGGTGGCCCAGGCGGGCATCAACTCCTTCGTCCAGTGGTACGCCAACCCGCAGCAGGTCTATCGCGGGGCATCCGAGGTGTTCGGCGCCGCTCCGCCAGAGCTGACCCGTTCGATCTCCCTGCAGCACACGCTGTCGATCGTGCGCACCGTCGTGAAGGTCGTGGAGGACCACACCGATGAGCTCGCGGCATCGGGCGGCGAGCAGCACCTGCGCGAGGCGATCCTGCGCTACAGCCGCGAGATCGCCTTCTCTGCCGCCGAGGTGTACGCGCGCGCCGCCGAGTCCCGCGGCGCCTGGGACGCCCGCCTCGAGGCGCTCGTGGTCGACGGCCTGGTCCGCGGCGAGGTCGACGACGATCTCCCCTCCCGCGCCGCCGCGCTCGGCTGGAAGCCGGGCCCCACGCTCGTCATGGTGGGCCTCACGGACGGCCCGCTGGGCGAGGTCCAGTCGGCCGAGCTGCGCCGCACCATCCGCAAGGCCGCTCCCGGCGCGCTCGTGGGCATCCACGGCGAGGACCTCATCATCATCGCCCGCACGGACGCGGACATCCACGAGCTCGCCCACACGCTGCTCGAATGCTTCGGCCCGGGGCCCGTCGTCATCGGCCCGCCGGCCGTGACGCTCGTCGAGGTGGCGCGCTCGACCCGCGCGGCCTTCGCCGGCGTCGTCGCCGCCCCCGCCTGGTCGCTCACCCCGCGCCCGGTCAACGCCGACGACCTGCTCCCCGAGCGCGTCCTCGTGGGCGACCAGTCCGCCCGGGATCGGCTCATCGCCATCGCGTACGACCCGATCGTGCGCGCTGGAGGTTCCCTACAAGAGACCGTCGCGACGTTCCTTGACTGCGGACGCTCGCTCGAGCTGTCCGCGCGGACGATGTTCGTCCACGCCAACACGGTGCGCTACCGCCTCAAGAAGGTCGCGGAGCTCACCGGCTGGGACGTCCTGTCGACGCGCGACGCACACGTCCTCGAGATGGCCTTCGCGCTCGGCCGGCTGAGGGACTCGGCCCACGCTCCTTTGTAGGTCTCATACAAAAGCGCGCGAGGCATTCCGTGGGCGCGCGTCCCGTCGGGGCGCAATCTTTGGTGCACTCTAGAGAAATGCTCGCGATCGTCAGCCCGGGTCAGGGCGCCCAGACACCCGGCATGCTCACTCCGTGGCTCGAGGACGAGGCCTTCGCATCCGCCATCGCGGACTTCTCGGAGGCCTCCGGCCTGGACCTCGCCCAGCTCGGCACCACTGCCGACGCCGACACCATCCGCGACACCGCCATCGCGCAGCCGCTCCTCGTGGCGACCGCGCTCGCCTCGGCCCGTGCGCTCGGCGCTTCGGACCTCACCGTGGGCCTCGTGGCCGGCCACTCCGTGGGCGAGTTCGCCGCCGCCGCGCTCGCGGGCGTGCTGAGCGAGTCCGAGGCCGTCCGCCTCGTCACGGTGCGGGGGCGCGCCATGGCCGATGCCGCCGCCGCGAGCGAGCCGACCTCCATGGCCGCCGTCCTGGGCGGCGACGAGGCCGAGGTCGCCGACGCGATCTCGCGCCTGGGCCTGACGGCCGCCAACATGAACGGCGCCGGCCAGGTGGTCGCCGCTGGCGCCAAGGCCGCCATCGAGGCGCTCGTCGCAGAGCCTCCCGCGCGCGCCCGCGTCATCGAGCTCCAGGTCGCCGGCGCCTTCCACACGTCCTACATGGAGCCCGCCGTCGAGACGCTGCGCGCCGCGACCGCGGACGTCTCCCCTGCCGACCCGACGGTCGCCCTCCTGTCCAACGCGGACGGCGCGGCGGTGGCCGACGGCGCCGACGCCCTGGCCCGCCTGGTGTGTCAGGTGGCCAGCCCCGTGCGCTGGGACCTGTGCATGCAGGCCATGAGCGCCCATGGCGTCACGGGTATCGTCGAACTCGCACCCGGCGGCGTCCTCTCGGGCCTGGCCAAGCGCGCGCTCAAGGACATCCCCGCCGTGGCGCTCAAGACCCCCGACGACCTCGCGGCCGCCCGCGAGCTGGCAGGAGCATCGGCATGACCACGTTGACCGTCCGGCGCGGCCCGGAGTTCTCGCGCATCCTCGGCCTGGGCGTCGCGCGCGGCGAGCGCGTCGTGCCCAACGAGGAGCTCATCGGCCCCATCGACTCCTCCGACGAGTGGATCCGCAAGATGACCGGCATCGCCACGCGCGTGCGCGCCAACCCGGAGACGGGCGTCATCGACCTTGCGGAGGGGGCCGCGCGCCAGGCCATCGACAACGCGGGCATCGACGCCCAGGAGATCGACGCCGTGCTGCTGTCGACCATCACGTACCCGCACATCACCCCCGGAGGCGCGCCCGTGCTGGCCGACCGCCTGGGCCTCACGTCCGCCGCGTTCGACATCTCCGCCGCGTGCGCGGGGTACTGCTACGGCATCGGCCAGGCCGACGCCATGGTCCGGGCGGGCACCGCGCGCAACGTCCTCGTCGTGGGCGCGGAGAAGATGAGCGACTGGGTGGACCCCACGGACCGCTCCATCAGCTACCTCCTGGGCGACGGCGCCGGCGCGGTCGTCGTCGGCGCGTCCGACACGCCGGGCATCGGCCCCACGGTGTGGGGATCCGACGGCTCCGGCGCGCCGCTCATCCGCCAGACGGCCTCGTGGACGGAGCTGCGCGACAACCGCGACCTGCCCTTCCCCACCCTCTTCCAGGAGGGGCCCAGCGTGTTCAAGTGGGCGTCGTTCAAGATGGGCCCGGTCGCGCTCGAGGCCGTCGAGGCCGCCGGCGTCACCCCAGCTGACATCAAGGCGTTCATCCCGCACCAGGCCAACGTGCGCATCATCGACCAGATGGTGAAGCAGATCGGCCTGCCCGACACCGTCGTGGTGGCCAAGGACATCGCGGACTCGGGCAACACGTCCGCCGCGTCGATCCCGCTGGCCACCGAGCGCCTGTACCGTGACGGACTCGTCACGTCGGGCGACCTCGCGCTCCAGATCGGCTTCGGCGCCGGTCTGGTGTATGCCGCCCAGGTGGTGGTTCTGCCGTAGCCGAAGCGCCCTCGGCGCTAGGTTTGACCCGTTCCGAAGAAACCGATGCGTCCCGCATCACCGACACCAAGGAGATTCCGTGGCTGCCAATGAGTCTGAGGTCCTCGCGGGCCTGGCCGAGATCGTCGCCGAGGAGACCGGCATCGACACCGCCGAGATCGTCGCCGAGAAGTCCTTCACGGACGACCTCGACATCGACTCGCTGTCGATGATGACGATCGTCACCCTCGCCGAGGAGCGCTTCGACGTGCGCATCCCCGACGAGGACGTCAAGAACCTTGTCACCGTCGGCGACGCCGTCGCGTACATCACGAAGGCGATCAACGGCTGATCCAAGCCCTCACACACCCTCCGAAAGGCTCACCATGACTGTCGTCGTCACCGGACTCGGTGCCACCACGCCTCTGGGCGGGGATGTGCCCAGCACCTGGGAAGCGGCCCTCGCCGGTCGCTCCGGCGTGCGCACGCTTGAGTACGACTGGGTCGAGAAGTACCGCGTGCCCATCACCTTCGCTGGTCAGCTCGCGGTCCGCCCGGAGGAGGTCCTGTCGCGCCCCGAGACCAAGCGCATGGACCCCATGGCGCAGTACGCCATGGTCGCCGCGCGCGAGGCCTGGGCCGACGCCGGCTCGCCCGAGGTGGACCCGTACCGCCTGGGCGTGGTCGTGTCGTCGGGCATCGGCGGCGTGCAGACGCTGCTTGACGCGTGGGACACGGTGAGGGACAAGGGCGCCGAGCGCGTCCTGCCCCTCACCGTGCCCATGCTCATGCCGAACTCCGCCGCCGCGTACGTGGAGCTGGAGTTCGGCGCGAAGGCGGGCGCGCACGCGGTCGTGTCCGCGTGCGCCTCGGGCGCCGAGGCGATCGCCCTGGCCTACGACATGATCGTCTCCGGCAGGGCCGATGTCGTGGTCGCCGGCGGCACCGAGGCGGCGATCCACCCGCTGCCCATCTCCGCGTTCGCGTCCATGTCCACGCTGTCCAAGCGCGCCGACGACCCGGCCGCGGCCTCGCGTCCCTATGACGTGGACCGCGACGGCTTCGTGCTCGGCGAGGGCGCGGGCATCATGGTCCTGGAGTCGGAGGAGTTCGCCAAGGCTCGCGGCGCCCGCATCCGCGCGCGCCTGCTGGGCACCGGCCGCACCGCCGACGGCTACCACATCGCCGCTCCCGAGCCCACGGGCGAGGGCCAGAAGCGCGCCATGCTAGCCGCCGTGGAGCAGGCGGGCCTGACGATCCGCGACGTGGTCCACGTCAACGCTCACGCGACGTCCACGCCTGTGGGCGACCCCATCGAGGCGCGCGGCATCCGCGAGCTCATGGGCGACCACGCCGACAACGTGCTCGTGTCCGCGACCAAGTCCATGACGGGCCACCTGCTGGGCGGCGCTGGCGCCCTCGAGGCCGTCTTCACGGTGAAGGCGCTCGAAGACCGCAAGGCCCCGCCGACGATCAACGTCGACAACCCGGACCCGGATCTCGCGATCAACCTCGTGCGCTCGGTTCCGGCGGACCTGCCCGCCACGGGCGACCTCGCGGCGATCAACAACTCGTTCGGCTTCGGCGGCCACAACGTGGCCCTGCTGTACGCCACGGCCTGATCACGGCCTCACACGGCATCGGCGCCCGTGCGGGCGCTCCCCCGTCGCGGGCGACCTCCTGAGGAGCGAGCCCTTAGCCGACGCGGTGGAGCCACCGCACGGGCGCTCCGTTTCCGGCGTAGCGGAAAGGCTCGAGCTCCTCGTCCCACGCCGTGCCCAGCGCCAGGTCGAGCGCGCGCTTCATGTCCGCGAGCGAGCCGCCCGACTCGAGCGCCGCACGGATGCGGTCCTCGGGCACGACGATGTTGCCGTGCACATCCGTGACGGCGTGGAAGATGCCCAGCGACGGCGTGTGCGACCAGCGCCCGCCGTCGCAGCCGAACGACGGCTCCTCCGTCACCTCGTAGCGCACATGCTCCCACCCCCGCAGCGCGGAGGCGAGGCGCGCGCCCGTGCCCTGCTGACCGTGCCACGCCACCTCGGCGCGGTACAGGTTGGGACTCGCGGGCTGGTCGGTCCAGTCGAACGCGACGCGCGTGCCCAGGACAGAGTGCACGGCCCACTCGATGTGTGGGCACATCGCGCGCGTGGCGGAGTGCACGAAAAGTACACCGCGTGCAATGGCAGCCATGGCCGTTTCCCTTCCGTTAGGTGCGTCTTCCCCAACGACCTCACGAAAGTCCGGCTGCACCGGTGTGACTCTATGGTGCCTCACGCAGGGGCGAAAGGCCAGCCCTGGGCGCGGCGTGGCGGCCGGAGCCGATGCGGCACCCTCGGGAGCGAGTCAGGCGTGCTCGTGCTGGATGGTGTCGCGGATGGCCTTCATGGCCTTCTTGCGCACGTCCTTGGACAGGCGGTCGATGAACAGGTGGCCGTCCAGGTGGTCGACCTCGTGGTGGATGAGGCGGGCCCAGATCTCCTCGCCCTCGACCACCACGGTCTTGCCGTCCAGGTCGATGCCCTCGGCGCGCGCCCACAGCGGACGGTCGCACTCGAACCACAGCCCGGGGATCGACAGGCAGCCCTCGTCGGCAAGCTCCTGCTTCTCCTCTGACACGTCGACGATGACAGGGTTGAGCACGTAGCCGATGTCGCCCTCGATGTTCCACGAGAACGCGCGCAGGCTCACCCCGATCTGGTTGGCGGCGAGCCCGGCGCGGCCGTCCATGTCGACCGTCTCGAGCAGGTCCTCGACGAGCGTCCGCACGCGATCGTCGATCTCGGTGATGGGCTCGCACGGCGTGCGCAGCACGGGATCGCCGATGGTGCGAATGTCACGAAGAGCCATGCCCGTATTGTTCCACGTTCACACCACGCGCCTTGCGCCGCCCTGCCTACACTGAGGGCTGTGTACGTGTCCACGGAACGACTGATCCTGCGCCGGTTCAGGGAGACGGACGTGGACGGAGCCCACGCGATCCTGGGCGATCCCGCTTGCGCCGCGTACTTCGACGGCACCCCTGCCGCCTGGGCCGACACCGTGGACCTCATCGAGCGCGCCGCCCACCTCGACCCCGTCGAGGAGGTGGCGGTGTGCGTGCGCGGCAGCGGCGAGCTCATCGGCGTGGTGCGCAGCGGCCCCTTCATCCACGGCGAGGACGAGATCGGCGGGCGCGAGCTGCGCTGGGCCGTCCACCGCGACTACTGGGGCAAGGGCGTGGCCACCGAGGCCGTGCGCACGCTCATCGAGGAGGTCTTCATCGACCCGTCCGTGACCCACGTCGTGGCCTATTGCGAGCGCGACCACCTGCGCGCGCGCAAGGTAGCCGAGCGCATCGGCATGGTCGAGGAGAAGCCGATCGTGGCGCCTCCTGTCCCCGTCGCCGCGGAGGTGTTCGGCACGACCGGCCTGGAGCTGCGGGAGATCGAGATCGAGGAGCGCCCGCTGTCCCCCACCCTCGTGCGCTACGTCCACGTGCGTCCCGGCGCGCGACGGGTCTTCCAGCCGACGTAACGGCGCGCGTCCCCTGTGCCAGGCTTGAGGCATGAGCAGCACCGTCGCCGCCGCTGAGGTCCGCGCACTGTGGCCCGTGCCCGCTCCTGACGATGACAAGTACTCGCGGGGAGTCCTCGGCGTCGTCGCCGGCTCGGAGGCCTATCCCGGAGCCGCTGCCCTGACCGTCTCGGGCGCCCTGCGCGCGGGCGTCGGCGCCGTGCACTACGTGGGTCCGAGGCGCGCGCAGGCCCTCGTGCTCCAGCACCGGCCCGAGGCCATCGTCCACGAGCCCGCAGACGCCTCTCACACGCTCCCGCGGGCCTCCGCCTGGGTCGTGGGACCCGGCGTGGCCGATCACGCGGGCCAGGAGGCCGTCGTGGGCGCCGTGCTCGCCTCCGGGCTGCCCATGGTCGTCGACGCGGGAGCGCTCGAGGCGGTCGCCCGCTCGCGTGCCGCCGGCGCCCGTCTCGCCCCGCCGGATCGCGTGCTGTTCACGCCGCACGAGGGCGAGCTCGTGCGCACGCTCGACGCCCTGCGGCACGACGTCACCGCGGGCGATGTGCGCGCCGACCGCCTGGCCCACGCCCGTCTGCTCGCGGAGGCGGCCAGGGCCACCGTGCTGCTCAAGGGTTCGCGCACGATCATCGCCTCCCCCGGCGGCGCCGTGCGGGAGCTTCCTGCGGCCCCCGCGTGGCTCGCGACCGCCGGATCGGGCGACGTTCTGGCGGGCGTCGCGGGGGCGCTGCTCGCGTCGGGCCTCAGCGCCGCCGATGCCGGCGCCGCGGCGGCGTGGGTGCACGCCCGGGCGGCGGAGATCGCCTCCGGCGGCGG